>NZ_CP143423.1:724988-1041232 GCF_014337925.2 Roseobacter fucihabitans | reverse complement strand
TTGCCATCGGCATCAACCGCGACAAGCCCCCGCCGATTGCCCCGGGCGAGGGCATATCCCTGATCGGCAAGTGCTGCTGCAAAGGCTTGCTGATTGTCAGCGCCATCCCAGCACGCCCGAAACATTTTCTTGAGCGCGACGGTATCCCGTTTGGCCCGTTTGGCTTGCCCGGCCTCCGCATGGGTGAAGCGATTGGGGTCGCGCTGCTGTCTATCGTCAAACCCGCGGGGCATGTCCCAGCTATGCTCCAGATACAATTCTCGCGATACCGCCATCAGCTTGCGCTTGAAATGCGGCAAGTCTCAGAACAAACTGAGCGACCCCGCCAAGCTGACCCGTGTGGTGTCCCTGATCGACAAGGAAGGGCCTTGGATAGGCATCGGCGTCGATGTGAAGGGCGAGATTTACGAGGGCCTGTTGGAGCGCAACGCATCCGAGGTGAAATCCGGTGCAGGCCAATACTTCACACCCCGACCCGTTATCGAAACAATCGTCAAATGTGTAGACCCCAAGATTGGCGAAACCGTCAGTGACCCTGCGTGCGGCACCGGCGGCTTTCTGCTTTCAGCCTACGATCACATGAAGGGACAAAGCCAAGATCGCGAAAAGCTCAGGGCGCTTCGGACCACCACCTTTAATGGCGTCGATATCGTCGATGAGGTGGTCAGGTTGGCCGCGATGAACCTATATCTTCACGGTGTCGGGAACGATAGCAGTCCGGTGCATTAAAGTCCGGCAGCTTCGAGAGGAAGGCGTCGGTCCAGCGGAGATCGCCAGACGGCTGGGTATTAGCAGGCAATCGGTCTATCGCATTCTCAATGGGACAACAGCAGCGACTTGAGACCGCTTGTAACCAATAACCCCCACCATAGCCCTGACGAAAGGGCGACGAGGGCATCAAGGCACTTATAGAGAAAGGCGGTTTAGCACAATAACCCTCATACTAGCCCTAAAGAACCGAACCTGAGTGGCCCCGCGAGGGAACCGGGCTGGATACCCAACGCTGTGGCTAGCGATGACGGTTCAGTTCTTGGGGCAGGCCCGTGATGTTTACTTCTGGCAGTTCTTTCACGGCCTCTTTGAGGGGACATTAACGGTTGCTGGGGAGGGTGTGTGAGAGCGCATGTCTGCCAAGGGGTGTAGTCTGTAGTTTTCGCAAGTTGACACAGACCTCCGATAGTCCGCCCTGCCATCGGCGAAGACCCACTGGCGCTGACGCTGATCGAGATACCCGTCAAAAAATACCCGTCATTACCCTTATAGTTTAAGAAAGGACCGAACATGGACAACAGTGTCGATGATGGTGGTGCTGCCTTGTTCACTGATGATTATGAACATGATGTTGCCATCTACAATGATTTTGATAGCGACAAAACTGTCGATTTCATCAAGACCAATGGAAACATCTGGTTCCCTGCATCTGATGTTGTTGAACTGCTTGGCACGAACACCAACGAAACCGGTAATACTGGTCGGAGCTTAAAGAGGCTTGACCATCCTGACATCATCAAGGTCAAAGACACCTCTTTCAGGTTCACCGATGGCCGCCGTAATCGTGGCTCTTTCATCAGCCCTAGGGCAATCATGGTCTTTGCCGATGGCAAGACGAAGAACTTCAACCCTATCAAAGCCAATGCATTTGTTGCTTGGATGGAAGATGAACTTCTCGAAGGGCTTGATGCAAGTCATTGGTCTCCCGCGAAGCGAGAAATCGAGTTGCTTGAACCTGTCTTCCGAAAGATCACTTACGAAAAACCTGAGGATAAGCCTGAATTGGACGTCCTACGGCCAGTCGGTCGATATCTTCCGTTGATCAACATGTCACCTCTCCGACCCGATGAGATCGAATTTTGCCTTTGTGAGGATGAAAGGAATGGTCTGGGCAGATGTTGGTGCCGACGCAAAGGTGGCATCCGAACATACATGCAACAACAGATTGAAGTCGCTGGCGAACCTGATTGCGTTATTGACGACCATGACACCTTTGTTGTGACGACCGAGATCGTGACCGTGTCGCGCATCAGGACTTTGAACGTGACGATTTCAAGTTCACCACTTCGAACAAGCAGTTCAACTTCTTGCAGCACATCATGACCGTCATGGAAACCAATGGCCGTGCCGGTGTGGTGCTGCCTGACAATGTCCTGTTTGAGGCCGGAAGGGCTGGTGAAGGTATCCGCAAACGGCTCTTGGAGGGGTTCAACTTTCACACGCTCCTAAGGCTTCCAACAGGTATTTGGTATAGTCCTGGGGTCAAAGCAAACGTCTTGTTTTTCGACAAACGTCCTGCATCCCGTGATGTTCAGACCAAGGCACTTTGGGTCTATGGCTATCGCACAAACATTCATAAAACTTTGAAAACAAAGCGGCTGTCTAAGGGGGATTTCGACGAGTTCGTCCAGTGCTATCGAGACCGCAAGGAAACGGAACGCTTCCAGAAGTTTGATTATCAAGAATTGGCGGCAAGAGATAAGCTCAACCTAGACTTATTTTGGTTGAAAGACGATAGCCTTGAAGACATAGAGAACATTCCAGAGCCGGATGTGTTGGCAGCGGAGATCGTCGAAAACCTTGAAGCTGCACTAGACCAATTCCGAAGTGTGGCCCGCGAATTGAATGCTAGTCAGTAATAGCCCAATAGGTTGATGCGGATGATCGCCAGTATGCCTCAGATTAAATGCAAAACGCTTTAAGTGCTCAGTTATTCTCTGAAAATCCAAATATCACAGAGGGTTTAGACCAATAAGTGGATACTAAAACAACTCTAGATCATTACCCGCAGTAGCAGGCGCTTTAACTTGCGAGATGGTCTCGGTGGGTGCATCGCTGCGAATTTTGAGCATTACGCGACCGCTAGCAGGCCAAAACATGATGTGGCGCGCAGTTTCCCCCCCCAACGAATGCCCTTCACATTGAATGCCCTCCTGTTGAAGAAAACGGAGAATAAATTCGCTGTTCTGCCTGCCAATCTCACTCAAGCCAGACACCATTTGCGCGCCCCCGAAGGCCTTTGCGCGCAGCCTGTTCCTTTGACCGCCTTTTTTCTGAATTTCGTTTATTAACAGCTCCATAGCGTTGATACCGACAAGATTGCACACACCGTTTTCCGCTGAACTGGTGGTCAGCAGCATGTGGTTCATACCACCAACTTGAGAGTCAGGGTCCCATAAACAACATGACACACATGACCCCAGCAAGGTGCTGATCACGAAGTCCGGATCATTGCTAACTGCCTGCTCGCCTTGCGTAATATGATGACGTGAGTTTTGCATCAATTTCAGCCTCTTCGCCCTATCGTTTCATTCTGCCGCGCTTTGCAGCGCTTTCTTTGACGGCATGACCAATTTTGTCCAGCGCAAGCTCGCGCTGCACAGCACCAATCGCTTTTGCAGCACGTGGCATGCCATAAATCACGCAAGTGCCTTCATCTTGTCCGAAGGTTGAAGCGCCTGCCTCTGCAAGCGCCAAAAGCCCTTCGGCCCCATCTTGACCCAACCCCGTAAGGAGTGCTGCCGTTACATGCTTTGCCTCCCCCACTGCGGAGGAGAACAACATATTCACAGCCGGACAATGCAGCGCAGGTGGATCATTGGGCGCAAACTTAACCCCCCAAATCCCCCCTCGCCGCAACAATTGCGTGTGTCGATCATTGCCGGGCGCAAGAACGATGTCGCCCCGGCTCAAAGGCGTTTCCTCATTGGCCAAATAGACACGCTGATGCATCTGCCTGTTTAACCTCTCTGAGAAACTAACCAGAAAATTTCCAGGCATATGCTGCACTATCACGACGGGTGGACCGTCTGGGTCCAACGCCGGCAAGACGGTTTCAAGCGCAGCCACACCGCCGGTGGAGGCTCCGATCAAAATGATTGACCCATTCCGACAGGGGGCGGCATTGCGCGCTTGTGCAGCCGGTATGGATGCAGCGACACCGCTCGCCTGCAAGCGCGTCTGCAATTGTGAGGGACGCGTACAGGCGGCGTGGTAAACGCGTTCGCAAATATCTGCTGTCAATTCTTCTCCAAAACTCTTGGACGGTTTGACCATGCAATCAATAGCCCCGCGCGATAGCGCCTGGATTGCCGCATCACTCCCCGCCGCCGTCAGGCTTGACATCATCACGACCGGCATGGGCCGCGCACGCATCAGGCGCGTCAGAAAATCAAGACCGCTCATGCCCGGCATCTCGATGTCGAGCGTCAGGACATCCGCAGGGTGGGCCATGAGAAAATCTCGCGCATGCACCGCATCCTCCGCTTCCCCCACAACTTCGAGACGCGGATCACCGGATATAACGGTTCGCAACCAAGCGCGCATGACCCGCGAATCGTCCACGATCAAGACCCTTTTGGGAGAATCGCCGCCTATTTGTGAATCGTGTGAAAAACTCACTGCCATATTGATTTCCCGTGCCAATAGTTCAAAAAAATCGACACGCCGCCGACTAAATATGTCTGGCAAAGGGTATCGCAAAAAAATATGAAGCGAGGCTTAAGGCAGGAGGGATTTTTACGCGCAGCGGCAGCGTTCAGGACGCGTGATCCAAAATGAGCTGGCGCGATACGATCAGGCGCATGATCTCATTTGTGCCCTCGAGGATTTGATGAACCCGCAGGTCCCGGACGATTTTTTCGATACCATAATCCGCCAGATACCCATATCCGCCGTGGATTTGCAGCGCATCATTTGCCACCTCAAAGGCGACATCGGTCACGAAAACCTTGGCCATGGCGCAGAATTTCGTCGCATCCACAGCGCCCTTATCCAACTTCCAGGCCGCCTGATGCAGGAACACACGGGCCGCCTGTAATTTGACCTCCATATCCGCCAGTTTGAATTGCAGCGATTGAAACTGGTCAATGGATTTACCAAATGCCTTGCGCTCGCGTGCATACCCAAGTGCCGCATCCAGCGCGAATTGCGCCCCACCAAGTGCAGAGGCCGCGATATTCAACCGCCCGCCATCAAGCCCGGCCATCGCATAGGCAAAGCCGCGACCTTCCTCCCCGACCAGATTTTCAAACGCCACCTTGCAGGCATCAAACTGCACCTGCGCCGTGGGCTGTGCGCGCCAGCCCATTTTCTCCTCCAAGGCCCCGAAAGACAGCCCGTCACACCCAGCCTCGATGATCATCGCCGAAATACCCTTGGGGCCGTCCTCCCCAGTGCGCACCATGCTGAGGTAAGCATCCGAATAGCCCCCGCCCGAAATGAAAGCCTTGGTGCCGTTCAATATGTATCCTTCGTTGCTTCGCTGCGCCCGTGTGCGCAGGGCTGAGGCGTCCGATCCCGAACCGGGCTCGGTCAGGCAATAGGAAAAAATCTTCTCCATGGCGCAGAGTTGCGGCAACCATTTGGTCTTGCTTTCTTCACTGCCAAACTTGTCGATCATGCCGCCACACATGTTGTGGATCGACAGGAACGAGGCGACCGCGGGACAGGCCATGGAAAGCGCTTCAAACACCAGCGTCGCGTCCAGACGGCTGAGCCCCGAGCCGCCATATTCCTCGCTGACATAGATGCCACCAAGCCCCAACTCAGCCGTTTTGGACCAGAGCTCTTTTGGGATGGTGCCCTGCGCTTCCCACGCGCGCGCAAACGGGGCGATATGCTCCTGCCCAAAGGCATAGGCCATGTCGAAAATTGCGTTTTGTTCTTCGCTTGCCGAAAAATCCATATGCCTGTGCTCTCCTGTCTGCGCCGCCACAGCATGCCGCGCGGTCTTCACCGCGATAGCATTAATAGGGTGCTTTGCAAAAGGCCCACATCAGATGAAATCAATATGCCGGTTAAGAGGCATTTCCCGGATGCGCCTGCCGGTCGCGGCAAAGATCGCATTCGCCAGCGCCGGGGCTGCGGGCGGAACGGGCGGCTCGCCGATACCACGGATTTTTCCGCCCCCTTCAATGGCCCTGACGATGATTTCGGGGGGCTGATAAAACCGCACCACCTCGATGGCGTGGTAATTGCTCTGCCCGGCACGCCCGTCTTGAATTGTGATTTCGCAGTTGATCGCATGACCCAACCCCCAGATCACACCACCCTGGACCTGATTTTCGAAATTGACCGGATCCACGACAAGACCCACATCGGCGGCCAGAAAAACGCGGTCAATGCGGATGGCCTCGCCGGTTTGGGTCACCTCAATGACCTGCGCCACAGGCACCTCGAAAGAGGTCACAAGCGCCCGCGTCCTGCTGGCAGAGGCGCACCCCGACCCGACATTTCGGCGACGGCCTGCAACACTGCCTTCGCGCCTGGATCATTGACCAGACGCAGGCGTTCCAACAGCGGATCGGCCCCGGCGGCATGGATCACCTCATCCAAAGCGCATTCGCCAAAGAACCCCGCCGTGGGCGCGCCGACCCAGCGCTATGAACTGGTCGGGCGCAATTCCGGCACCGTATAGGCGGACACCCTGAAATGCGCGAGGCCATAGGGTGCATTCCAGGCGCCCGCCTCAAGTTGCACATCTGGTCCCGGCATAGGCAAGCCGACCCGCCCCATCTGGCTGCGCGTGGCGGAAGGGGGGGCGATGTGCAAATCAAGCGTTTCGACCTGCCCGCCCTGCGCGCGTCCCTGCGCCCGCGCCATTGCGATCTGGCGCGGGTAATCCTGCGCGAAATCTTCTTCGCGGCTGAAGATCAGCTTGACCGGGATCCCTTTCATCTGCATCGCCACTTCGGTGGCCCGGTCGATATTGTCGAACTCCAACCGGTGCCCGAAGCTGCCTCCGGCAAATTGGTTGTGAAACCGCACTTGCTGCGGCTTTAGCCCGGCCGTTTCGGCCACCCGCTGCTGCACAAAGCGCCGCATCTGATGCGCTGCCCAAACATCGGCGCTCCGTTCCGTCACGCGTACGACTGCGGATAATGGTTCAAGCAGCTGGTGCGCCACATAGGGCGCGCGATATTCCACGTCGATGTCCTGGCCGGTCTTCAGTATGGATGTAACGTCGCCATCATCGCGCCAGACCCGGTCCAGATTTTCGGCGGTAAATGACTGCGCAACCGCCGCCCAATGGGCCTCCTGATTATCGGGATAAGGCGCGTCACCCCACTCAAAGATCACCGCGTCCAGGGCCTGCATCGCATACCAGCTGTTTTCTGCAATGACCGCAACACCGTTTGTCACCGGAACGATCCGCTTTACCCCGCGCAGGGTCAGTGCGGTATTGGTATCGGAATGCAACAGGGCACCACCCTTGCACGGGTTGCAGCGCACAGCCGCCAGCAACATTCCGTCTATTTGCAAATCTATTTCATAGCTTTGCAAACCCGTTGACTTTGCAAAAATATATAATTTTTGCAGTATCTTGCCAATTACTTTCCAATCGCTTGCCGGACGTATCATTACCTTGAAAATTGGTTCAATCTTCGCCGCAGCCTATCCCAATTCGGTATAAGAAATCTCTGTGGTATCGAGAAAAGTGACCTGGCCTTGCGCCGTGCGCAGACGCTCAACCGCAATCCCGCTTTGCGCAGCGGCCGACGCTTTCAGCGTCGCGCGCGCCACCGCCCGGGCCACGCGCAGCTTGTGAAAACTATCGGGCACCGACGTGGATGCGCCCGTGACCTGAATGCCCGCCAGCTTGAAGGCCGCGCCCATCACATCTCGCAGGGTTTGCGCCGCCATACCGGTATCATTTGACATAAACGGCACCGCCTCATCCGCCAGGGCGGTGTTGTAATAGGCGGGATCAGCGCGCGCCTGTTCAATCTGAAACTGGCCAAACGCGACATCAAGCTCTTCTGCAATCAAACTGGCCTGCATCGAGGCCGCCCCCTGCCCAAGATCGACATGGGGTTTGATCCGCACGTAAGCGTTAAAGCTGACGTCCTCAGACCCCAGCCCCTCCAGCAAGGGATTGGCATGGGGCGTCATCACACGAAAGCTGCCAAAGGCGACGCCCCCCCTGCGATGGCCATCCCGGCGATGATAAACCCGCGTCGTGTCAGCGTGCCGGAACGAGGCACCATGTGTTTTCCTTTTTGTCGCAGATTTCAGTATAGGCCAGGCGCGGCACCGCGAAAAGAGACCCGTGCTGCAATGACGCAAGGGCCGCGCTCAATACCCCGTCATCTCCAGATATCCCCGCCCGCGATGCGTGCCTGAAATGCGCACCGGCCCCTCCCAATAGGGAATGGAGGTCTCCATCCAGGCCTGCGGGTTCAGCGCCTCCACAGTCACATCCACCCCCTTGTCGGGCAGGGTGGCGCGCCAACTGGTCGGAATTTTGCGCCCGGCCACGTCGCTTTGCACCAGCGGCTCGGCCGAAAACGCGCCATCGGGAAAGGGGGTCGCGGTCCCGTCCCGCTCAATCCATGTGGCCGCCGTATAGCTGCCCCCTTCGGTGTCGCGCAATGTGAAGCCCATCAGACGCGCGCCCCCCTCAAAACCCATGGAAAACCAATCCCAACTTACCTGCGAGGCGCCAAGTGGCTGGGAGGCCCATTCGCGATCCAGCCAAGCCTGCCCGCTTACCTGCACCGGCCCATCCGGCAGGGTCAGAATACCCGAAATATCAAAAAACGGCTGGGAATAGTAATAGCTGGCGCGCCCGGAAGCGGATTTTTGCGAATAGCCCCGGTCGCCATGAAAAACCAACGGCCCCTGCGCCTCAAGCGCCATGTCATAGGCAAAATCCGTGCCAGAGGCCCGCAAGCTCATCTGCGCCATATCCGCCCCCGCAAAGACCCAATCGTCTATCCAGGCCTCAAAGGGGTCCGCGATCACACCCGCCTGCCCGATCCCGCCGCGCGCACGCCGTTCCGCGACGTAATGCGCGGAGGGCGTCGTCACAGCAGCATGGGCGAGCCAGAGCTGTGGGCTGTCCCAACCGGGACGTTCCAACGGTTCCAGCGCGCTGCGAAACAGCGTCCATTGGAGCCCATATTCTGTGCCCTCTGCGTCGCGCAGGTTGGCCGTCAAATACCACCACTCGATGCGGTACCCTGGATGCGCGCCGTGATCTGCGGGGAACTCGAAAACGGTGCCGCGCTGAGGCAGATCGAACCCTTCGGCGTCCCCCCCAAGCCCGGCAAAGCTCTGAGCGAGCGCGCCCAGCGCGGAGATAAGCCACAAGAACAAAATTACGAAGAGTGCCTTAACGTTCATTGCTAAAGACTTTCAGAAGATGATCAGGAGGGGTGCGCGCCAATTTAATTGCGGGCCAAAGCGCGGCCCCAAAAGCCGCCAGGAGCATCAGCGCACCCAGTTTCACGTAATCCCAGGGAAAGAGGAACATCGGCAAACGCCACCCGAAGGCTTCGACATTGACCACCGCCAGCAAGACCCAGGCAAGCGCCAGACCCAGCGGCACCGCCAGCACCCCTGTCAGCGCCGCCAGACAGAGCGCGCGCAAAACCTCAAGCCCCGCCAGACGCCGCCGTGTCAGCCCAAGCGCCCAGACAGGGGCAAGTTGCGGCAAGCGCAGGCTGGCGAGCGTCAGCAGGCTGATCAGCAGCGCGAGCCCAGCGACAGAGAGGGTGAGCAGATTGAGCGCCGCCGTGACGGAAAAGGTGCGTTCAAAGACCGCAAGCGAGAACGCCTTCAGCGCCGCCTGATTGATCAGCGCCTCCTCGCCAAGGTCGAAACGGGCGCGCAATTGCGTCGCCAAGGCGTCGGGGTCGGATGTGCGCAACCCAAACCGTTGCGCGCTCAGGCCGGGATATCGGGCGTCGAACCGGAGCTTTGAGATCACCACCTGGCCAGCGGAATTGCCATAATCGCTGTAGATTCCGAGGATCAAATCGCCGTCCGGCAAGTGATCCCCCGCATGCCAGTCGTTTCGGCGCGCCAACTGTTCATTGATAAAAGCGCCCTCGCCCCCGGCCAGCCTGTCCCAGGCCTGCGGCAGCGCCTCCAGCACCGGCCAATTGTCGCGGTAGGTGGGATCATCGAGGATGCCGTAGACCTCTGCGGGCAAACCACCGATCCGCACATCCTGCCAGATAATAGGCAAAACCGTGACGCCCTGACTGCGCAGGTAATCGGTAATCGTTGCGGCCTCCGCCGGTGACGCCGTGTTCAGGTAAAGCTCGGAAACGAGACGCTGGTCCAGATAGCCGGTGAAGGTGAGCCGAAAGCTCGACACCATGGTGGAGACCCCAATGTTCGTCGCCATCGCCAGCATCAAGGCCATGAGCGCCATCGAAAGCCCTGGCAATTGCTGGCGGCTGTCCGCCCAGAACCACTCACGCACCGGCCCGCCGCGCCGCTGCGCTGCCAGGGTCAGCACCGTGTTGAGCACAATCGGCAACAGGAAGGCCGCACCGAGCAACAGACAGGCCAAGAGGGTGAAACCTGCAAAGAGCCCCTCGCCCAGAAAGGCCGCAGCGGTGCCGATCGACAACAATGCCAGCGCCGCGAGCGCCAGCCAGCGTGCGGCCCCTGCGGCATGCATGCTCATCGCGCGCGGGTGGTTGAAGGACAACAGCGGCAGGCGTGCGAGTTTGAAAAGAGCCCCGGCTGCCGCAACCGCCGTACCGGCCAGCGCCATGCCCAGCCCCGAGAGCCACCAGGCGGGGCGCAGTCGCAACTGGCCGGAAATATCGGCACCGTAAAGACCGCGCAGCGTCGCCGCCACATCCGGCAGCAAGGCCGCCGCGATCCCGTATCCCAGCGCCACGCCAAGCGCCCCGGCGATCAGCGCAAAGACCCCCAACTCCAGCGCCAGCAAGAGCATCAGACGCCGCAGCGGCAGCCCCAGCGCGCGCAACGTGCGAAACACGGCGCGGCGTTGCTCAAACGCCAGCCCCACAGCCCCGTAGACAATGAAAATCCCCACGGCAAAGGACAGCAAGCCAAAAGCCGTGAGGTTGAGATGAAAGCTCTCGGTCAGCCGGGCCACATCGTTTTGCCCGCTGGGCGGCGTCATGCGGAATTGCTCCGGCAACGGTGCCAGCGTGATCGGCTGGCGCGGCGCCACAATCAGCCGCGTGATGTCGCCGGGGCGTTCAAGCAGCCGGTGCACCGTCGCGATATCCCCAATGGCGGTGCCAGGGGTGCGTTGCGGATCGGATTGGATCGACACCGGCGCGTTCTGGAACAACGCCATATCATCCGGGTGCACCACGAGGCCATCACGCTGGAAAACCGGGTCCTGGCCGTTGTCGGTCTCCGGCGCGCGATTGGCCGCCATCACCGCCTGCGGCAGGGTCATGGGCTCCACCCCGAGCAGGGTTATCGTCCCGCCGTCAGCCGGGAAATCCCCTTCGATCACCGGGCTGACCTGCCAGCCAAGACGTCGCAGGCCGACATAGTCGGCAGTGGTCAGGGGCGCGCCGTCGCGGCGCTCGATCTGGCCCAGATCGGCATTCAACAGCACCTGTGCTGCGGTGTCGTAACTGGCGCGGGCCTCAGAGTTGATCGCCTGCACACCAGACCAAAGCGCCGTCGCAAGCGCAAGCCCGGCAATCAATGTCACCATCTGCCAGGGGTTTTTTCGCCAATGGGACAGCAATGCGATGATGCCGTACCGTGTCATACGCTGGGCGGCTCCGCCAGGATCGTCCCGCGCGACAGGGTAAGCCGGCGGCGCATGCGCGCGGCTTGCCGGGTCGAATGGGTCACCATGAGGATGGCGGTATGCGTCTGTGCGGCACTTTCCAGCATCAATGCCAGAACCGCATCCGCCGTGGTTTCATCCAGATTGCCCGTCGGCTCATCCGCCAGCAGCAATTTGGACCGCGCCGCCAAAGCCCGCGCAATCGCCACGCGTTGCTGTTGCCCACCCGATAGGGCTTCGGGGTATTTGTTCAGATGATCCCGCAGCCCGATTTTATCCGTTAATTCATCGGCCCAATGCGGATCATATCGACCCGACAGACGGGCGTGAAAGGCGATATTGCTTTGCACATTCAGGCTGGGGATCAGGTTGAATTGCTGAAAGATCAGCCCCACGCTTTCACGGCGCAGGCGCGCCGACTGCGTATCGGTGAACCCGGTGATATCAACGCCTTCCACCTCGATCTGTCCGGCGCTGGCACGGTCCAGCCCCGCCACCAGATGCAGCAATGTGCTTTTGCCGCTGCCGGATTCGCCCTCCAAGGCCAAGGTGTCGCCTGCCGCCATCTCAAAGGAGACATCGCGCAGCACCTCAACCGGGTCAGCGCCCGTTTCATAGCGTTTTGCCAGATTGGAAATCTTCAATACCATTGTGCGTCCTGCAACCTCTATCTTCTTCAGACATGGCGCAGTTTCTGCGCAGCGCAAGGCAGGCTGCGCGGACCTGACGCAGGTCTCAGCCCCCGTAAAGACCCGCCGATCGCGCGCGCAGCTTGGTCAGCGCCAGCACCGTATCAATGGTCGGCGTCGCCGTTTCGGTGATGCGCCCCAACTCCTGCACCGACCCGACCAGCGCGTCGATCTCCATCGGGCGCCCTGCGTCCAGATCCTGCAACATGGAGGTGCGATGCGCGCCCACGGCGGCCCCACCATCAATCCGGCGCTCCACATCAATGGGGAACTTGACGCCCAATTTCTCGGCAATCTCCTGCGCTTCCAGCATCATGCCGCGCGCCACGGCACGAGTGCCTTCGTCGGTGCACAGCACATCCAGCGTCGCATGGGTCAGCGCCGAGATTGGGTTGAACGACAGGTTGCCCCAGAGTTTTACCCAGATTTCATCGCGCAACCGCGGACGCACCGGGGCCTTGAGGCCCGCGGCCATCAGGGCCTTGGACAATGCCACGGCGCGTTCGGATTTGGAGCCATCCGGTTCACCCAGCGAAAAGCGGTTGCCCTCGATATGGCGGATGGTGCCAGGCTCGGAAACCTCTGCCGCCGGATAGACCACGCAGCCCAGCACGCGGTCCGGGCCAAAGCCGTTCCACTGCGCATTGCCGGGATCGACCGTCTGCAGGCGCGTGCCTTCGAGGTCTCCGCCGCTCTTGTGAAAATACCACCACGGCACGCCGTTTACGCCGCTGACCACCGTGGTGTGATCGCCCAGAAGCGGCTGCATCCGGTCCACAACGGGTGGCACGGAATGCGCCTTAAGCGTGACGATCACGTAATCCTGTGGCCCCAGATCGGCGGGGTCCTCGCTGGCCGTGACCTTGACAGTGCTTTCAACGCCGCCCTCCTCGATCAGGGTTAGCCCCTTGTCCTTCATCGCCGCCAGATGTGGGCCGCGCGCGACCAGCGATACATCCGCCCCCGCCTGCGCCAGTTTCACACCCATATAGCCGCCAATCGCGCCCGCTCCGAAAATGCAGATCTTCATATCAGGCCTTCTCCACCAGTCCGAGCTTTTCGGCCAGACCAATGCGTTGCATCTTGCCCGTGGCACCCTTGGGAATTTCATCCATGATGATCACCTTGCGCGGCACCTTGAAATCAGCCATCCGCGTAGCGGCAAAGGCGCGTATATCCTGCTCACTGGCCTCACTCCCCTCGCTCAGTACAACGGCGGCGGCAACCTCTTCGCCGAGCTTGGGGTGCGGCACGGCAAAGGTCACGACCTGCGCGATATCGGGATGATCCAAGAGTACGCCGTCCACCTCCAGCGGGCTGATCTTTTCGCCACCCCGGTTGATGATTTCCTTCAAGCGGCCCGTCAGGATCAAATAGCCATCCGCGTCAAAGGCCCCCTGATCGCCGGTACGAAACCAGCGCTGCCCCTGATCCATGAAGAAGTTCTTCTCATTGGCCTCCGGGTTGCCCTCATATCCCGGCGTCACATTGGGGCCGGAAATGACAACCTCACCGGTGCCTTCCATCAGACGATTTTCGATCTCATGGGCGATGCGCACTTTCGGGCCAGCCTCAACGCCCACCGCGCCGGGTTTCTGTTTGCCTGCACCAATCGGGTTGGAGGCCATCTGATGCGCGGCCTCGGTCATGCCGTAGCCCTCAACGACGGGCGCGCCGAAGGTGTCGTTCAGCGCGACCATGACCTGTGCGGGCAAGGAGGCCGAGGAGGAGCGCAAAAAGCGCAGTTTCGTGTCGGCGATGATATCGGCATTGCGTTTGGCACGGCTCAGGATCGCCTGATGCATGGTCGGCACGGCGGTGTACCAGGTCGGCCTGGCCTCTTTCATCCAGCCGAAAAACCGCAGGGCGTCAAAGCCCGGCGCGCACCAGATCGACCCCCCCGCTGCCAAAGACGCCGTGACGGCGGCAATCAGCCCGTGGATGTGAAACAACGGCATGACGTTCATGCAGCGGTCATCGGCGGTTAATTCCAACGACGCGCGGATATGTTCGGCAGAAGCAGCCACGTTGGAGTGCAAAAGCGGCACGATCTTGGGGCGCGATGTGGTGCCGGAGGTATGCAGGATCAACGCGATGTCATCCGCCGTCACCGCGTCCGGTGCCGCGCTGCCCATAGCGTCTGAACTCAACGTGAAATACCCCGCAGGCGCGCCTTCTGGAACATGCAAACGGATGATTGCCATGCCCGATTTCTGCGCGGCACTCAGGGCCGGGCCGTCATAATCGGCTGTGACCAAAAGGGCCTTGGCCCTGAGGTCGGAGAGATAAAATTCGTATTCTTCTTCGCGGTAAGCCGGGTTCAGCGGCGCCGTGGTCGCCACCTGCGCCACGGTCACAAAGGCCGCCGCCATTTCCGGCCCATTGGGCAGCACGATGGCAACCCTATCGCCCTTGCCGATCCCCATACCCTGTAGCGACGCGGTGACTTCCGCGGATAATGCGCGCAAGCCCCCATAGCTCATCCAAGCGCGCTCCGGCGCTCCAAAGGCGGGCGCGTCGGCGGGGTGATCTGAAAACAAGGAGGTGACCGTGGTTCGCATGGGGTACTGTGTCCTTTTCTGGAACGTTTCAAACTGCCGCGTGGCGTGTTGCTGTCAAGTTAGCGCGTCCGGGGAACTATGCCACGTTGAACGGCATTGGCAAGTTTACAAGGTCACTTGCCAGCCGTTTTAATCTTCGCGTTTCAAGAGCAACGACAACAGCCCCAGCACCGCCGACACCACAATCAACAAAAGCGATACCGCATTCAGCACCGGCGTCGAGCCTAGCTTGAGCCGATCAAACATCGTCACCGTCAGCGGCGCATCCGAACCCACCAGCATCAGCGTGGTGTTGAAATTCTCGAAACTCATCAGCACCGCGACCACCGCCGCCGCCAGCATCGCCGGAAACAGGAAGGGCAATGTCACCTGACGGATCGCGCCCCATTTGGAGGCCCCAAGGTTGAGCGCGGCTTCCTCCAGGCTGGAATCAAACTTCTGCAATCGTGCGGAAATGACCAGCGTGGCGAAGGTGGTGATAAAGGAGAACTGCCCCAGCACGACAAGGATCAAACCGGGCCGCAGCCCGTCAAACCAAAGACCTGTGGCCTCTTCCAGCGTGTTCGCGATGCTGCTGGAGAAGACCAGGATCGAGATGCCGAGAATGATGCCCGGAATGATCAGCGGCAGGAGCATCAGGATGTAGAGGAGGTTTTTGCCCCTGAAATCATGGCGCACGAACAGGAATGCGTTGCAGGTGCCGACGATCACCGACAGGCCCGACACCCAGAACGCCACCACGCCGGATGTCACGATGGACCGCAGAATGGGGCGTTCATGAAAGACACCGATACGCGGCGTTTCGGTGCCGAAAAACCAATCCCATGTGAAGCCGTCCCAGGGCAGCGAGGGGAAGACGCTGTCGTTGAAGGCAAAGACGCAGACCGTCACCAGCGGCAGGGCCAGATAGATGAAAAACAACGTCACATAAGCGCGGTAAGTCCAGCGAAATGCGGTAGATTGCGGGATGGTTGTGATCATCTCAGCGCCCCATCGTCTTGCCAAGCGATTGCCCGGAGAGTTTCAGCGCCAGAAAGACGATCAGCGAGGAAAGGCCGAGCAGCAGGAAGCCGAAGGCGGAGCCAAGCTCCCAGTTAAACCGCGTGATGAACTGGCTGTAGATCAGCCCGGTGAACCACAGGCTGTCCTTGCCGCCCAAAAGGATCGGCGTGAGGTAATTGCCCAAAGACAGCATAAACACCACGATGCAGCCCGACACGATCCCCGGCATGGCATGTGGGATAACGATTTCACGCAGGATCGACAGGCTGGAACCGCCGAGATCATAGCCCGCCTCGATCAGGCTGTCATCCAGACTGTCAAGCGTCGTGACCAGCGGCACCACCATGAAGAGCATCGACGTATAAACCAGCCCCGTCATGATCGCCGCGTCATTGTAGAGGAATTCGATGGGGGCAGAGGTCAGGCCGGCATATTGTAAGAACGATGAAACCACCCCGGTTTCGCGCAACAGGATCATCCAGCCAAAAGTGCGCACCAGTTCGCTCACCCAAAACGGGATGAGGCACATCAGGAAGAGCGTAGTCTTGGTGCGCCCGCGGGTCAGTTTCGCGATATAATAGGCGATTGGAAAGCCGATCAGCAGCGTCAGAAAAGTCGCGGTGATCGACATATAGGCCGTGCGCGCAAAGGTGTTCCAATAGAGCGGTTCGTTGAAAAACACCGCGTAATTGGCGAAGCCGGTCTCATATTCGCGGATGCCGACCTTTTCGCGCAAGGACACAATGAACATGCCGACATGGGGCAGGATGATCAGCGTCAAAAGCCAGATCAGCAAGGGCGCGAGCAGCAGGATGAACCCAAGTTTGGATGTGTCCGAGCGCATCTTCAGGACACCTGCCGGTAGCAACGCGTCTGATCGGGTGCCCAGCCGAAATGGATGTCATCGCCTTTGGCCAGATCGCGGAATTCGGCGGTTTGTGGCAGGGCGACGCTCATTTCAGCACCATTCGCGCCATCGCGCAGGATCAATTGGCTGTTGGCCCCGTTGAACAACACGCTTTCCACACGACCCTTGCCGGTGTTTTGCAGGCCTGCGAGATCCGCGACGCTGCGCGATAGGCGTATGGCTTCTGGGCGCACGAAAATCTGGGCCCTGTCGCCTTTGGCAAGCCTGTCACCCGCGTCCACACCGCGCAGATGCAAACCATCCGGCGTCACGAGATGCAGCGCCTCGCCATTGGCGCTTTCCACCCTGGCGGTATGCGTGTTCGCCTCGCCGACGAACCCGGCAACAAAGGCGGTATCCGGTTGATAATACAGCTCTTTGGCCGTGCCGATCTGCTCAAAGCGACCGTGATTCATGACGGCGATCTGATCGCTCATCACCAGCGCTTCGGATTGATCATGGGTGATATAAACAAAGGTCGTGTTGAATTCAGATTGCAGCTTTTTCAGTTCCACCTTCATGTGTTCGCGCAGCTTGAGATCCAGCGCGCCCAGCGGTTCATCCAGTAGCAACACATCCGGTTCCAGCACCATACAGCGGGCAATCGCCACGCGCTGTTTCTGCCCGCCGGAGAGGGAGTCAACAGGCCGCTCCGCGACACCGCCCAGCCCGACGCGCTCCAACACGCGCTCGACTTGGACCTGGATGTCACTCTTGTTCACCCCGCGTTGGCGCAGACCAAAGCCGACGTTTGCGCCGATGTTCATCATCGGGAACAGGGCGAGATGTTGAAACACCATGGATACGGGGCGTTTGTTGGGCGGCACATCCAGCATGGATTTGCCCTTGATCAGCAAATCCCCCCCGGTCGCCTCCTGAAACCCAGCGATCATGCGCAGCAGCGTGGTCTTGCCGCATCCAGAAGGTCCGAGGATGGAGAAGAACGTCCCCTTGGGAACGCTGAAACTTACGTCCTTAACCGCTTGAAAATCATTATAACTCTTGCAGAGCGCGCGGCATTCGAGATCAGGGATATCGGACATATCGTATCGTCTTTCGCAAAAAAGAATGGAGCGCGAGATCCGCGCTCCATAGGTCGTGGTGTAGGAACTTATTTAGCCGCGTTAATCCGGTCCAATGCGGCCCCTTCGAGGGCTTCAAGACCCGCAGGCACAGCGGGGTACCATTTAATGTTATCAATGGCTTCTGCGGGGAAGCTCGCCTGATACTTTAACTTAAGCGCGTCATCCACGCCGGCATCGCCGCCTTGGGATGCGGTGAAATTGCCCGCCGTGTTGGTGATCATGGCCGCGATGTCCGGGCGCATGACGAAGTTGATCCAATCATAGGCCGCATCATCCGCACGCCCCCGCGACGGGATCACAAAGGTGTCGATCCAACCCAAAGCACCGGATTTCGGTGCCACAAATGTGATGTCGGCATTGTCATCATTCAGCTGCCACCCGCCGGTATCCCATGCCATGGAGGCCGTGACCTCGCCCGAGCGCAGCAGGTTCTTGATCTCATCGCCACCATCCCAATAGGTTTTCACATTGGATTTGCACGCGACAAGCTTGGCCTCAACCTGATCCAGCACCTCTTTATAGGCATCCGCATCGCCGTAGGCGGCAAAGGGGTCAAGACCCATGGAAAAGGCGAACCCGATCAGCGTTGGGCGCTTCAGGCGATAGGAAACCTTGCCCGCAACATCTGGCCCGCAGAGATCCAGATAATCCTGCACGCCGCCCGCCTCGGCGGTATTCACCACCAGACCGCTGGTGCCCCAAACATGCGGCACGCCGTAAACCTCGCCCTCAAAGGAGGTGTTGATCTGCGTCGCCTGCATCATGGAGGGGATGAAAAGGCTGGTGTCGATCTTGGACAGATCAATCGGCTTGTAGATGCCGAATTCCGCCTGCGCCCCCGCGACCCGGTCCTGGCTCGGCTGTGCCAGATCAAAGCCGCCGCCGTTGGTGGCGCGCAGCTTGGCAATCATTTCCTCGTTGTTGGATTTGGTGACCTCAACCGTATGTCCGGTCTCCGCCTCAAACATCGCGACCACCTCATCGGGCGCATAGCCCCCCCAAGTCAGCAAACGCAACGTATCGGCCTGCACCGCAACAGAGCTCAGCATCATCGCCGTAGCGCTCGTGAGCATCAGTGTCATCTTCATGGTCTTCTCCTTGTTGTACAAAATCGTCTTTATCATTTCCGTTGCCAGCCTGCCCGCGCATGAACCGCCAAACCCTCGTCTTTGGTAGGCGTGGTCCTGAAAAAGCGCAACCCGCTTGCGGATCGGTCTAATCCCCAATCTGCAACAGATTTGCGACAACATAGGCTTTAAATCCGAGGTCAGACAACAGCAATCGCGCGCCATGATGGCACGCAGGCCCGCGTGAGACCAACGTCGCGTTGTTCAACTCTTGAAACCTGCAATCAGGGCGCGTAATCCGGCAGGGTTGACAGGGACCAGAGCCACGCGACCGGCCGCCACAAAACCGATGACGCCAGAGGGACCGCTGGTTAGGATGCAGGTGAACGCACTGCAATCAAGGAAACTCCATGTCCATTTATCAAGCCTATCTCGACACTTGGGCGCGACGCGGTCTGGTTGTTCCGATTTTCGTTATCATTCGGGTGATCAGCCTGGCGGTTCTGGTGCCTCTCACGATCCTGCTCGTAGGTTTCGCCATTTCGCTCTCCGGGCAATCCGCCCTGACGGATCAGGCGATCGCGCATTTCTTTACCTCCCCGCTTGGTCTGCCGGTGTTCCTGTTCATTGCCGCTGTTTTGCTGATCGGCTCGGTGATTGGCCTGGCCACCATGACCGTCGATCTCAGACATGCGGACCCTTCCAGCCTGCGCGCCATCGGGGCGAGTTTCGCGCTTCTGGGTCGCCGCCTGCCTGCCCTGATGCAATATGCGGTGCTGCTGGTCGCGCGCATCCTGCTGATCATCGCGCCCTTTGCCCTGCTGTCGCTGTGGATTGCACAGCGGATGTTCGGGCAATATGACATCAATTATTACCTCACGGCGCGCCCGCCGGAATTCATCACCGGTGCCGCGTTGATTGCTGCCTTGCTGGCCGTGATGGGGGTTATCCTTTTGAACCGGGTGTTGCTCTGGGCGATCTCGCTCCATCGCGTTCTGTTTGACGGTGCCTCCCCGCGCGCCTCTTTTGCGCAAAGTGCGCAGCTGATGCAGGGCAAACGCCTGCACCTGTTGCGCGCGCTGGGTCTTTGGTTCGCGCTGCGCACCCTTGGTGTCCTTTTCGTCGCTTTGATTTTTGGCTGGCTGATCCGCGAAGGTGTTGCGCAGTTTATTCCGACTTTTCGCGCAAAACTGACCGTAGCGCTCTGCCTCGGTGCGCTTTGGGGTTTGTGTAATCTGCTGGTTGGCGCGATTGCACTGGGTACATTGGCGCGCCTGCTCGCGGCTTATTATCAGGGTGGTGCCGCCAATCTGGCCCATGCGCCGCGCGGCCAAAACCCTATGGTCTCGCCCGGACTAATTCTGGCGGGGGGCAGTGTTTTGATTTCACTGGCCCTGATGACGGGCGGGGTCTTGATCAATCGCGTGCAAACCAATCCAAGCGTCGAAATCATCGCCCACCGCGGGGCGGCTGGTCTGCGCCCTGAAAACACATTGGCCTCTGTGCGCAAGGCCGTTGAGGACGGCGCCGATTGGGTCGAGATCGACGTTCAGGAAACTGCTGAAGGCGAGATCGTCGTCATACATGACAGCGATTTCATGAAACTCGCCGGGGTGGATTTGAAAATCTGGGACGCCACGCGCGCGGATCTGGAACAAATCGATATCGGCAGCTGGTTTGACCCCGCCTTTGCCCAAGAGCGCACACCAAGCCTCGCGCAGGTTCTGGAGGCGGTGCGCGACAAGGCGAAGCTGTTGATCGAGTTGAAATATTATGGCCATGACATATCCCTCGAAGAGCGCACCATCGCCGTTGTCGAAAACGCAGGCATGGCGGACCGGGTGGCGACAATGTCGTTGAAATACCCCGCCGTCGAAAAGATGAAAGCGCTGCGCCCGCAATGGTCCGCAGGCGTGCTGGCCGCGACGGCAATCGGGGATCTGTCGCGCCTGCAGGCAGATTTCATCGCCGTGAGCACCGCTATGGTGGGACCACGTCTTGTGCGCGCAACCCGACGGCAGGGCAAGAAACTATATGTCTGGACCGTCAACGACCCGCTTGAGATGTCCGCGATGATGTCTTTGGGGGTGGATGGGATCATTACGGATGAGCCCGCGCTGGCGCGCCAGGTCATGCAGACGCGCGCGGGTCTCAGCACGCCGGAACGCCTGTTTGTGCTATTGGCTGAGCGGTTCGGGCTGACGCAGGAACCACAGGTGTACCGCGATGAAAGCCCTTAGCGCGCTGGTGGTCATGGCGGTGGTCATCGCGGTGCCGGGTGCCTTGGCACAAGGCGCGCCCGGCCTTGCCGAGCGGATCGGGCTGCCCGCGCATGAAGCCCTGATGCAGCAGACTATCAACGCAAATCCCGCGCCTTTTGAGACCGACGGGTGCAGCGGCGGCATGTCCGGGATATGGACGGCAACCGCGAATAGATTTCCGCAATGGGCAAAAAACCAGGGAGAAAAACCACCTTGGGAGGCTTGTTGCATCGCCCATGACCGTATTTATCACGACGCGGATGGGGCCACCGAACCGCGACAGAGTTTCGCTGCGCGCCTCAGGGCGGATCAAACCCTGCGCGCTTGCGTCATCGCCCAAGGGCGGCGGGATCGCGACACCCTTGCGCAAACATATGCCACCAGCGGGCAAACCGTCGATCGCATTTATGACGCTATTGCGCAGGCGATGTATCTTGCCGTGCGTCTGGGCGGGCGGCCTTGTTCGGCCCTGCCATGGCGTTGGGGATATGGGTTTGCAGATTGTTCAATTTTGAGCCGTTTCGACACGCCTTCCGATGGCAAAGACACTGAAGACTAAGCGTGTCCTTGGGCGCCACATAAAAAATAATTTTGGAACCGAAGGGTCAGGGAACTTGAGTATTTTGCAAAAGCCATTCAGTGTCCCGCAGATTAAAACCGCCCATATAAAATGAGATGAAGCCCTGCCAACCACAGGTGACTGCATCCGTCAAAGGGTAACCATCACGCAAGCCGTGATGCCAAAAGGGTTCCGATACAAACGGGGTCCATAAAACGTTGCGGGGACACGCAGATGAGACACCCTTTTCAATTTCTTTTGGTGACAATTTTGAGCTGTTTTGCGGCTTTGAGCGCACAGGCACAGGTCGCTCTGCCAAATTCCGCCACGTCCGAACAATCCACCCCGGCACCCGAAACACTCGACAGCCCCGAAGCCGTGCGCGAGATGGTCGCGACCATGTCCGATGATCAGGTCCGCCTGATGCTGCTGGAGCGTCTGGATGCCGTAGCGCAAAGCGAGGCCGCCCTCAGCACCGCTCAGCCCACCCTGACGGAGATGCTTGCCAATACCTGGGAAGCCTTTTACCGCCCGGTGCTGGAGGTCCTGTGGCTGGTGCCAAGCGTGCCGGGCAAACAGGTTGAGGCCGTTTCCAATTTCATCGCGACCTTTGGTGGGGCCGGTATTCTGACCCTGGTGGGGCTGACGCTGGTTGCACTCGCTGCGGGCTTTGCCGCCGAACGCGGCGTCTTGGCGGTCCTTAAGCAACGCAAGACAGCGACACATGATCCCGACACCAGTTCGCTTGCCAGCACCGTGGGGTTTCTGGGCGGCAGGCTGTGGCGCGAGCTTTTTGGTTTGGTGGTCTTTTACATTGTTGCGCGCAGCGTGGGGCAATTGATCCTGACGCCTGAACAACTCGCGGTTGCCGCGCCGGCCGTGCGCAACATCGTCCTGATCCCCCGCGTCGCGGCGGCTCTGTTGCGCTTTGCCCTTGCGCCAAAACAACCCATGTACCGTCTGGTCAGCGTGGATGACACATGGGCTGCGTTTTTCTATCGGCATTTCTTTTACCTGTCGCTCCTGCTGGGCCTTGGGTTTTTCCTGATGTCCTTCAACATCCGTTTTGACGTACCATTGTCGGAAACGCGGATCGGGGCGTGGTTCGGCTTTGCCTTTCACGCCTATATCATCGCGATCGCCTGGTATGGCCGCGAGGGCCTCACCCGTATGATGCTGGGCACTGACCCCGAGCGCACAGAATTTGACGCCCGCTTGGCATATGCCTACCCAATGTTTGCGATTATCGCATCCGCCCTGACCTGGGTCGTGGCCAACATCGTCGCGGGGTATGGGTACTATGGCCTCCTGAGCACGGCACCCCACCTCAAGACCATGTTCTGGCTGTTGCTGACACCGCTGGTGGATACCGCCATCCGCGGGCTTGTGCGCCACTTGCAACCCGCCATGATCGGCACCGGCCCCATCGCCGAGCAAGCCCATCGTTCCAACAAGCGCAGCATGATCCGGATTGGCCGTGTCATCGCATTGGGAGCGGTCGCGCTGATCGTTGCAGGGGCCTGGCATATCAATCTGACGGCTGTGGGCAGCGCCGAGGGCGGGTCGGCTTTTGCCGGAAACATCGTCGAGTTCATCATCATCGCCGCCATCGGATATGTGGTCTATGAGTTGATCTCCTTGTGGATCAATCGTCGTCTGACGCGCGAAACCGCCTTTGAGGTGACCGCGGATCAGGCGGCGGGCGAAGGCGGCGGTGCCGGCGGTTCACGTCTGGCGACCGTCTTGCCGCTGGTGCTCATGGCCGCCCAGGCCAGCATTGCGACGATCTTTGGTCTGCTCGCCATCGGCAGCCTTGGCATCGACATCACGCCGCTTCTGGCCGGTGCCGGGATCCTGGGTCTGGCCATTGGTTTTGGGGCGCAAAAGCTGGTGACCGATATCGTTTCGGGTGTTTTCTTCCTGATCGATGACGCCTTTAGGGTCGGCGAATATGTCGATGTGGGCGGGACCATGGGTGCGGTCGAGAAAATCTCCATCCGTTCCATGCAGCTGCGCCACCACCGCGGCAATGTGCACACTATTCCTTATGGCAGCGTCGAAAAAGTGACCAATTTCAGCCGCGATTGGGTGATCATGAAATTGATGTTCACAGTGCCCTTTGATACCGACCCCAACCGGGTGAAGAAGATTTTCAAGAAGATCGGGGCCGAAATGCTCGAAGATCCGCTGTTCAAGGATGATTTTCTGGAACCCTTCAAAAGCCAGGGTGTGTTCCAGTTCGATGACGTCGGGATCGTCATGCGCGGCAAATTCATGGCCAAGCCGGGGACGCAATTCACCATCCGCAAGGAAATCTACAACCGCGTGCGCAATGAGTTCAAAGCCAATGATATCGAATTTGCCCGTCGCGAAGTGCGTGTGGATATTCCGGGCATGGAGGATATCGAACAGCTCGATGAGACCGGCAAAGCCGCCGTTCAGGCCGCAGCCTCAAGCGCGGTCGACCATCAAATTGCCCAGCAGGAAGCCGAGGCCGCAGCCAAGAAATAGTCTGGTTCCGGGTGGGAAAACGGCATCGTTTTACCGTTTGCAATCTACTGTGCCGTCCCCAGCGTGTTACCATTTTGTAGCCGTTCACGACTGTCCTCTAAGAGGTTTTTACCCGGCAAAACATGCTGCGGATCAAGGCGAACGCCTTGGTGATGAAAGTGACAACGGCTTATCTGGCCCAGATTTCCGCGACCCTGATGCATCGAGCAAGTCGACACCCAGCAACATGGTTCGGTTTTGCAAAAAAACAAAGCTGGTTTTATGGTAACCGCTGTTTAGACTCCATCTTCCGATGCGGCGTTTATTCTGCGAGTCCGTTGTCCATGGATTTGAAGGAGTTTCTCGTTGAGGCGCGGCGCAGACCTAAGGGCCAGAGACATTGGCCGGATGAGGTGAGGGTGCGGATAATGGCTGAGACATTGGTTGATGGTACGACTATGAACGGGGTTGCGCGTAGATATGGGGGGCCCAATCATGTATCCGTATGGCGTCGCATGGCGGGGGAGGGCAAGCTGGTCTTGCCAAACCTTGAAGGCGTTTCCTGCGTTCCGGTGGCGCTTGAGGAACCTGCAGCCATGTTGCCAGATATGGCCGGGGTTGATGCGCAAGCCGAGATTGGCGTGATTGACATATTCAAGGGTAATGTGACGATCCGACTGGATGCCGCCACGCCCGACGTGCGCATTGCCGAGATTGTGGCCGCGCTGTGATCCACCCATCGCACGGGGTGCAGATATTTGTGGCGACCAAGCCTCACTCTCATCGATACTGCGTATCGACTGCCGGGCAGTGGTGGACTTCCGCAAAAGGCACGATGGTTTGGCTGCCCGTGTGCAACGCCATTTGCAAAAGAAGCCCTTTGACGATGCGGTCTATGTGTTCCGTGCCAAACGTGCGGACCGGCTTAAAATGATCCCCCTCTTAGATAAGATCAAGCACGACGAAGGTGTCAGACAGCAAAAAGACACCTATGGGCTGGGCTTCCTACGTTCATGGAGTCTGATGTGAGCAAGTCAAGCTCGCCCTCTGCAGCGACATAGAAACCATGCTTTGAGTTTTGCCTAGGTATGGGCCTAAATCGAAACTCCCATTGCATTGGTGACACCCCATCCCATGCAAGACTTTGGTTCTTCGACTTCATAATCGCAAAACTCCATGTTTTCGAATTGTTGTGGTTCAAGGTCGGGCAATTCCACTAAGAACTCGGCTTCATCCAACGGGTCTATCCAAATCGGTGTTTCCGCGAAGACCTTCTGCTCAGTGCCATCTGGATCAAAAATACTGACCGAAACTCTAACCCATGTGGTTACATGGTCAGGCGTTTTGTTCTCAAGGACTCCGCCCCAGCTTACACCCCGTTGATCGGCCCGTGGCCCAGCATGGCCTGCCGCATGTTCTCCACCATAAAGGCTCTTCTGAAATGCACTTACGCAGGTCGCTCTCAATGCCTCGGCGGAGAGAAGTTCACGGCTGGAATATGACATGCAAGTCTCGACGCCTCTCAAGGTGCCTCGATTGGTTGCTTCGTTCACCACTTTTTGCACTGGCTGAACACCGATAACCAAAGCGATAACAAGGCATACCAGTCCGCCGATAACGTAATTCTTCACTGAGGCCGTCTCCGTCAAACCTTTTTACTAGCATTTCGCACTTTGAACGGGGGCAGTCCACTTGGTTCCGGCCTGTGCGTCATTTTGCGGTCAGATAACTCGCGCGAAAAGTATTGAACCGTCAAGCCAAGAAATCTTGGTCAATGATGGTCAATGATGGTCAATATATCAGCTTAAGTCATTGAAATATAATTACAATATATAAATGGCGGAGGAGGTGGGATTCGAACCCACGGTACGCTCTCACGCACGCCGGTTTTCAAGACCGGTGCATTCGACCACTCTGCCACTCCTCCGGTTGCACCCTCCTAGTGATCTGTCATTGATTCTGAAACCTCAAAAAAACACGCTCCATCTCTCTGGGGAATATCGCCGATTTGTGCCACGGCACCTTCCCAGTCTGCACACGCCAAGCTAGAGTAACTCCCAAGACCTCCCTAAAGGAGGCAAAAAGAGCGCCGGGAGACCGGAAAACAGGCAAGGACGCAAAACATGGCTGGTGGAAATCCCGATCATCTGAACTTGGCTTTTCGTTTGGTTTCAATAGGATGCATTTGCGCTGTGCTGACAGCCTGTGACGACACCGGCGCGTTCAGCCTGGGCAATCCGTCACCATCGGAAACGACAGTGGCAACGGCGCAGGCGGACGCCGGAACGATCGTTGAGCGCGACATCGAAGCGCCGGAGATTTTTTCCGCCAAGGAACCTGGGTTGTGGGATGGGCGACCCTCGCTCGGCGGCGTCTGGGTTGCGCATCCGGATGTCACCGAACCCGAACGCGTGATCATACGCAATCAATCCAACGGCCAGTTCGTCGTGGGGGCCCTGTTTCGCCGCGAACGCGACATCCCAGGACCACGGCTTCAGATGTCTTCCGACGCAGCACAAGCCCTGGATGTGCTGCCCGGCGCACCGGTTGAACTTGACGTGACGGCTTTGCGCAAAGAAGTTGTCAGCACGCCAGAACCCGCACCTGTTGGAGCCGCGCAAGCGGATGGAATAGGTGAAACTTCACTGGCCTCCCCCCCAGAACCAGCCTTGCAATCCACCCCCATCGCGCCGCCGGCTCAAACCGCAGAGCGGCCGCCGTCTTCCTTGACAAAGCCCTTCATCCAGATCGGCATTTTCAGTCTGGAAGCCAACGCAAACCGCGCGGCCAAACAGATGCGCGGCGCAGGGCTGATCCCGACGATCAAATCGCAGGAAACCGACGGCAAGGCTTTCTGGCGCGTCATCGTGGGTCCGGCCAGCAATACCTCTGAACGCAAAAAACTGCTCGACACCATCCGGCGTGAAGGGTTCACTGATGCCTATACTGTCTCAAATTAAACCACTCAGGAGCTTGATGCCGTGATCCGTTTAGCTGGAGCCCTCCTAGCCCTTATTTTGACCACCTCGACCGCTGTGGCCTTTGATACCAAGGCCACATCTGCTTTCGTGCTTGATCAGACCACGGGAACCGTTTTGCTCAACAAGGAGGCCGATGCCCCCCTGCCCCCGGCGTCAATGTCAAAGCTGATGACGCTTTATATGGCGTTTGAGGCGATCCGGCGCGGTAAATCGGACGGCGGGTTGGATCTGAACGAGGAGTTGCGCGTCTCGGAACATGCGCAATCCTATGGCGGATCCAGCATGTTCCTGCGCTCAGGCGAAACCGTCAGCGTCGAGGACCTGATCCGCGGTATCATCGTGCTTTCGGGCAATGACGCCTGCGTGGTGATCGCCGAGGCGCTGTCGCCGGATGGCACGGAATACGGTTTTGCCCGGCTGATGACGCAGCGCGCCCAGCAAATGGGTATGACCAATTCCACCTTCACCAATTCCAACGGCTGGCCCCAGCCCGGACACCTGATGTCGATGCGCGATCTGGCGACCCTGTCGGCGCGACTGATCGAAGATTTCCCGGAATTTTACCCGCTTTTTGCCGAAACCGAGTTTGAATTTGACAACCGTGTGCCCAGCAACCGGTTGAACCGCAACCCGCTTTTGACCATGGGCATTGGCGCGGATGGGTTGAAAACAGGTCACACGCAGGAGGCCGGATATGGGCTGACGGGATCTGCCAAACAGGGCGACCGTCGGGTCATTTTTGTCATTTCCGGGCTGGATACGGTCGCAGAGCGTGCACAGGAATCCCAGGCCATCGTGAACTGGGCGTTTCGGCAATTCGCAATGCGCCCGCTGGCCAGGGAAGGCCAGCAATTCGCGCAAGCCGAGGTCTGGATGGGCAGCGAACCGACCGTCGGGCTGGTGGCGGCTGAGGATATCTCTGTGTTGATGCCCGCGCTGGCCGGAAATGAGATCGAGGGCGAGGTCGTCTATACCGGGCCCGTCAACGCGCCCATCGCGGCGGGTGATCAGATCGCAGAATTCGTCTTCACCCTCGAAGGCCTGCCCGAAACCCGGCTGCCGCTGGTTGCGGATCGTGCGATTGAACGCGGTGGATTTCTTAGTCGCGTCACCACCGCCGCGCTTGTGCTCTTTACCAAACTCATCGAAGGCCCTGAGGGGGCTACGTGAGCACAGTACCGCCCGCGCAGGGTCGCTTTATTACCTTCGAGGGCATTGATGGGTCGGGCAAGTCCACCCAAATCAAGCGGTTGGCCGAACATCTGCGCGCCCATGGGCAAGAGGTTATCGTAACGCGCGAACCCGGTGGCTCGCCCGGCGCCGAAGAAATTCGCGCCCTTGTGTTGCAGGGCGCGCCGGACCGGTGGTCGGCTGAGACCGAAATCCTGCTCTTTACCGCCGCGCGGCGCGACCATCTGGAACGCACCATCCTGCCCGCGTTGGCTGCGGGAAAAATCGTCCTGTGTGACCGCTTTGCCGATAGCACGCGCATGTATCAGGGGCTGTCGCGCGGCGATCTGCGCGCCGTGGTGGATCAATTGCACGCCCTGATGATTGCACAGGAACCTGACCTGACCATTCTCATCGACATGGATCCGGCGGTGGGCTTGTCGCGCGCCTTGTCGCGCCAGACGGCGGATGAACGTTTTGAGGCTTTTGGCGAGGATCTTCAACGCGCCATGCGTCAGGGCTTTCTGGACCTCGCAGAGGAATTCAGCGCCCGCTTTCGCCTTGTGGACGGCGCACGCGACATGGACGCCGTGGCCGCCGACATTGCCGCCCTGGTGGAGGCCGAATTGGCATGAGCACCCCGGATCAGATCGAGGGCGCACCGCATCCGCGCGACACAGCGCAAATCTTTGGCCAGGACGCTGCACAACATGCGTTTCTGGAAGCCTTTGCCACCGGGCGCTTGCACCATGCCTGGTTGCTGACCGGCCCGCGCGGCATCGGCAAGGCGACGCTGGCATGGACAATCGCGCGTTTTTTACTAGCCACCCCGCCGCTTGAGGAAGATGGGCTTTTCGGTGCGCCGGTGCCGCCCAAAACGCTCACTATTGATCCCGATCACCCCGTATCGCACCGGATCGCCGCGGGGGCCGAACCGGGGTTGAAATCCATCACCCGCACGCCAAATCCGAAGACCGAAAGGATGCGCGATCAGATCGTCGTAGAAGACATCCGCGCGCTGGCCGGTTTTTTCCAACTCTCTGCCGCGGATGGCGGTCGTCGGGTTGTCATCATTGATGCCGCCGATGATATGAATGCCCCCGCGGCCAATGCCCTGCTGAAAATGCTCGAAGAGCCGCCCGAAAATGCAACGCTGCTGCTGATCAGCCACCACCCTTCCGGGTTGTTGCCCACAATCCGATCACGTTGTCGCACGCTGCGTCTCAATACGCTGCCAGCAGATGACATGGCGCGGGCCTTTGATCAGGCGGGCGTTTCGGCGGGCTCCCAAGCAAAGGCCCTGGCGGAGCTTTCGGGCGGCTCGGTGGGGGCCGCGATGCGCCTGTCTCTGCTGGATGGGTTGAAAACATATGCCGACCTTGTGGCCCTTGTTCAGCACCTGCCGCAATTTGATCGCGCCAGCGCATTGAAAATGGCCGAAACTGCGGCGGCACGGGGCGGTGAGGCGAAACGCGATTTGCTATTCGAGCTCATTGATCTGTTGTTGTCACGGCTCGCCCGGTCCGGTGCCATGGGCCTGGCACCGGGCATCGAGGCCGCACCGGGTGAAACCGCGATCTTGAAACGCCTTGCTCCGAACCAGGCATCGGCGCGCGCCTGGGCAGAGGTTGCGCAGGAAACCGGCGCGCGCGCGCGGCACGGGCGCGCGGTGAACCTTGACCCTGCCGCCCTGGTCCTAGATACCCTGATCAAGATAAGCCAAACCGCCAGCAGGTAATTTCCGTCCTGGCGCTGAACCACCGGACCGGCATGAGCGACATACCACAGATCACCGACAGCCATTGTCACCTCGACTTTCCCGATTTCGACGGCCAGCACGGCGATATCGTCGCGCGCGCTGTTGAGGCGGGCGTGACGCGGATGGTCACGATCTGCACCAAGCTGAAAACCGAGCCCGCCGTGCGCGCCATAGCCGAGGCCCATGCGCCGGTATTTTACGCCGCTGGGACACACCCGATGTCTGCCGCGAGCGAACCTATGGCAAGCGTGGAGGAGTTGATCACCCTGGCGCAGCATCCGAAATTCGTCGGCATCGGCGAAACCGGACTGGACTATCATTACACAGCGGAAAGCGCGGATATCCAGAAACAATCCCTGCGCATCCATATCGCAGCAGCGCGTGAAACCGGCCTGCCGCTGATCATTCACGCGCGCGCGGCGGATGAAGATATGGTGCGAATCCTGCGCGAAGAACATGCAAACGGTGCGTTCTCCTGTGTGATGCATTGCTTTTCCTCCTCGCCGGAACTGGCGCGCGCCGCTCTCGATCTGGGGTTTTACCTGTCGATGTCCGGGATCACGGCCTTCCCGAAATCATCCGATCTGCGCGACATCTTTGCCGCCGCACCGTTGGATCGCATATTGGTGGAAACCGATGCGCCCTATCTTGCGCCCCCACCCTATCGCGGCAAGCGCAACGAACCCGCATATACAGCCCATACCGCACGCCGGGCAGCTAAGACTTTTGGTATCGAATACGCGGCTTTTGCCGCCCAGACACAGGCCAATTTCGAGCGGCTCTTTTGCAAGGCTGCCCAATATGAGGCCGCCGCCTGATGGCGGAGTTACGTGCCACCATTCTGGGCTGCGGTTCCTCGGGCGGGGTCCCACGCTTGGGCGGGCATTGGGGAGATTGCGATCCGGAAAACCCCAAAAACCGGCGTCAACGATGTTCCCTTTTGGTGGAACGCAAGGATGCAAATGGCACCACGACGGTTCTCATCGACACCTCGCCCGATGTGCGCAATCAACTGCTGAGTGCCGATATCGGGCGGCTCGATGCGGTCATCTATACCCACAGCCACGCCGATCATGTGCATGGCATTGATGATCTGCGCATGATCGTGTTCAACATGCGCGCGCGCTTGCCCGTCTGGGCCGACGCGCCGACGCGCGCAGCACTTATGCAACGTTTCGATTACGCCTTTGTGCAGGCCGAAGGCTCGACCTATCCGCCCATTCTGGACATGAATCTGATTGACGGAAATGTGACCATCAAGGGCGCGGGCGGCCCCATCCGTTTCACCCCCTTTGAGGTCGCCCATGGCGGCATGAACGCGCTTGGGTTTCGCATCGCCGATCTGGCTTATCTGCCGGATGTCGCGCAGGTCCCCGATGCGGTCTGGCCGCAGCTTGATAACCTTGACTGCTGGATCGTGGATGCGCTGCGCCGGGACCCGCACCCGACGCACGCCCATCTGGCGCGCACGCTGGAATGGATCGAAAAGGTTCGCCCCAAACACGCCGTGCTGACCAATATGCACATCGATCTTGATTACGAAACATTGCGCGCAGAAACACCGCCCCATATCGAACCGGCCTTCGACGGGATGACCCTCAACTTCAAGATGCCCTGACCTTCTTTTGGCCCTAAATACTCCCGCCGGAGGCATCCGCCCCCGATACCTGGCAAAAAGGTCGCCCGCCTTGCAAACCCTGCTCGACGTCATCCTCCCGGTCTTTCTGGTCATCGGTTTTGGCTATGTCGCGGTCTGGCGCAAGCTCTTCCCAGTGGAAGGCATCGACGGTGTCATGCGGTTCACGCAAAACTTCGCCATCCCCTGCCTGTTGTTCCAGGCCATCGCCAAACTCGACCTTAACAGCTCCTTTGATCCCGGCCTGCTGGGCAGCTATTACATGGCGGCCACGATCTGCTTTACGCTCGGCATGATCGGCGCGCGGTACCTGTTCAACCGCGACTGGGAGGATTGCGTCGCCATCGGGTTTTGTTGCCTCTTTTCCAACTCGGTCCTGCTCGGCCTACCCATCACCGAACGGGCTTATGGCGCGGATGCGCTGGTGGGGAATTTCGCCATCACTGCGATACATTCACCGTTTTGCTACGGGCTTGGCATCACGGTCATGGAAATCACCCGCAACCGCGGGCAATCCCCGATGGTCATGATCCGCGCCGTCCTGCGCGCGATGTTTCGCAACGCGCTTGTGCTGGCCATCGGCCTGGGGTTCATCGTCAATCTGTCGGGCATATGGGTGCCGGATGTGGTGGATGATGCTTTGACGCTGATCGCGCGTGCCGCCCTTCCCGCCGCTCTTTTCGCCCTCGGTGGGGTGTTGGTGCAATATAGGCCCGAAGGCGACAGCCGCGTGATTGCCATGGTCTGTTGCGTCACACTTTTGCTTCACCCGGCGCTGTTCTGGCTCTTTGGCTCTGCGCAAAATGTACCGGTGGATTTCTTCCGCTCCGGGGTGCTGACGGCCGCGATGGCGCCGGGGTTCAACACCTATATCTTTGCCAATATGTACGGGCGCGCCAAACGGGTCGCGGCCTCCTCGGTGCTGATCGCGACCGGCTTGTCGGTGTTTTCCGTCTGGGTCTGGCTGATCCTGCTTGGGGGGGCCTGATCAGCCGTGGCGCGCGGCCACAGTTTTGAGCGCCGAGAACCCGTAAAGTGCCTCAAACCCCTTTTCGCGGCCATGACCCGAAAGCCCGGTGCCACCAAAGGGCAGTTCAACCCCGCCCCCCGCGCCGTAATTATTGATGAACACCTGCCCCGCGCGCAGCGCCTTGGCCAGACGCATTTGCCGCGCACCGTCGCGGGTCCAGACAGAGGCCACCAGCCCATAGGCTGTCCCATTGGCAATCGCCAAAGCCTCGGCCTCATTCTCAAAGGGGATCACCACCTGCACGGGGCCGAAAACCTCGTCCTGCGCCAGCTTATGGCCCGGATCAACACCCGCAAACAGCGTCGGCGTCACATAGGCCCCGCTCGACGGCAGGTCAGATGGGAGATGCGCCGCAGCGACCCGTTCCAATCCATCGCCATCCTTTAAAAACCCCTCGACCACGGCTTTCTGGCGGTCTGAAATCAGCGGCCCGACGTCCGGATCGCTCATTGCCGGTCCGACCGTCAAGGCGCGGTATCGCTGCGACATAAGCGCGACCACTTGGTCGTAAACACCGCGCTGCACCAGGATGCGCGAGGCGGCCGAGCAGGTTTGGCCCGCGTTCTGAATGCCTGCGTTGACCAAGAACGGCAGCGCCGCCTCAAGGTCCGCATCCTCAAACACCAGCTGCGGGGATTTGCCGCCCAGTTCCAGCGTCACCGGCACCACGTTCTGCGCCGCCGATTGCTGCACCAGTTTGCCGACATCGACCGACCCGGTGAACGAAAGATGCGCGACACCCGGATGGGCCGTCAGCGCCGCGCCCGCCTCCGCACCCAGCCCCGGCACGACGTTCAACGCGCCATCGGGCAGACCCGCCTGCCGCATCAGGTCGGCAAAGGCCAGCGCCGTCAAACAAGCCTCTTCGGCAGGTTTCAACACAGCGGCATTGCCCATCGCCAGCGCCGCTCCGACGGAGCGGCCAATGATCTGCATCGGGTAATTCCACGGCACGATATGCCCCGTCACCCCATGCGGCTCGCGCAGGGTATAAACGGTGTATCCGTCCAGATAGGGGATGGTCGCCCCGTGGATCTTATCCACCGCCCCGGCGTAGAACTCCATGTAACGCGCCAGGGCCACCACATCCGCGCGCGCCTGTGCCAGCGGTTTGCCGACATCGCGGGCTTCCAGCGTCGCAAGCATATCGATATGGCCCAGCACCAATTGCCCCGCGCGCGCGAGCACCCGCCCCCGTTCCAGCGCCGTAGAGCACCCCCAAGCGCCCGACATTGCGGTTTGCGCCGCCTCTACCGCCCGGTCGATGTCTTCGCAACTGCCCCGCGCGATCTCACACAGAAAACCCCCCGTCGACGGGTCATGCAATGCGAGCCTTTGCGCCAAAGCGGGTTTTTGCCACTGCCCGGCGATGAAACAACAGGTTGGATCAACGCCCAGAATTTCGATTGTCATTGCCCACCCTTTCCTGTTCACCCCGGATCAGGTCATCTTGACCGCGCAAGGTCAAGCCGGTTCAGAAGGCTTGCGGTTTCGAGCTACGACACAGCTCCCTCAGAGGCATTTCCCCACTGGACCCGACGCGCGCTTGCACCTACATCTTATCGGTATGCGCCGCCAAAGGATCCTTGCCACGACCCTGCTGATGCTGATTGCGACCCTCGCAATGACGGCAACCGGTTTCGCACATCGTTTTGAGCGCAACGCACAGTCTGCGGAATTGCTCAGCTACCTCAGTCTGGGTGGCACGCTCGAAGAAATCTGCGGCGATAACGCCCCCCCCCATCACCTAAATGCGACCTGCGAAGCCTGTCTGATCAGCAGCACAATCCTGGCACCAGAAACCGGCACCGGCATCCTGTTTGTCCTGCCCCCGGCCCGTTCCGCCCGTTTTTCATCCACGCCCTATGTCGGTCGTTTTGCAACACTCAAGGGCACAGGACACGCCCGGGCACCGCCCTTTCGCGCAATGGCCTGACGAAACGTTTTTTGCAAATAGCGCAATTCTTTGCGCAGATCACGGAATGGAATTATGAAAAACCTCACAGTTGCAGCAACCGCTGTACTCCTCACCCTTGTCACATCCACTTATGCCCATGAATTCAAGGTCGGCGCGCTGGTGATTGACCACCCGATGACCTTTAATACCGCCGCGACCGCGCAAACCGGTGGCGGCTATCTGAGGGTGACCAACACCGGCGAGACACCGGACCGGCTGATCGGCGTGACGGCTGATTTCCCAAAAGTAGAGTTACACACGACCGAAGAAAAAGACGGCGTGGCACGCATGATGCATGTGGACGCCATCGATATCCCCGCGGGTGAGACCGTTGCATTGGAACCGGGTGGGTTTCACGTCATGTTCATGGGGCTTGGTGGCGACCCGTTTGAAGTTGGCGAGAAAATTCCCGCAACACTGACGTTTGAAAAAGCCGGGGACATCGAGGTGCTCTTCAGCGTCGAGCAACGCACACATGGTAACAAAACGGACCATTCCGGTCACGCGATCTCAAACTAACGCGAGGGAGGGGCCTGATGAGGGGTCCCTCCCTTTAACACCGGCCCGTTCCATACCATGGTCCTGTCAGATACGACTGATCACGCCCGCCCCTCCGGGCCAGCAAAGGACATCAGCTATGAAACTCAATGCGGATTTTTCCAAACGCGTGCTCGTTCGGTTCGACGACACCGCATGGGTCCCCTCCCCGATGCCTGGTGTGGATCGCAAGATGCTTGATCGGATCGGCGCGGAGGTGGCGCGGGCCACAAGCCTCGTGCGCTATGCACCAAACAGTGCGTTTTCACCACATACCCATGATGGGGGCGAGGAGTATCTGGTGCTGGAGGGCACCTTCTGTGATGAAGATGGGGCCTTTGCGACCGGCACATATGTGCGCAACCCGCCAACCTCCAGCCACACGCCCTCGGCACCGGAGGGGGCCATCATTCTGGTGAAATTGCATCAGTTTGACCCCGAGGACCGCAAGCAGATCCGGGTCGATATATCGGACGTCGCAGCGGTTCAGCCCCTGCATCAGGACGCGTTTGAAGAGGTGCGGGTCGAGCATTGGGCACCGGGAGAGACGATTGCGCTGGACGCGGTCGGTGGTATGGAGATCTTTGTGATCAAGGGCGGCTTCGCGCAGAGCGGCGACGCCCTGGGACCCTGGGATTGGCTGCGCCTTCCGCCAGGCACGCGCGCACAGGCGCGCGCCGGATCAGAGGGTGCAAAACTCTGGATCAAATCTGGGCATCTGACACATGTCGCTGCCCCATGAGGCCTGATCCGATGGATATTATCATCGTGGGTGGCGGTCTGAGCGGGCTCGCTCTGGCAAAGGGATTGCGCGCACACGCCATACCCTTCACGCTTTTGGAGGCGCGGGATCGCTTGGGCGGGCGTATCCTCAGCAAGTCCCCCGGCCCCGGCGAAGGGCGCTTCGACCTGGGACCGGCATGGATCTGGCCCCATAACCAACGTCTTTTGACCCTCATACAGGAGCTTGATCTGCGCGCTCACCCGCAGTTCTCACAGGGCCGTCTGGTGTTTGAGGATGCAAGCGGCATGATCCGCAGGGACCTCGATCTGGCAACCATGGGGGATGCTCTGCGCATCCGCGGCGGGAGCGGCGTTTTGATCGACGCATTGAGCTGCGCCCTGCCGCGCGATCGGCTCCATCTCAACCGGAACGTCAGCCATATCGCCCGCTGTGCCGCGGGGCTGCGGGTTACGACAACAGCGGGGCAAACCCACCATGCCCGCCGTGTGGTGCTGGCGCTGCCACCGCGCATCTGGGCACAGCACATCGCGTTTTCACCCGCTCTGCCAGAGCCGTTGAAACAGGCGCTTGGCGATATCCCCACCTGGATGGCTGGCCATGCCAAAGTGGTGGCAACCTATGCGCGGCCCTTTTGGCGGGACACCGGCTTGTCGGGCGGTGCCATCAGCCATATTGGCCCGCTTGCGGAAACCCATGATGCAATGGATGAGGCAACCGGCGCTGCTGCGCTCTTCGGGTTTGTCGGGGATCGCGACCGGTGCGACCTGCGCCCCCGCGTGCTTGCGCAGCTGACACGGCTTTTCGGGCAACAGGCGGGTGATCCAGAAACGCTCGTGATCAAGGATTGGGCCGATGATCCGATGACCGCGGTGGCCGCGGATCGTGAACTACCGCGACAACATCCGATCTACCGTCTGCCTGCCGGGCTTTCCGATTGGGGCGGCAATGATATCCTGTTTGCGGGCACGGAAACTGCGCAGGGCGATGGTGGTTTTCTGGAGGGCGCGCTGGAAGCGGCGCAGACGACGCTCACGCAACTCCTGAGAGAAACCGTATCCTGACAAATGCCTCCTCCACGGCTGACAATCCACCTCTCAGAGGGAACATTCCCCCTATCGCGCTTTCGGAAAAATCTAAATCACTTACCCCTGCCTGAAATCAAATATTTCAAAGGGTTAAGTGACAGATCGTATTTCAGCTATTCCGGGAAACGCGTTAAAGATCGATCTCGATGATCTCTCCGGCTTTGGCCGCCCTGCTCTGGCACAGGATCATCGTGTTTTGTCGCTGCTTTTGCGACAGCACGAAGTCGCGGTGCTCGACCTCCCCCGACACCAGTCCACATTTGCACACGCCGCAAATCCCGTCTGAACATTTCACGTCGATGTTGAAACCGTTTTCGATCAAGACATCGCTCGCCGCCTTATTGGCCGGAACGACGATCTCCTGGCCTGAACGCGCGATCTTCAGTTTGAATGCATGGTTCTCATACTCTGGCAATTCCGGGACAGAGAAATACTCGACATGGCACGCCTCGGGTGGGAATCCCTGTGTTTGGGCGGCTTGCGTGACGCCAGCCATAAAACCATCCGGACCGCAGGCATAGACGTGCCAGCCCGCCTCATACCCGCAAAGCACATCCTCAAATGCGGCCCGTGTCCCCTCCTCAGAGATATGCAGGTGCACATTATCCGCCCAAGGTTGGGCCAACAAATCAGACGCAAAGGCTGCATCCGCCCGGTTTGGCGCACAATAGTGTAGCTCGAAATCTTGTCCATTTGCATGGCATTGATGCGCAAAGGCGATCATCGGGGTGATCCCGATGCCCCCGCCCATCAGGAAATGCTTGCCAGCCTCCTGCGCCAGCGGGAAATGGTTGATCGGGTTGGAGATGAAAATGCGGCGCCCCTGAGAAAAGATCTTATGCATGAGCCTGGAGCCGCCCCGCCCCGCGTCCTCGCGCAGCACCGCAATCTTGTAGCATGAGCGATCCGCCGGATCACCCGACAGCGAATATTGCCGCACAAACTCAGGGGCCACCACGATGTCGATATGCGCCCCCGCCTCCCAGGACGGCAAGGGCGTGCCATCCACAGAGGTCAGTTCATATTGCACGACCCGCTCTGAGAGCGGTGTCACCTTGCTGACCTGTACGCGCGTGACCGGCGCGTCCCCACCTCCCAGATAGACATGCGCAAGCCCTTCAGGCGCGCCGCGCTCCAGCCGCGCCTGATATTCCTTGGCCGTGATCAACGCCTGATAGGCCTCGATGCCCTTTTCACGGTCCATCGGAAAGGGAAACGGCCAGGGCGGCGGGGCCAGATTGGCCGGGTAGACCGCCAGCGTCTGATCCTCATATTTCAGCTTCAGATCGGTTTGCAAATCGCGCTGGTTCGAGGGGCCCTCGACGGGATCAAAGCCACCGCGCGCATTGACCTTCAGATCCCACCACCAGCGCTTCTGTGGATTGATCCGCCCATTGCCGACCAGATCATCGGCCTTCGCCAAAACCCCTGCCATGGCGGGCACATTCATCGCGATCCAGCGCAGCGGCTTTTCATGTTGCAGCCCTTCAACGTTCCAGGGACAGGTCTTCATGCAGCGCCCGCACATTGCCCCGCCCATCTGCGTCAGGCGATATGTGGTGCATTTCTGGCTGTCCGATTTCCAGATTTCATAGCCGTTGAACATCAGCTTGGGGCCCGCCGTGATCGCGCCCGACGGGCATTCGCGCGCGCATTTGTTGCAGGATTCGCAAAACGCCTGCATGCCAAAATCAATCGGTTTGTCATGGGCCAGCGGCATGTTCGTCGTGATGCAGCCCGATTTCAGGCGCGGGCCCAGAAACGGGTTCACGATGACCTCGCCAATGCGGCTGACCTCACCCAGACCGGCCAGCAACAACAGGGGTGGCTGCAAGACTTCGCCGTCCAGATTGGTATGCACGCGCGCCTCATAGCCAAGGTTGCGGATGTGTTTGCCGATGATGCCGCCCAGCAGGGAAAACCGCAGATAGGCGCGCATGGACTGTGTGACCGCGATCCAATCATCCCCAGAGGAGCCTTCGGTCGTCTCGAACCCCTGATCGATGATCATGCTGATCGCGCTTTGATGCGTCGGCACGATCGGCGCGCCCAGAGCGTCATGCGAATACCACGCCCATTCGGGGCAGCGCGAAATTCCCACCGCATCCGCGCCCAGAAAATAGGCCGCCGCCTTGATCCCTTCGGCGTTGCGTGCGGCGTCAAGCGCATCATCAGAAACCCGTTCGGCAACCGGCCCCTGTTGCAGCAACAGGAACGCCCCGGACGGGCGTCGGATCGCATGGCTGATCGGGGTTTTCTGTGCGAAATAACCCCCCGTGGTGGCTTCCTGATTGGCCTTGCCCATGTCGCCAAACTGCGCGCGGGCGAACATGTCGGTGCGTTTGGGCACACGTGCAACGCGTGCTTCGTCGATAAAGGTCGTGGGTTTTTCGACCCGTTTTAGGGTCTCGAAAGGATAGGCCCCCTGCGCGTAGTTGCGAGTCGCATAGGGGTCCAGTGTCAGGGCGTTTTTCTGTGATCCCATGCCCAAATTCCAAGCCCAGCCTCTGGTGACGGAATTGGATTGCGCGCACAGGGGCACCAGCGGCGCATCCGGCGTCATCGCGAAATTCGTGGTGATGGCGGCGACCTGAAACCGGTCCCCGACAAAGGGGTTGACCAGGCGGCCCTCTTCCAGCGTCGCAAGCCCCGCCCCAACAGTCAGTTTGTTCAGATCAACCTCGCAGGCGCTCGCCGTATGCGCCTTGGCATCATAGCCCAAAACGCGCAGATAGCCGGCGATAATGATCGCGGTTTCCGCCGCCAGCAGGCTCGCGCGGTAAGGGTTTGCGCCCGCCATCCACCCATATCCCGGTTCATCGGGCATTGGGTCGCGATTGTAGTTATAAAGAAAAACAACCGTATGTGTATGACCCTCCAACGTGTGCGGCGGGGCGCTCATGCTGTCCCTGAGATCCGCCATGATGGTGTCGATGCCGGCGGCGAGCGTCTTGGTCTGCTTGGTTTTCAGATCCTCGGCCAGACGGTCGATTGCGCGATTTCGGATCGGCGTTGCGCGCAGCTGATCCGCACCGAACCGCCCGATGCCCACCATGGGCGCATCCTGAAAATAACCAAAGGATTTGATATGGCGCGCACGCTCATCCAGATCATCCGGGCATTTGGACTTTTCGCTGTTGATCAGCCCGTCCCGAATGGCATCCAGCATGGCCTGATATTCTCCCATCGCACTGATCAGCGTGCGCGGTGTGTCCGCGTGATCCCAATGCAGAGGTGGTTTTTCAGGGACCCGCGACAGGTCGACGTCCCCCTGATCACGCGCCAACCGTTCGAGCGGGAACGGACCCAGATGAAACGGGCGATTGCGCGTGGAGAATAACCGAGCAGTCACATCAGCTTCCTTTGGCACCGGATCGGTGCGGTGTCATTTCCCTCGAATGCCCGGCAATGCAGGAGATGTCAAAGTTTTATGCATCTATCGGGGGTATGCGCCCATTCCAATCGCCCCTGAAGGAACGCCCAAGCGTCACCCGGCAACGCGCGACAAAGGGCCTCCCACCCCATGCCACCGGATCCTTCATCCCAGGCGGGCATTGCGCGACGTTACCTTTCGAAAACGAACGGGAACCAATCATCGCGCAACCGATCCCCGGCCTGCATCCCGTGCCCTGGAAAAGGCGGCGAGGTCGGCCCCGGACGTGTGACATAGCGCGCATCATCCCCGACAAGACGCAGCGAAAACGCACGCCTGCGGCGGGTGGTTTGATTTCCCCGCGCGCCGTGCAAAATGCCAAAACTGAAGGCCACCGCGTCGCCCGGCTCCATATCCCACTCGCGGATGTCCATGCCCTCAGCATCCGGATCAGGCACCGGCATATAGGCGTCATCCTCGGGAAAGAAATTGGTCTGTGACATCCAGCGCGTCGGCACCACCGGCTTTTGCCAAAGGTGACTTCCGGCGACGCAGCGCAGGCTCGCCTGTGTCACCTTGTCCATCGGGGACCAGAAGCTGACGTTCTGCGCGCCTTGCACAAAGTAATAAGGTCCGTCCTGATGCCAGGGCGTGGGTTTGGAGGTGCCGGGCTCCTTGACCAGGACGTGATCGTGAAACAGCTGCACCCGCCGGGACTGCATCAGATCTGCGGCAACTTCGCTGGCAGGAGAGGTACGGATGACCTGCTCAAATTCCGGAATCCGGGTCCAGTTGCAGTAATCGTCAAAGAACCGTCCGCCCTCGCCCGCCTTGAGGTTTTCGGCAGCATAAGGTCCTGGTATCGCCATATTACGGTCAATGCCGTCGCGGATCGCTGCGATATGATCGCTGAAAAGCCCCTTGATCAAAACCACCCCGTCACGCTGATACGTGTCAATATGCTCTTGGCTCAGAAGCGGATGGGTCATGTCGTTTTCCTCTTTGACGCTCTGCTGGGGGGCGCGTTGCACCCCCTTCATGGAGGGATGTCCGGGGCGGTGCCATTGAAGGGATGCCAAGAAAGAGGTCGCTTTTTGTCCCGTGACGGGCAACGGATATTTTCGAACGCTGTCTCAAATGCAAACGGCCCCGAGAAAAATCCGGGGCCGTTATCGTTTCCCTCTGCCGGATTACTCAGCAGGCATGGTCGCTGTATCCGGGTCGATGGTCGTGGCAACACCTGCTGCCTCGCGGCGTCCATCATTCCAGATCGCCTTGATCAGCGAAATGCACATCAATGCCATGACGATCGAGAACGGCAGGGCACCGATCACCATCGCGGTCTGAATGGCACCCGTCCCGCCGGAGATCAGCAAACCGCCGACGACAAACGCGAGTGCCGCGCCCCAGAACAGGATATGGGGACGCGCTTTTGGACCCTCATCACCAGCCGCGTTGATGGTGTTCACGATCAGCACCGCGGAGTCAGCGGATGTGACCAGGAACGTCATCAACAGAACAACGATCATCACAGCCATGCCCCAGGAGAGCCACTGGCTGATGGGCTCCAACATGAAGCTCGTCACTGCGAAGATCTTGTCGCTGTTGGCCACACCGAAGATCGCGCCATCAGCGCCACCATTCAATTCCAGATCAATGGCCGTGCCGCCCGCCCAGGAAAACCAGACAAAGCACATCAGCGACGGAACGATCATCGCGCCCAACACGAATTCACGGATCGAACGACCTCGCGAAATACGCGCAAGGAACAGACCCACGAAGGGGGCGAATGCAATCCACCAGGCCCAATAGAACACGGGCCACCAGCCCTGCCATTGTGCCAGCTTGAAGGCTTCTGAATCGGCCACACCGTCTGATTTGAAGACATTGAAGCTCATCGATGGCAACGCGGTCACGTAGTCCCAGATGCCGAGAAAGAACGCTGAGGCGCCAAAGAATGTCGCGCCAAAGAGGATGAAAAAGCCCAACAGCAGGATCGAGAGCACCATGTTGATGTTTGACAACCACTTGATACCCTTGCCCACACCCGACAGTGCCGAAAGCGTCGATGCCCCCATGATCACGATCAGCGCGACAATGATACCAAAGGTGGTGGCGCTGCCGTTCAGGCTCTCGCCCGCGGCGTTCACCGCATCAGGCGCATAGGCCAGACCGCCGATACCGATCCGGGTCAGACCTGCAACGAATTGCTCAACACCAAAGCCCAATGTCTGCGCCACACCCAAGATCGTGGCAACAACGGCAACGATGTCGATCACGTGACCCAAAGGACCCGACAGCGCCTTGCCAAACAAGGGTGTCAGACCCGACCGGATCGTGAGGGGCAACCCACGGCGGTAGCTAAAGAACGCCAAGGACAGACCGGCGATTGCATAACATGCCCAGGCACCCAGCCCCCAATGCAGGAAAGACCATTTGTAGGCCATGCGCACATTGTCCGCCTCCCCACCGGTGGTGATGCCTTGGATCGTTTCCGGGTTGGACCCGAAGTGCGCAACCGGTTCAGCCACCGCAAACGTCAGCATGCCGACGCCAATCCCGGCACCGAACATCATGGAGAACCACGAAAAATTCGAGAACTCCGGCTTTTCGTCGGGGGTGCCCAGATTGAGCCGGCCCGCCGCAGGCCAAAGCGCGAGGCCAAGACAGACGATCACGAAGGCCGCAACAACCCAGATATACCAAGCCGCAAAATTGGCCAGAATGACGCTGTTCCAGTCGCCCAGCAGCGCACCAGCCTGAATCGGCCAAACGATACACCAGACCACCAACAGGCTGATGATGATCTTGCTGATCACGGTGACGTTGATGCTGAATCCACGATAAAAACCGCTATCAGCGGTTTTTATCGGTAGATCCGATAGTGGAGGTTTCAAAGACATAGCGAATTTCCCTGCTTTTTGACGCTTACAGCGCCCAATTTTTCATCGTTGCAGGCGAGAACCTTACATAATGATCCATCTTGCGCAACATTGCGTTCTGGTTGACTGATCTTGGCGCGCCGCAATCCTTCTGCGCAACCCTCAAAGCCCGTCCCCGGCACATCATGATTGCCTGCGCAGGACTTGAGCCTGCGATGTGGATACCAGAACCGCATGGCGGCAGAGTTTAGCCGATGATTTCAAGCGCCGCAATTTGAAATAACCGCAAAGCGCGCGCCTGAATGCGGCTGACTGCATCGGTTCAATCGCCCCACTGCAATCTTTCGCGGAGCAGAAAACACAGGCACCGACATTGTGCCCGGAAGCAGAACGCCCCACACTGCGCTTTGTCCCGCGGGTGCCGCGTTCAGGGGTACAAATAAGCGATCCAACAGAACACAGCGTGCGCACGGCGGGACCTTGATGAAGAGAGCATGAAAGAGCGCAAGTAATGGAATTTTCAGACCAAGTCGCAATCGTAACGGGAGGCGCGCAGGGGATTGGCGGTGCCGTCGCCCAACGTCTGGCCGAGCGGGGGGCACGCCTTGCCATCTGGGATCTTGAAGGTGACCTCGCCGTCCAAACCGCAGGCGACATCGGAGGGGTTGCCTTTGCTTGTGCCGTGGATGTCGCCAATTGGGACAGCGTTGAGAGCGCAATGCAGCGCACGCTCGAGACCGCCGGGCGCGTGGATATCTGTGTGAACTCCGCCGGGATCGCCGGATCGAATGCGCCTTTGTTGACATATCCGGTCGAGGAGTTCCGCCGGATCACAGAGATCAACCTTTTGGGGACATTCCACGTCAACAGAGCCGTGGTGCCCGTGATGGAGGCGCAAAACTACGGGCGCATTCTCAACATCGCCTCGGTTGCGGGCAAGGAAGGCAACCCCAATGCCAGCGCCTATTCTGCCTCCAAGGCGGCGGTGATCGGGTTGACCAAATCGCTGGGCAAGGAATTGGCGGATAAGGATATTGCGGTGAACTGCGTCACCCCCGCCGCAGCGCGCACGCGGATTTTTGATCAGATGTCCCAAGAGCACATTGATTTCATGCTCTCCAAAATCCCACGGGGGCGTTTTCTGGAATTGGGCGAGGCGGCGGCGATGATCTGCTGGCTGGTCAGCCGGGAGAACAGCTTCACCACCGGGGCCGCCTTCGATCTGTCCGGCGGACGCGCCACCTATTGAGCGGCGCGGTACGGCATCAATTTGAATACGTACCCGTATGGAAACGCGCGTTTAAGCGCCTTGAGGGTCCCGGTCAGCGGTATAGCGTGAGCGCGCGGGCACAGAAGGAATTGCTGATCTCAAGGGGTGCGTCCAGAAACCTTTAGTGCGCGCGCCGTGGGGGGCGGTTAGGATCTGACCCTTTGATGTTGGTCATCGAAGGCAAAGGCGTGAGCGTCCTCAAAATCCAACTCGATATCGGCGCCCACTGGGGTGTCATCCTGCCCGAAAATGCGCACCGTCAGGGCTTCCTCCTGCTGTGTATGCACCAATAAATTGGTATCCCCGCCCAGACGTTCCACATGGCTCACGCGGCCCTTGATGCGGCCCCCTGGCACCAGGCGCAGATGTTCGGGGCGCACGCCCAAGGCACCGCCGGGCGGAATGGCAAGCGGTGCCCTTTGCAGGAAATTCATCGCAGGCGAGCCGAGAAACCCGGCGACGAATTGATTGGCCGGGTTATTATAAAGCTCCATGGGGGAGCCGACCTGTTCCACACGACCATCGCGCAGCACGACGATTTTATCCGCCAGCGTCATCGCTTCGGTCTGGTCATGTGTCACATAGATCATCGAGGCGCTCAGCGTCCGGTGCAGCTCGGCGATTTCGATACGCGTGTTCATACGCAATGCGGCATCAAGATTGGAGAGCGGTTCGTCAAAAAGAAACAGCTTCGGCTCGCGTACAATCGCACGTCCGATAGCCACACGCTGGCGTTGACCGCCTGACAGATCAGCGGGGCGGCGATCAATGTATTTTCCCAGATCCAGCATTTTGGTCGCTTTGTCGACGCGGGCGTCGATCTCGGACTTGGGTTGTTTTTCCTGCTTGAGCCCCAGAGCCATATTGTCGCGTACAGAGAGGTGCGGATAAAGCGCATAGGATTGGAACACCATCGCAATGCCGCGTTTGGCGGGGGGGATGGCGTTGACGACATCACCGCCGATGTTCACCGTGCCGCTGGTGGCATCCTCCAGCCCCGCGATCACGCGCAGCAGAGTGGATTTGCCGCACCCCGACGGGCCGACGAAGACGACGAACTCGCCCTCCTCAACGGTGAGGTTGATGTCACGCAGGACCTCGACCGCGCCGAAGGATTTACAAACATCGTTGAGTATCAAAGCGGTCATGTGGTCTCTCCTAGATCTACGGGGCGGCCCTTGCGGATGCTCTCATCTGCGGCCAGACATATCCGCAAGGACTGCACCGCATCGCTCATATGGCGGGTCAGATCGGCACCGCTTTTCACGGCGTCGATCATAAAGGCTTGCTCGGTATCACATAATTCCTGATGGCCCGGTTCATCCGGCAAGTCGATCAGCTTGTCCCCACAGGGGCGGTGCAGCCGGATCGCGCCGACGCGGGTATGGCCATCCACATCATCCGATGCGCCCTTGTTGTTCTCGATAATCGACACGGCACCGTTGGGGGAAACGACGTCTTTGACGAAAAACGCGGTCTCAGACATCATCGGGCCCCATCCGGCCTCATACCAACCGACGGATCCATCCTCGAACCACACCTGCAACTGGCCGTAATTATACATGTCGGGCGCGATCTCATCGCTGAGGCGCAGGCCCATGCCACTGACGCGGATCGGCTTTGCATCGGTGATCTGGCACATCACATCAACATAATGCACACCGCAATCCACCAGCGGGGAGGTGGTTTGCATCAGTGCTTTATGCGTCTCCCAGGCGGGGCCACTGGATTGTTGATTGAGGTTCATGCGAAACACATAAGGCCCCCCCAGAGCGCGGGCCTCGGTGATCAGGCGCTGCCAACTTGGATGATGACGCAGGATGTAGCCTACAACGAGCTTGCGGTTCAGCCGCTGCGCCGTTTCCACCACGCGCTCGGCATCCGCCACGCTGGTGGCGAGCGGTTTTTCGATGAAAACATCCGCCCCGGCTTCCATCGCGGCAATGGCATAATCCGCATGGCTGTCAGAATAGGTGGCGATGCAGACCAGATCGGGCTTGAGCGCCAAGCCTTCCTCAAAACGGGTGAACCGCGGATAAGGCGCCAGTTCGGCTGGCAACTCAACGTCCGAGCGGTTGGTCAGCCCGATGATTTCGGCACCGGGATGGGCGTGATAGGCCAGCGCATGGCTGCGCCCCATGGTGCCAAGGCCCACAATCAATGTTCGGAGGTTTGCCATCTAGGTACCTCCATCGCGTTGGTGTGAAGGATCGTATCGCCATACAAGAAGATGGCGGTCCGGCAAATTTCCGCAGCCATTGGAATGGAATTGGTCACCGGGATACCACTTTTTGAGACAACAGGGTCTTTTTGTGATGGATCGACAATGCCTGCCAGTTCATAGCCAGACCTCGAAAGAACCTGTCTTTTGGCAAGAACATCTTCGGCAAATTGATCACTGTTAAGCAAAAGCACGACATGGGTGTTCATTTAACCGCTCCCGATGTGATGCCGCGAATGAGTTGGCGCGAAAATATGACGTAAAGCGCCAGGGCGGGCAGGATCGCCAGGGACAGGGCTGACAGGACCGCGTTCCAGTCGGTGACAAATTGCCCGATAAACACCTGACTGCCCAGTGTCAGGGTTTTGACCTCTTCGGCCGGAGCCAGGATCAGCGGGAACCACAGATCGTTCCAGATCGGGATCATGTTGAACACGGCTACCGTCGCCATGGCCGGGCGCACCAGCGGCAGCACGAGACTGAAGAAGATACGATATTCGGACAGCCCATCAATGCGGCCGGCGTTTTTGAGATCATCACTGACCTGGCGCATGAACTCGGACAGGATAAACACCGCCAGCGGCAGGCCTTGGGCGGTATAGACCAGGATCAGCGCCCAGAGCGTGTTGACCAGCCCCGTTTGCACCATCATCTCCAGAATCGCGACGGTGCCGATGCGGATCGGGATCATAATGCCAAGCGCGAGGTAGAGGCCCATGATGGTATTACCCTTGAAGCGATATTCGGCCAGCGCGAAGGCCGCCATCGCCCCAAATAGCAGGATGAAAAATAGCGAACCCACGGTGACGATCATCGAGTTTTGGAAGTAGAGGAAGAAATCCCCCTGTTTCAGGACAGTTTCATAGCCGATCAACGAAAAGCTGTCGGCATTCGGCATCGCCAGCGGTTCGCGAAAGATGGCTTTGCGCGTCTTGAAGCTGTTGATGACGATCACGAAAACCGGGAAGAGCGCGATCAAGACATAAAGGATCAGCGCGCCATGGGCGGCAATGGTGTTGAGGCGGTTCTGGCGGGCAGCGTTCATGGTGTCCTCCTCAGAACTGGTAGCGGCGCATGCGCGACTGGATCCCGAAGAGATACAGGCACACGCCGATAAGGATGATGGCGAACATAGCCGAGGCGATGGCCGAGCCCATATGCGGATCGCCCAGTTGCAACTGGAAACCAAAGAAGGTGCGATACATGAAGGTACCCAGAATATCGGTAGAGAAATCCGGCCCCGCCAGCGCACCCTGTGCGGCATAAATGAGGTCAAAAGCATTGAAGTTCGCCACAAAGGTCAGGATCGAGATGATCCCGATGGAGGGCAGAATGAGCGGTAATTTGATTTTCCAGAAGGCGGACCAGCCGGTGATGCCTTCAACCTCTGCGGCCTCCAGGATTTCATCGGGAATTGACAGGAGCGCGGCATAGATCAGCATCATCGGTATGCCCACAAACTGCCAGACCGATACCAGCGCCAGCGTGGTGAGCGCATATTCCTGTTTGCCCAGCCAGGGCGCATAGAGCGATTTGAGCCCGACCGCATCCAGCATGCCCGGCGCGATGCCCCAGATCGGCGAGAGGATCAATTTCCAGGCGAAACCGACAATGACGAACGACAAGATCGTGGGAATGAAGATGGCGGAGCGGTAAAAGCTGGCAAAGCGCAGTTTCGGGTGGCTCAGGACCGCGGCCAGCGCAATACCGATGGGGTTTTGTACCAGCATGTGGATCACGAAGAACCAGAAATTATTCCCAAGCGCGTTCCAGAATTGATCGGACCAGACGCTTTGCCCAAACAGGGTGCGGAAGTTCTGCAAGCCCACATAGACGCGTTCCTGATCGATCTCGGTAAAGAGCGACAGGCGCAGCGTGTTGAACAAAGGATAGATCATGACAGCCGTGTAGACCAGCACCGCAGGGGCCAAAAAGACCACGATGTGCCATCGGAATTTCGGTTTTGATGCGCTCTTGGACATGGGGTGATCCTGGGGTTCGGAGGGCGTGGAAATGCGTATTTAACGCGTACCCGCTGCGAGGAAAGGAGGCCCCGGGGTCGAGCCCCGGGGCATGTTGGACCCTATTGGTGGGGTGCGTACCAGCTGGACAGACCGTTCTGAAGGCGTGCCCCCGCGTCCTCGGGGGTTTCCTCCCCCTTGATTACGGCGACGGAGGCGTTCCATGTCTCGTTTTCAAGATTGGGAGTGCCGCGCGACAGGATCTGATAGGTTGAACGGATCGAGCTTTCGCACTCGCCGCGCCAGGAAATGAACTCCTGCGCCAGCGGATCCTCAAGCGTCACCGGACCCGATGACAACGGGAAGAACCCCGGCAGCGCGTTGGCAAAGATTGTCGCGAATTCCGAGGATCCAACCCAGTTCAGAAAGGTTTGCGCCGCTTCCGGGTTCGGTGTGGCTGCATTCATGCCAATGCCGATGTCGGTGTGATCCGAGATATAGCAGGTATCGCCCGCCGCCTGCACAGGTGGATAAAACGCGCCCATTTCGAAATCGGCCAGACCGTTGAAACCGGAAATTTCCCAGGAGCCCGCCGGATAGATCGCAGCACGTCCCAGCGTAAAAATGTTCTGGCTGTCGGGATAGGTCTGCGCCTCATAGCCATCCCCCAGATAGGGGGCCCATTTGGCAAGCTGGCGGTAGGGGGCAACCCAGGCCTCATCGGTCAGTTTCTGATCGCCTGCGAGCAGGGCAAGACGCCCCTCCTCGCCCTTCCAGTAGTTCGGACCGATGTTGTTATACCCCATCGTGGCGGCTTCCCACTGGTCGTTTGTGCCCATCGCCATCGGGATGTAATTGCCGTCTTGCTTGATCGCCTCAAGGGCGGCGAAGAATTCCGCTTCGGTTGTGGGTTCCTCGATACCGACCTCTTCAAAGGCGTCTTTGTTATAGATGAAACCGTGAATCACCGAGGCCATGGGGACGCAATACTGCGTGGCGGCGTCATCCGTGCTCCAGCCTGACTTGGCAACGGGCGAGAAGTTCGCCATGCCGTCCAGATCGCTGATATCTGCCAGATGCCCCGCCTCGAACAGTGCCTGTGAGGCATCAAAGGGACGGCAGGTGATGATATCCCCGGCAGAACCCGCGTCCAGTTTGGAGTTCAGCACCGCGTTATATTCTGCCGGAGCAGAGGGGGTGAAGTTCAGCTTGATGCCCGGATGCGCCGCCTCGAAAGCGGGGATGATTTTGTCCTGCCAAATGGCCAGGTCATCATTGCGCCAGCTTTCAATTGTCAAGGTCACATCCTGCGCGGATGCGGTGCCCGCCATAAGGGTGCCTGCCATCAAGGCCGCAATGAGTTTTGTCTGAGTTGTCATGATCGTCTCCCGTGTTGAATTTTTTATTTCGTTTTAGGTCGAAGAAGTTGAAGGCAAGGGCCAAGATGCCCATCGTGGTCGCGCAATAATCGCTCGGCCTCCGCCAGCGCGCACCCCGCGGCCAAAAGCACCGCCAGCTTAACGCGCCCATCTGCGCGCTCCAAAGCGCTCTCGGCTTGGGCCGTGGATACATCAACAATGTGACATACCATACCAACGGCGCGCGCCCTCAGTTTTTTGTTGTCCGCAACCACATTGACCATCATGCCGTCATAAACATGGCCCAGCATGACGCCCATCAGCGTTGACATCAGGTTAAGTGCAACCTTCTGCGCCGTGCCCGCCCCCAGACGTGTGGAACCGGCAATGATCTCTGCCGGCGTTGCCAGACAGATCGCGACATCTGCGGCGGCCAAGAGCACCGTATCGCGGTTGTTCGCGATGGCAACGACGCAGCACCCCTTCGCCCTTGCCATTTGCGCCACCGCGACGGCATAGGGTGTTGACCCGCTTGCGCTTAAAACAATCACCACATCCTTGGGGCCAAGATTGCGCGTGATCTCGGGCGCGGCGGTGTGATCATCTTCCGTATCACCGGGCATATGGCCCGTGACAGGGACGCCACCCGCCATGTGAATTTTGACCGAGGCTTGCGGGACGCCAAAGGTGCCGGGCAATTCGCTGGCATCCGCCAGAGCCATCAACCCCGAACTGCCCGCAGCCACATAGACCAGTGAACCGCCGCAGCGCTGCGCCCGCGCCATCGCCTCTGCGCCGCTGATAACATCAGAAGCCGCCAGATCAACGGCGGCGATCGCCGCACATTGCCCCGTGGTAAAAGCGGACACGGCATCCGGCAAAGACATCGCATCAATAGAGATACCTTGCGATCTATGTTCCGTGGCTGGCGTTGACATTCGAATCCCCCTCACCTCAATCTAATACCTTTTAGATACCTATTGTCCAATACTTTTTACAAAACCAAATAAAAATTCATATTTCACGCGGCAATTGCCAAATTTTTTGATATATACCTATCATTTCAGAAATAGGTATTATAAAGGTATTGCATGTCTGATTCCACGCACACATGGCTGATCGGGGTGGATGGCGGCGGCACGGGGTGCCGCGCTGCCATCGGCACAGGCGCGCATGGCGTTCTAACAAAATCCGAAGGTGGCCCTGCCAATGCCACCTCCGACTTTAGTTTAGCGATCAAGAATATCCGCGCCGCTATAGCCGCCGCCGCCAATAGCGGCGATATCGACACGGCCTGGCTTGAACATGCCGAAGTCTATCTGGGGTTGGCGGGCGTTATGAGCACACAGGACAGCGCGCGCATCGCCGCAGCCCTGCCCTATCACCGGGTCACAGTGAGTGATGATCGCGGCACCACCGTAACCGGGGCTTTGGACGGCGCGGACGGCTATGTTCTCGCCATCGGCACCGGGACCATAGCCGCATGCAGTCGGGGCGGAGCGTTTGACTATGTCGGCGGATGGGGTTTTCAGGTCGCCGATCAGGGGTCCGGGGCCTGGCTGGGGCGTGCGGCGCTCGAACATGTTTTACTTTGCCATGACGGCTTGGCGCAATCCGGCGGGCTTTGCGCCGATGTCTTCGCAAAATTCGACCATGACCCGCGGGCGATCTCAAGCTTCGCAAGTGCTGCCAGACCGGGCGATTTTGCGAAATTCGCGCCCGATGTCATCGCGGCTGGCAAGGGCGGTGATCCGGCGGCCCGCACGATCCTGCAAGAGGGCGCGGACCACCTTGAGGCATGTTTAACGAGATTGGGGTTTCGGGCGGGCGACAGGCTTTGCCTGAAGGGCGGCGTGGGTCCGCATTACGCCGATTACTTGCCGCCGGTATTTCTGACAAACCGCGTTGAGCCTCGCGGCAGCGCTTTGGACGGTGCTTTCCGGCTTGCCGGAATCAGCGCGGCCCACAGGGCAGAAAAAACCCGATGAACATCACGGCGTTCTTGAATCCGGAGCAATGGCTACAGCAGGGTGGCGGCCCAAGGTATGTGCAATTGCATCAGAGACTGAGCGAAGGTGTGGCGCAAGGCGTGTTAAAAACCGGCCACTCCCTGCCGCCCGAGCGCGAGATCGCAACCATCACGCAATTGTCCCGCGTCACGGTGCGCAAGGCCATTCAGGCCCTCGCTGAGGATGGTATCATCATACAGCGGCAAGGCTCGGGATCATTCGTTGCGCATCCCACACCGCAGATCGACCAATCCCTGTCGCGCCTGACCTCGTTCAGCGAGGATATGGCGCGCCGTGGCATGACCTCCAGCAGCATCTGGCTCGAACGTGGCGTCTTCATGCCCTCCCCGGATGAGGTGCTTGCGCTGGCGCTCTCACAGGACGCCTCGGTTGCGCGTCTGGCGCGGCTGCGAACAGCCGATGGCAGGCCTATGGCGATCGAGCGCGCGTCACTCTCCACGCAAATGCTGCCCGACCCGATGGGGGTCGATACGTCTCTCTATGATGCACTTGAGGCGACGGGCTTGCGCCCGGTGCGCGCGCTGCAACGCATTTCCGCCCTCAACCTCGATGAAAAAAACGCGAACCTTCTCGAGGTTGCGCCCGGCAAGGCAGGCCTGCGGATCGAACGCACCTCCTATCTGACAGACGGGCGCATCGTCGAATTCACACAATCCATTTACCGCGCAGACGCCTACAACTTTGTAGCAGAGCTGCGCCTTGCCAAGGAATAGGGCTGATCAAATGACGATAGAACGCACACAGATGCGCCGTGAAGTGCTTGAGATACCGGTCGCGGTAGACCGGTTGTTGCACCACGGCGCAGACGAAATAGGCCGCGCCGCAGATGCGATCCGCGCCCGCTCCCCTGCCTATATGGTTAGCGTGGCCCGCGGGTCATCCGATCACGTCGCGACATACCTCAAATATGTGTCCGAATTGCTGACAGGAACACCGATTGCCTCCATCGGACCCTCCATTGCCTCGATCTATAAACGCAAACTGAACCTTGAAGGTAGCGTCTGTCTGTCCGTGTCCCAGTCGGGCAAAAGCCCCGATATCGTCGAGATGGCGCGTATGGCACGCTCGGGTGGCGCTTTGTCCATCGCCATGACGAACCACTCTGACAGCCCTTTGGCACAGGTCGCCGATCATACATTGAACCTTCACGCGGGGCCCGAAATCAGCGTGGCGGCAACAAAGACATTTGTGAATTCAGCCGTAGCAGGCATCTGGCTGTTGGCGGAATGGGCCGAAGATGACGCGCTGCGCGCTGCCATCCATGAGCTACCCCAAAAACTGGAAAGCGCGGTTCACACCGATTGGCCAGAAGCACGGGCAGCCCTTGAGGGGCGCAATTCGATCTTCTGTCTGGGGCGCGGACCTGCCTCTGCCATCTCAAATGAGGCGGCGCTGAAATTCAAGGAAACCTGCCAGATCCACGCGGAATCCTATTCCTCGGCAGAAGTGTTGCACGGTCCTGTGTCCATCGTAGACGGAGGCTTTCCCGTCATCGCTCTGGCTGCGCAGGATGAGGCCGAAACCGCCCTGGCCGGCGTCGCCGATGAATTGGCCGCAAAAGGCGCAACCGTGTTTGCCACCAGCCCAACGGTGCGTCATGCGACACCACTCCCTGCGATCCGGACCGGCCATGCGCTGACGGACCCGATCACCCTGATCGCGAGTTTCTATGCCATGGTTGAACGGACAGCGGCCTCTCGCGGCATCAACCCCGACGCCCCGCGCCACCTCAAGAAAGTGACCGAAACGATATGAGCCGCAACGTCACAGCCTACGTCGGCGCTCAGATCCATGACGGCCAGCAGCTGCATGAGGATCACGCCCTGATCATCGCGCCAGAAGGCCACGTGGCGATCAAACACATCCGCGACCTGCCGACCGGCTGTGGTGTGCAGATGCTGGACGGCGGGCTGATCACGCCGGGTTTTGTGGATTTGCAGGTCAATGGCGGCGGCGGCGTGATGTTCAACGACGATCAATCCGTCGCGGGCCTGCGCACCATCGCGCGCGCCCATGCTGCCAGCGGCACCTGTGCGCTTTTGCCCACCTTGATCACCGACACACCCGCACGCACGCGCGCCGCGATTGACGCCATTGCGCAGGCGATTGAGCAGAGCGTACCCGGCATCATCGGCATCCATCTTGAGGGGCCGCATCTGTCGGTTGCACGAAAAGGCGCGCATGATCCGGCGCGGATCCGCGTTATGACGGATGAAGACCTGGATTTGATGCTGCAAGCCGCCGCAAACCTGCCGGATGTGATGGTCACCGTGGCCCCGGAAAACGTCACCAATGCGCAGATTACCATCATGGCGGAGGCGGGCATCATTGTCTCGCTGGGCCACACGGATGCGGATATCGACACTTGCCTGTCCGCTTTTGACGCGGGCGCGCGCTGCGTCACGCATTTGTTCAATGCGATGAGCCAGATGGGCAACCGCGCACCCGGTCTGGTTGGTGCCACACTGATGCGCGAAGATGTTCACGCGGGGTTAATCGCGGATGGCATTCATGTGCATCCCGCAACGATGCGCGTCGCTCTGGCGGCCAAACCAGGTCCGGGGCAGATTTTTCTGGTGACCGATGCGATGGCCACCGCCGGATCGCAGATTGATCGCTTTATGCTCAACGGGCGCGAGGTGTTTCGCAAGGACGCCCGCCTGACGCTGGCCGATGGGACGCTGGCGGGGGCTGATCTGGAGATGCCACGCGCCTTAAGCGTTCTGGTGGATGATGTGGGTCAGGACATTTCCACCGCCGTGGCGCGCGCAACCTCCGCCCCCGCAGCTTTGCTCCGTCAAAGCGACAGGCTGGCGCATATCACCGGGGATCTGCAATCCCCGCTCTATTTCAAGGACGGATTCTCATCGCCTCAGAGGTTAAACGCGGATCCGTGATGTTTGGCCACGGTCACGCCACCTTACGCTTGCGGCGCAGCAGTTTAAGCGCGGGCAGGAAGATCAGGATCAGCGCGATGACGGTGATGGGTCCGGCCACGGGGCGGGTAAAAAAGATCGACGGATCGCCCGAGGAGAGGAGCAGCGATTGGCGCAAGGTCGGCTCGGCAATCGGACCAAGCACGATGGCCAGCACCGCCGGGGCCAGCGGGTAGTCGAACTTGCGCAGGAAAAATGCTCCAATCCCAAAAACCACCATCAGCCAGATGTCGAACATGTCCCGCGTCGCCGCATAGCCCCCCACAATTGACAGCACGAAAATCATCGGGGCCAGCACCGTGAAGGGCATCCGCAGCATCCAGATAAAGAGCGGAATGAACGCCAGGTTGATCAGCACCGCCGCCATATTCGACACGTAGAACGAGCCGATCAGGCCCCAGACAAATTCGGTTTCATCCACAAACAGGCGCGGCCCCGGCACCAGGCCCCAGATCACCATACCGCCCAACAGGATTGCGGTCGTGGGCGAGCCGGGGATGCCCAGCGTCAGCATGGGCAACATTGAGCCCGTCGAGGCAGAATTATTGGCGGCCTCGGGGGCGGCGACACCGTCGGGATTGCCCTGCCCGAAGCTCTCGGGTTTGCGCGACACCATCTTGGCCACGCCGTAGGACATGAGCGATCCCGGCGTGGCACCGGCCGCTGGCAGAACGCCCACAAAAAAGCCCAGGAACGAGCCGATGATCGTCCCTTTCCATCCGCGCTTGGTGGCTTCCTTGGCGTCCGAGGCCATGCCTTTGACGGTCATCTTGGGCGTTGTCTTGGTGACCTCGCCGCGTGATTGTTCGATGGTCCAGAGCATCTCGCCGATGCCGTAGACGCCAATGGCCAGCACCAGAAATCCGATACCTTGCAGGAATCCGTTCATCTCGAAAAGCACCAGACGCGGCGCACCCGATATCTGGTCGAACCCGACCGAGCCCAGCACCAGTCCGAAACAGATGGAGAAGATGGTTTTGGGGATGTCATCCCCGCCCAAACCCACGAAGGTTGCAAAGGCCAGCAACATCAGCGCAAAAACCTCCGGCGGGCCAAACGACAGCGCCACAGAGGCCAGCGCGGGCGCGAAAAGCGTGAACAGCACATTTGCCACCGTCCCGCCCACAAAGGAGGCCAGCGCCGCCGTGACCAATGCCAGGCTCGCGCGCCCTTGCTTGGCCAAGGGCCGTCCGTCAAATGTGGTGGCCACCGCCGTGGAGGCCCCCGGAATGCCCAATGTGATTGACGAAATGGCACCACCATACATTGCTCCGTAATAAATCGCGGCCAGAAAGATGATCGCCGATCCCGGTGGCACAAGGAAGGTCACCGGCAAGAGGATCGCAACCCCATTGACGGATCCAAGCCCCGGCATCGCGCCGATAAGCAAGCCGACGCTGACCCCGATCACGATCATAGTGAGATTGAGCGGCTGGAGGGCAACCAACATTCCGTCAATCAGAAGAGCGAAGATTTCCATTTTGAGCCGGGGTCCTTAGAACGGTGCCAGAAGCATTCAGTAAATGATCTCATAGAGAACATTGAACACGGGATCGGTGAAGGCCATGCCCGTCGGCATGGTGATACGCATGGCCCCCTCGAAGAAAAAGAAGAAAGCGACCGGTGTGATCAGCGCCAGCGCCAGGCTCAGACCCCATCCGTGGCGTCCGAGGTATTTGACGTAATACAGCAGGAAAACCGCGATCGCGCCGTACATCGATATGATGTTCACCAGCGCCACGAAACCGACGATGCCCCCGCCCACCATCACCAACATGCGCCAGCCATAGGCATCCAGCACCGGTTCGTCCGATTGTGAAGGGGGGCTGGTGCCGCGCCACCAGTTCAGCGCGATCATCCCGCAGCAAATCAGCATCATCGCCGAGAGCCAGAACGGCCAAGCACCACCGCCCGGCCCCTGCCCGGTAATATATCCAACGGGAAGTTCGGTACTTTTCCACATCAGATAGATCGAGAGGAGGGCCAGAATCCCCGCCGTGATAATTTCACCTTTACGCATCCGGCCCTCGTTCCTTTTTCAAACGCTGCGCTTATTCGCCCAGAGCGGCAAGCAGTTTCTTGTGGTTTTCAACCTGCAAGCCCCAGTAGTCCTGTTGCGCGGCCGCGTCCATCCATAGCGGCGAGAGGCTCTCAGAGGTCAGATACCCCTGCCACTCTTCGCTCTCGAAAATCTGGGTGAAAACGTCCTGATAATAGGCCGCTGCTTCGGCAGACATGCCCGGTGCGCCCACGACGGCGCGCTGGTTATAGTAGGAAAAGTCATGTCCCTTTTCCTTCAGGGTGGGCACATCCGGATAGGCCGGCATCCGCTCGTCTGAGAACGCCAGAAGCGGTATGAAATCGCCCGCCTCATAGAAACCCTTGGCCTCTGCGGGGTTGTTCACCGTCGCCATGATCTGCTTGCCCGCGAGGTCTTTGGCCACCGCACCCCCACCGCTGTAGGGGATGTATTTGATGTCGAGGCCAAAAGCATCCGACATATAGGCGATCACGATGGAATCTTCCTGCCCCTGCCCGGTGCCGCCCATGACATATTCGCCGTTCATGGATTTTACGTTCTCGATGTAATCCTCAAATGTCGTGATGCCGGAGTCTTTATGCACCCAGAGCACAAAGGGATCGACCCCCATCATGGCAATCGGTGTGAAGGTTTGAATGTCGATGCCCAGATTAGCCTGACGCAGCGGTGTTGTGAAAAACGAATTCAACGTCACAAGGATCGTGTGATCGGCATCATTGGCAGTGCTGACGTGAATAAGCGCCTCTGCGCCCGAGCCGCCCCCCTTGTTGTTGGGTACCAGCGGACGGTTCGTCAGATCCTTCTTTTCAGCGACAGATTGGATAAAGCGCGCGATCTGATCAGCGCCCCCGCCCGGACCAGCCATGATGGTAAAATCAATCGGCTTGCGCGGTGTCCACCCGTCTGCGAGCGAAATTGACGGGACTGCCGCCACGATGCCTGCGAGCATGCCACCCAAAACCGTGCGTTTGGTAAATTTCATAACCTTCCTCCTCCAACTTTATGTCTTTTGTATCGATACACCAAAAAGCACCGATACATCCAATTCGGTCCAACAGTAACTATATTACGCGAAACCCTTTTCAAGAATTATTTTATTACCCTCGAAATCGTTAATGTGCCAGAACGACAGGAATTTGGGCTGAATCGACAACAGCTTGCGTATTGCCTCCAAACAGTGTTTCGCGCTCATGGCTGATCCCATAGGCCCCCATGATCAGCATACCGGCCCCAATCTCCTCGGTTTTTTTCAGCAGCGTAATACCCGGATTGCGCGCCTCAAAGCGGTGAATATCGGCAGCCACACCGCGCAGATTATAGTATTCGACCAGTTCCTCGGCGGTCGCCCCATGAGGCTCCCCCTTGCCACCGGTCAGAATAGAGACTTTCTGCGCGCCAGCGGCCAGATCAAGCGTCAGCGCGACCATGCGGGAGGCTTCGAGCGATCCATTCCAGGCGACCGTGATCCGCTCACAAAAAGTCTGTGGTGCCGTGTCACGCGGCGGGCACATCAAAACCGGGCGGCCGGTTTGAAACAGCGCGGATTTCAGCGAATTTGTCCCCAGGTTGCTGTCCCGGTTCGGTTTGGCAACCACGATGATATCCGCAAGCCGCCCATTGTGTTTGATCACATCGGCCATACGACCGCTTTCCTCAACGAACTCGACCGTGGTATCAGAGCCCGGTGCGGCTTGCGCTTCGTGCAGCTCCAGCTTTTCAGCGAGCTGGTGCAGCTCTGCCCTGAGGTCATTTTCCTGTTGATTGGCCAGTTCCTGCGCCTGCTTGAGCATGGTTTTGCGGGCAAAAGCGGGCAAGGGCATCCCATAGGGCATCAGATCCTCCGCCTGGGGGCGGCAATGGGCAACAACGATATGCGCCTTGTGACGCCGCGCCAGCGTTGCCGCGTGACCCAGAACTGTTTCGACCAGACCATCGCCTCTTACGGGGACGAGTATTTTTCTGAGCATGGGGTCAAGCTCCTTTGTTTCAGGTTGCAACTCACGCCTATCAGCCGCCAGGCACATACAGTGCATCCGGTGCTTTGTATTGCATAACACGAGGGTGAGTGTAGCGCGATTGGAGAAAATTGCGCACCCGATGCTTTGGTTGCAAGTTTCCATGTGATATTCTTCCTGCGACACCGTTTATCCGACAACTCCGGGGTGATGAGTTCAAGCCCTCCTTCGAGTTCGAGCCTCACAAGGCTGGCCTATAGGACGCCCGTACACCCTGACTTTGGCCAGGATATCCTTGCCTGTCGGTCGCTGCGCCCTGCGCACTTTGTTGAGGGCTGCGCGTGGCTTCCAGATGCCGCAAAAAGGAAATCCTAATCCTTGGTAGGAACTTGTTTACCATAATCGCGCATAATCACAGGCAGGGGCATTTCATCTGCGCCCTTGCAGGTCTCGTTATGGCCCCGAAATGTCGAAAAAGGATTTTTTCATGCCGAACTCAGTCATCGCCGAAGATCTCTTCATAGAAGGCAACATCAAATCGGCGGAAGGAAGCGTTGAGATCAAGGGCTCCGTCAGCGGCGATATCACCGCGCTCTCAACCGTCGTGCGCGCGGGCGGGCACGTCCAAGGGGCTCTTTCCGGGAAAACAGTAGTTCTTGAGGGGCGCCATCAGGGCACCTTGCAATGCGATGACCTTACCCTGTCTGCGACCGCAAACGTTGAGGCAAATATTTCCGCCCAAACGGTAACGGCTCAAAGCGGTGCGGAAATTGACGGTGCCATGCACATCTGCGCCAAGGCCTGACCTTCGCCGGCCCTGACATGCAGCAGTGCTTGTTCGCCGCTCTGCCGCGCGTCACAACCGTAAAAATTATGTCTTATTTTAAGGTGATCTGAAGAAAGGATTTATACCGAATTAACGCCGCCTCTTTAGTCAGGGATACGATCTGCCAGCTGGAGGAGTGTCTTGTGATTGAATTATTCGCGTGTTTAGGATCGGGGAATAGTTTTAAACCCTGGTTGGCCCTGCAACAGCTTGGCAAACCCTTCAAGCTGTGTTTGGTCGATGTTCTGAATGGCCAGCAAAAATCGCCTGACTTTTTAGCGATCAACCCTCTTGGCGTGGTCCCCTTTCTTGTGACATCGACCGGTGCGTCCATCGGCGAGAGCAACGCAATGCTGTGGTATCTCGCAGAAGATAGCCCCCTGATGCCCACCCGCGCCGAGGAACGCGCACAAGCGCTGCAATGGATGTTTTTCGAGCAAACAAAACTTGAGCCTTTCATTTCACCCGCACGGTTTTTTACCACCCTCAAACCGGAAGAGCGTGACCTGCGAGCGAGCGATATTGAAATCTGGCAGGCGCTGGCCGAGCCAAACCTGTTCAGGCTTGATGCACATCTGGAGAGCCGCGAATTCATGTTGGACTCTGGCTATTCGCTGGCTGATATCGCGATCTTTGGGTATGTGCATGTGATCGCAGAAGCCGGTTTGTCCCTCTTGGATTATCCCGCCATATCGCGTTGGATCACAGCGGTCGAAGCAACGAAAGGGTTCCGACCTCTCGCAGAGTTGAGCCCCGCCAAAATCAAAGCCGCCTAGCGTCGCGTTGCCGGAGAGGTATCCCCATGCGCAACGAAAATACCAAGATCGAAAAACCTGTGCCGGATGAGGCGCAGGCAAGCGATCCTGCGGCCATAACCGATGCCTGGAACGTCACCGCAAACCGGTTGAAGACGGCTTTCTGGGTATATGACGTGGACGCCTCGCGCATTATTTTCGCCAATCCTTCCGCCTGTAAGCTCTGGCAGGCCGAAGATGAAAACAGTTTGCGATTGCGCGACTTCACCAAAGACATGTCGCCGACCGTCGCCAAGCGCCTCAAACAATATCAAATCGATTTCATAGAACAGGATACAACCTTCAGCGAATTATGGACGCTTTATCCAAACGGCGTACCAACAAGCCTGAGGATCGTTTTCAGGGGCTACCGCCTGCCCGATGGGCGAATGGCCATGCAATGTGAAGTGATCGACCGTGCTGATGCCGAACCCGAGAACCTGCGCAGCGCCGAAGCGCTGTTGCACACAGACGTCATGATCGCATTGCATGACGTCGATGGTCCGCCCAGCTATATGAACCCGGCCGCGCGCAACGCGGCAACCCATGCGGGTCAAACCATCATGGAAAAATTCATAGACTTTGCAGATTATCAGGCACTCATTGCATCTATTGAGAAGGCGTCGGAACACAGGATGGTTTGCCGCGTCAGTACCAGCGAAGGTCCGCGCTGGCATGATCTGACGGCGAAACCATGCAAGGATGCCGCCACCGGGAATCCAGCCATCCTGATCACCGCCATCGATGTCAGCGAACTCAAGATTGCAAGAGATAAGGCCCGTTATCTGGCCGAAAGAGACCAGCTGACAGGCTGTTACAATCGCTCCTATTTGCAACAACATATCGCGACAATCGGGCGGCACGAAACACGCCGCGCTGCTCTTTTGTGCTTTGATGTGGACCGTTTCAAACAAATCAATGACCGGCTTGGTCATGAAATGGGCGACATCGTCCTCAAGGAAATTGCGAAACGCACGGCAGAGGTGATCGGAAGTGACAATATCCTCGTCCGTCTGGGCGGGGATGAATTCGTCGTGGTCCTTCAAGATGCCGCGTGTGAAACCGAGCTGATCCAGAAGGTTGATGATATTCTGGAATCGGTTTCTCAGCCGATTTTCAACGAGATGACCCGCGTCAGCACATCCGTTAGCATCGGGATTTCCACGTTCCTGCCTGCTTCGGTCAATTTTGCAGTCACCATGCGCGAGGCTGATATCGCGCTCTACGCCTCCAAACAGGCCGGTCGCAACCGTGCAACCTTTTTCAGCGATGAAATGGGCGTTGAGGCAAAAGCCCGAGATCTTGTTGAATTGCAGCTGAAACACGCGGTCGAAAACAAGGAGTTCACCCTGCACTTTCAGCCTCGGGTCAGTATGCGGACCGGAAAGGTGGTCTCGGCCGAGGCCCTCGTAAGGTGGAATCATCCGCAGCGTGGCCTGATCATGCCAAGTGAATTCATTGCAATTTGCGAAGAGACCGGGTTGATTGAGGACCTGGGCCAACTTGTGCTGGAATTGGGGTGTCGACAGGCCATTACGTGGCATCAAACCGGTCTTGATATCGATCTTTCTTTGAATATTTCGCCGCGCCAATTCGAAAACCAGAGACTATTGCAATCTTTGGAACGTTTCGCGCGCCATCCAGATTTTCCAGAAAACAAAATTGAATTGGAAATCACTGAAAATGTGCTGATTGGGGATCATGATCTGATTGCCGAAAAACTCTCAACGATTTCAAAATTGGGGTATCGTATCGCGATTGACGATTTTGGAACCGGCTACTCAAATCTCTCCTATATCTCCCGGTTTCCGCTGCACTGTCTGAAAATTGACCAGTCCTTCATTTCACAATTACCCAAATCCGGTCCGATCATCAGCTTGATCCTCACCCTGGGTAGGCAAATAGGGGCAACAATTGTTGCCGAAGGCGTGGAATCCTGTGAGCAACTCGCCTGGCTGCGGGATCATGACTGTGACGAGGTTCAGGGGTATTTTCTGTCGCCACCGGTCCAGGCCAAAAATCTGCCCGCAATGATTCAACTCCTGAACCTTTCAACCGGCGTGATCCGCGACGCCCATGAAAAATTCATCCTTTCAGATACGTCTCACGGCAACCCCGCCGAATAAACGACTGCGGATTAATGCGTTTCAAACCGACAAGCCTCCGCACACCCAGGTGGGTGCGTTGAAAAAGCCAGCCAAATGTAAGATCCAAAACACAAACCTGCGATGCGACATGGCTTCGCCACACACCGAACGTATCTTTCGCTTATCTGCGCAGCGCGATCAGACAACCACAGCTTCCAGGAACCATCGAAGTATAGATTATTAATCAACGCAAGATTGCCAAAAGTAACACATAAAACAATCAAAAAAACACGGCCGAAGTGCCATGATATGCGCCATGAAGAATAAATCGATCTACATCACGGGCTTATTCCAGGCGGTCAATTCGTGGGAGTTGTGGCATCAAACAGAGAATTTAAATTTGGTTGGTTTCGCATTCGCCTAACGCCGCCCGGCGATACTGCATGCCTGTACCATCTATCGTAATACCGCCACCATCCTTACCCTTCAGTTAGATTTTCCTGCGATGATGTTACATTGATAAATAAAGAACCTGACTGAGAAGTCATGGAAACCCATCGTTTTGGCGGCCTTTCAGATCGATTTGACACTCGACAGAACGCCCGCGTATTTCCGCATGCGGCCGATAACGCTGGGGTGTTCTTGATTCAGCGGGTGGGTTCTACGGCTTCTCCTGGTGCGCAATGGGCTCGCGACGCGCGGCCCTGCCGCCGCAACCGCGCGCGCTGGATGAGCTGGCAAACAGCGTTGATGGCATTGTGCTCGCTCAGTTTCGCAGCGGCGGTCGCCGGCAGGTTCTTCAACGATGCGCTCGCTTTCTTGACATCCGGCGCGGCGATGTAGCTTTGCACATTCCACGCGAACCTGCTGTGATCGAAACGTTGCTGGTGCCTTATTTCGGCTTTGGGCATGGTGCGCGCATGATCAGCTCCCAACGATACCGTGATCACACCCGGACCAAGATCGCAAATGCCATTCAACCGACGGTCCTAAACGGTGAAGCGCACGCGTTGGTTTGTTTTAGAGCCGCCGCCCTTCATCTGGCAGCTTATGCATTGCAAACGGGGTGCCAGGGTTGCGATCATCCTGCGCCGACACGCCGGATTTCTGGCAGGCTTGGTCAGACAGGTTGCGCTCTGTGCACAGGCAAAGATCGGCGTGTATGATGCCCTGCGCGCAAGTTGGATCGGTCAGGGTACAAAGTGGGTCGATTGCCGTTCCATCGCGGAATTGGGTTTTTTCAGCCTTCACGAAAACCGGGCCTTCGCGGGGCGAGGCGCAAGAACCATGATTGCCACTTTGCGTGAAACCCTAGGTCCAGTTGCAGATCCAACAGCATATCCCCGGCCAAAGGACGAGATAACCACATAAAAAACATCGACAAAATCTATGCCACCCGGATTTTTCGCATGTCATCCGATGTCACACAGGCCTGCGCCAAAGCGGATAGAAGCCTATCAAACAAACTCGGTTTGCTTTAGATTGACCCTGTAAGAGACGAGAGAGAGTTACGGTATGACATGGCGTTTTGGACAACCCGCAGATGAGGCTCCCCATATTGCGCCATCCGCCACGCCGCAGAAGATGGGTGCCAGAGCGCGGCTGAGAATGATGATGCCGTTTCTGGATTGGCTGCCGATGGTCACACCTGCGACCTTTCGGGCCGATCTCTTCGCAGGCCTGACCAACGCCGCCATTGTTCTGCCCCAAGGCATCGCCTTTGCCGCCATCGCTGGGCTGCCGCCGCAATACGGGCTTTATACGGCGATGGTGACGCCGGTCATCGCCGCTCTGTTCGGCAGCTCGTGGCACCTCGTCTCGGGCCCCACGACAGCAATTTCCGTTGTGATTTTTGCCACGTTGTCTGAAAATTTCGTGCCCGGCTCGCCTGAATTCATCAGCGCCGTGTTCAGCATCACCTTGCTCGCCGGGCTGTTCCAGCTTTGTCTCGGTCTCGTTAACCTCGGACAATTGGTCAGCCTGGTATCGCACTCGGTGATGGTCGGTTTTACTGCGGGTGCCGCGATTTTGATCTTTCTGAGCCAATTACCGGGCTTTATTGGTAAATCCCTACCCAGACCGGATGAGTTATTCGCCTTTGCGCGCGAACTCTGGCACGCCCTGCCCCATCTGAGCCCCTATGTCCTGGCGGTCTCGGTAACAACTTTGCTTGTTGCGATCCTCCTCAAGAAAGTAAAACCAAATTGGCCGAATTATCTCATCGCTTTGATCATGGGGAGCGCGCTGGCGTATCTGCTTGATACCGCATCATCTTTATTGGGGTGGGGTGACACCGGCCTCGCTTTTGTGCAGGCGATCGATTCCGGCATACCCCCGATTGCCGTTCCCGAGATGTCGTTCGAGGTGGTGCGCGACCTGTCCCAAGGCGCTTTTGCGCTGGCTCTGATCGGGCTGCTCGAAGCGGTCTCTATCGCGCGGGCCATGTCGCTGCAATCGCATCAATCCCTGAACTCCAATCAGGAGATCATCGGACAGGGCCTGTCCAACATCGGCGGGTCTTTCTTCTCGGCTTATATGGGCTCGGGGTCCTTCACCCGCAGCTCGCTTAATCTGGAATCGGGGGCTAAAACGCCACTGGCCGCGATCCTGGCGGCGCTTTTCCTGTTGATCATCCTCGTTATGATCAGCCCGCTGATCGCCTATATTCCAATTGCGGCCATGTCGGGGTTGATCATGCTGGTGGCGTGGAAACTGATCGATGTCAAAGAAATCCGGCACATCCTGACGACAAGCGGCTCTGAAACGATGATCTTCCTGATTACGTTCATCGTGGTGCTTTTGGTGGATCTGGAATTTGCCATTTATGCGGGCGTGATCGTGTCTCTGTCGCTGTTCTTGCGCAAAACCATGCGCCCCGGCCTGCCCGTGAATGTCCCGAATGCTGACGTGGAGGGGCGCCCCTTCATGAGCCCCATCCATTGGCGCTTGCCCGAATGTCCGCAGGCGATGTTCATCCGCGTGCAGGGGCCGATGTATTTCGGGGCCGTCGAGTATCTTGAAAAAGAGTTCCGCAAGCTGGAACGACAACGCCCCGGTCAAAAGCACCTGGGATTGCTGGTGGATGGATCCGTCGGCATTGACCTGGCGGGGGCCGAATGGTTGGTTGAAGAAAGCCGCAACCGCAAGGAGCTTGGTGGCAGCCTCTATGTCATTGGCCGTTACCCGCCGCTGCGCCGGCAGATGGATCAATTCCACGTCACGCGGATGATCGGGAAAGACCATATGTTCCGTCGTAAACGTGAAATGCTGGCGGCCATGGTGCCGACGCTTGATCCCGACATATGTGCGGGCTGTAAACTGCGCGTGTTTCTGGAGTGCAAAGACAGACCGAACAACGCGCTCAACGCAGAGCCGCCACAGAATGACACCTCCGAGGGAACGTTACCTTCGGCGACGTAAGGTCGTGTTTGACGACTGGCCAGCGCGCTCTGGGTTCGGCTAAAAAATACCGGGATTACCCTGAAACGGGCGTTGATTTGGGCGTGTTACGCGAACGCTAAAACATTTCGCATTTAATCTGAGGCATATCCGGCAGCCTTGAGGAGGTTCCAGCATTCGCTTGGATCAAACGGATCATAAATGTCGCCGAGGGCCTGGAAGTTTGTATCAAACGTTTTTGGTCCGATCCGTCTCAGATGGGCTTTGAGAAAGCCATCTCATCCACTGGCCGTCAGGGTATTGCGCAGCAATGTCCCCAGAAGCAATAAAGACCAGTCTGTGTGGCTCCTGGCTCCTGGCTCCTGGCGCATGCGCGGCTGGCGGTGGTTGATCCACCCCCGCCTTGACTTGCGCAGGGCAGGCCGATTACGTTCCTGTGCGATAAGTCCTTTTTCCATATGAGAACCCGGCGCGTACCAAGGCGCGGTGAATTTATGAGAGGTGAACGGATACGCCAGACGTGTCTTCCAACGCGCCCGATAGTGCATGCAATGTTATGTCTGGTTCGGCACGGATAATCCCGATTAAGAAATCCTTATACGGTGCCAGCTGGCCAAATCCGGCCCACCGGCCCGCCCTGTGGTCTGGGCGTGACGTCGCGCCGCTCTCGTTTGTCCGCAGCATAACGCACCGCCGTTGCCGCACTGACACCAAAAATGCGCCCTGCTGCACGACAAGAGTTCCCAGCAGCAACATACCCGCAAATCCGGTGCCGAAAATCTAAAGAAAGAGGTTTGCCCATCATCCACCTCCACACTGAAAATGAAACAGACAAAGACTCCTTTGGGAAACACAAATCAATTCAGATTAAACGCAAACCGCTTTAAGGCTCATTCTTTCACCCCGATCCAGGAGCGCTGCGATGTCTAGCCGCAAGACAGCACCGGGATATACCGGAGAAAACCGCGTCGGACCGATCCACCGCGGCCTTGCCAGAGCCAAATTAAATCAACACAATGCCCAGTTTCCAAGGCCTTCCGCGCTGGCCTGATCCGTGCAGCAAGTAAAGGCGTGGCCTCTTTGGCAAAACTTAGGCATAAAATGCGCAAATGACCGACTTACACGCCAAATACCCCGCGATCAGCGATTTACGTAAGCGCGCGCGCAAAAGAATGCCCCACTTCGTTTGGGAATACCTCGACTCCGCGACCGGCATCGAGGCGACCAAACATCGCAATCGCACGGGTCTCGACCGGGTCGGGTTGATGCCTTCCGTGTTGCACGGTGAATTCGACCCCGATCTAGCAACGTCTTTCTTGGGGCGTGTATACCCCCTGCCCTTTGGGATCGCGCCTCTGGGCATGTCCGGCCTGATGTGGGCGGACAGCGAAGGCCACCTTGCGCGCGCGGCGGCGCGGGCGGGCATCCCCTATGCGCTCTCGACCGTGGCCACGCAATCGCCCGAAGACCTCGCCCCCCACCTTGGATCCGACGCATGGTTTCAGATGTATCCGCCGCGTGATGAGGCGATCCGAATCGATATGCTCGCACGGGCGAAATCCGCCGGATTTTCTACGCTTATTCTGACCGTCGATGTGCCGGTGGCTTCGCGGCGCGAACGCCAGACGCGCTCGGGCCTGACCCTGCCCCCGCGCCTGACGCCGCGGCTCATGGCGCAGGTTATGACGCGCCCCGCCTGGGCGCTGGCCATGGCAAAACGGGGTATGCCGCGCATGCGCACCTTAGAAAAATACGCGCCTGAGACGGCCACGGCGCTCTCCTCGACCGCGCATGTCGGCTATCTGCTGCGCACCGCGCCGGATTGGGAATATGTGCATTGGTTGCGCGATGCCTGGGAGGGGTCGTTTATTCTCAAAGGGGTATTGCGCCCGCAGGACGCGCAAAAAGCCCAGAGTGCCGGGGTCGATGCGCTTTGGGTTTCCAACCATGCGGGACGACAATTTGACGGCGCACCCGCGTCCATTGATGCCTTGCCGAAGGTGCGCGCGGCAACCGATCTGCCGCTGATATTCGATTCCGGCATTGAGGGCGGATTGGACATTCTGCGCGCGCTTGCGTCGGGGGCTAATTTCGTCATGCTGGGACGCGCGTTTCATTATGCACTGGCGGCCCTTGGACCCAAAGGCATCGATCATCTCGTTGACATGCTGAGCAAGGACCTGATCGCAAACATGGGGCAACTCGGTGCCAGAACGCTGCGCGACCTTCCGACCCCGTTTCGGCTGGACGGCGGGGATCCCCCTTTTGCGTTGACCTAAGGACACTTTACATTTGCACCGGAAAATGCTGCGGTGCGGCACCAAAGAGCAACCCGACCCGATAGTACGCGTTTACGAGAGGTGGAAATCTTTCTAAACAAGCGTATTCGCCGAGTATCAAAGAGGCCAACACATGACCGAATTCCGCAAAATCCTGATCGCCAACCGGGGTGAAATCGCCATCCGCATCATGCGCGCGGTCAATGAGATGGGCAAAAAGACAGTCGCCGTTTATGCCGAAGAGGATAAATTGGGCCTGCACCGGTTCAAGGCGGATGAGGCTTACCGCATCGGCGAGGGGTTGGGGCCGGTAGCTGCATATTTGTCGATCGATGAAATCATCAGGGTGGCCAAGGCCTCCGGCGCAGATGCCATCCATCCTGGGTATGGTTTGTTGTCTGAGAACCCCGATTTCGTCGATGCCTGTGATCAGAACGGGATCACATTTATCGGGCCACGCGCCGAAACGATGCGCGCGCTTGGCGACAAGGCTTCCGCGCGCCGCGTTGCCATGGCGGCGAATGTGCCGGTTATTCCTGCAACGGAAGTTCTGGGCGATGACATGAAGGCCATCAAGGCGGAAGCCAAGGAGGTCGGCTATCCGCTGATGCTCAAGGCGTCATGGGGCGGTGGCGGGCGTGGGATGCGCCCGATTGCCGCCGAATCCGAATTGGAAGAAAAGGTGCTTGAAGGGCGTCGCGAGGCGGAGGCCGCTTTTGGCAATGGCGAGGGCTATCTCGAAAAGATGATCCTCAGGGCGCGCCACGTTGAGGTGCAGATCCTGGGCGACAAACATGGCAATATGTATCACCTGTTTGAGCGTGACTGCTCGGTGCAGCGCCGCAACCAGAAGGTCGTGGAGCGCGCACCTGCTCCTTATCTGAGCGAGGAACAGCGCGCAGAAGTTTGCAAACTGGGCTATGAGATTTGCAAACATGTGAATTATGAATGCGCCGGCACCGTCGAATTCCTGATGGATATGGAGGACGGTAAGTTCTATTTCATTGAGGTCAACCCCCGCGTTCAGGTCGAACATACCGTCACCGAAGAGGTCACGGGCATCGACATCGTGCAGGCGCAGATCCTGATCGCCGAGGGCAAAACCATCGCCGAAGCCACCGGCAAAGCGACACAGGAAGACGTGCATTTGAACGGCCACGCTTTGCAAACTCGGATCACTACGGAAGATCCGCAAAACAATTTCATCCCCGATTATGGCCGCATTACCGCCTTTCGCGAGGCCACCGGCATGGGCATTCGCCTAGATGGGGGTACGGCCTATTCCGGCGGCGTGATTACGCGCTATTACGACAGCCTGTTGGTCAAGGTGACCGCCAAGGCGCAGACCCCGGAGGCCGCGATTGCCCGGATGGACCGCGCGTTGCGCGAGTTCCGTATTCGCGGCGTCAGCACCAATATTGCCTTTGTCGAGAACCTGCTGAAGCATCCGACGTTTCTCGACAACACGTATCATACGAAATTCATCGACCAGACGCCGGAGTTGTTCCAATTCTCCAAGCGGCGCGACCGGGGTACAAAGGTGCTGACATATATCGCCGACATCACGGTGAACGGGCATCCCGAAACCAAAAACCACCCCCGCCCGCCCGCGCATATGAAAGACCCCAAACCGCCCGCGCAACGCGGCGAGCCGATGATGGGGACGCGCAATCTGTTGGAGCAAAAGGGTCCGCAGGGGGTTGCCGATTGGATGATGCAGCAACGCCAATTGCTAATCACGGACACCACCATGCGCGATGGGCATCAATCCTTGCTGGCCACGCGGATGCGCAGCCATGACATGATCAAGGTGGCGCCCGCTTATGCCGCCAATCTGCCGCAGCTGTTTTCCATGGAATGCTGGGGCGGGGCGACCTTTGATGTGGCCTATCGCTTCTTGCAGGAGTGCCCCTGGCAGCGCCTGCGCGATCTGCGCGCGGCCATGCCGAACGTTATGACACAGATGTTGTTGCGCGCCTCCAACGGGGTTGGTTACACCAATTACCCCGACAATGTGGTGCAGGAATTCGTACGCGTCGCCGCAGGGACCGGGGTCGATGTATTCCGCGTCTTTGACAGTCTCAATTGGGTGGAAAACATGCGCGTCGCGATGGACGCGGTGATCGAGAATGACAAGGTTTGCGAAGGCTCGATTTGCTACACCGGGGACATCAATGATCCGGATCGCGCGAAATATAACCTCAAATATTACGTCGATATGGGCAAGGAATTGCGCGACGCGGGCGCACATGTTTTGGGCCTCAAGGATATGGCGGGGCTGTTGAAACCCGCCGCCGCGCGCCAATTGGTCAAGGCGCTGAAATCCGAGGTCGGCCTGCCGATCCATTTTCATACACATGATACGGCGGGGGTGGCTTGTGCCACTATTCTGGCCGCTGCTGAGGCGGGTGTGGATGCGGTGGATTGCGCCATGGATGCGCTGTCGGGCAACACATCTCAGGCCACGCTGGGATCGGTCGTCGAGGCGCTGCGCCACACTGATCGCGATACCGGTCTCAGCATGCGGGCCGTGCGCGAGATTTCCGATTACTGGGAAGAGGTGCGCAGCCATTACGCCGCCTTTGAAACCGGCATGCAGGCCCCCTCCTCCGAGGTATATCTGCACGAAATGCCAGGCGGGCAATTTACCAACCTCAAAGCTCAGGCCGCATCGCTCGGGCTGGAGGATCGCTGGCCTGACGTGGCGCGCACCTATGCGGATGTGAACCAGATGTTTGGGGATATCGTCAAGGTAACGCCCTCGTCGAAGGTTGTGGGGGACATGGCGCTGATGATGGTGGCGCAGGGTCTAACCCGCGATGATGTGGAAAATCCCGCCACGGATGTGTCCTTTCCCGACAGCGTTGTGGATATGATGCGCGGCAATCTGGGTCAACCGCCGGGCGGGTTTCCGGAAGGAATCGTAAAAAAGGTCCTCAAGGGTGAAAAACCCAACATGGATCGCCCCGGTAAACACCTGCCCGCGGCAGACCTCGAAGCGCTGCGCCGTGAGGCATCAGAGGCGATGAACGGGCGTGTGGTGGATGACGAGGATCTATCGGGATATTTGATGTATCCCAAGGTCTTCCTCGATTATATGGGCCGCCATCGCACCTATGGGCCGGTGCGCGCGCTCCCCACGCGCACCTTCTTTTACGGCATGGAGCCCGGCGAAGAGATTTCAGCCGAAATCGACCCTGGCAAGACGCTGGAAATCCGCCTTCAGGCCGTTGGCGACACCAATGAGGACGGCGAGGTCAAAGTGTTTTTCGAGCTGAACGGCCAGCCGCGTGTGATCCGCGTGCCCAACCGCTTGGTCAAGGCCACCACGGCCCAACGCCCCAAGGCAGAGACCGGAAATGCCAATCACATCGGCGCACCAATGCCCGGCGTGGTGGCCTCGGTCGTGGCAACGGTCGGGAGTAAGGTCAAGGCGGGTGATCTGTTGTTGACCATCGAAGCGATGAAGATGGAAACCGGTATCCATGCGGAGCGCGCAGCCACGATCAAGGCGGTTCACGTCACGCCCGGTGGTCAGATCGATGCAAAGGACCTGCTTGTCGAGCTGGAATAGCGACAGGGGCTCCAGAACCGCTTTGACAGGCGCGAACGGGCTGGTTGTTATCCGAACCGGGGTGGCGTTTTGGCACGCGCTCTGGCGGGGCGATCACCGCTTTGGCACGCTGGGATTGCCGGATGCATCTCCCCGAGGTTGATGCATTGATATGGAACAATGAAATGCCTTGCCTGGAGCGCGACATTAGCGACGTCAGTGGATTCTTTGTTTTGCAATATGCTGATATCCGTTGTCGCCTCTTGTGCTGGGGTGCCTAATTTTCAGAATTGTAACGGGTCGAAGTGGACCTGTTGCGGTTTGCTGCTGCTCCTTTGATAGCATTTACTGCACCAAAGGAGACGGACTATGGGACTGAAACGGACAGACGAATTCCGCCAGGATGCGGTGCGGATTGTGCTGACCAGTGGGCTGACGCATAAGCAGGTGGCTGACGATTTGGGTGTTCACTGCCCGGCAGGCGATTGCAAGGCAATCTGCCGAGAGGGTGATAGTGACCACAAGTTCAACATCGCGCCGAACCGGCTGGACCGGGACTTCGCGGCTGAACAGCCCAACCAGAGATGGGTTGGCGACATCGGCTATGTTTGGACGCGTGAGGACTGGCTGTATCTGGCTGTCATCCTCGACCTCCACTCAAGGCGCGTGATCGGCTGGGCAGTGAGTAACCGCATGAAGCGCGATCTGGCAATCCGAGCGTTAAACATGGCCGTCGCATTCCGTTTTACCGCCGAAAGACTGCATTTATTACCCGGCAGGCGATTACAAAGTAATCTGCCGAGAGGGCACCACACGGAACGCGCAAGCCAATATTGTTCGCATGATTATCGGAAGATCCTGCGCCAGCATGGCTTCAAGGCGTCCCCTCTCACACATGTAAACATGTGCTGCCGGGCAGTGCATGAGCGGAAAGGGCAATTGTTACGATAATGCGGCGGTTGAGACGTTCTTCAAAACCATCAAGGCGGAACTGATCTGGCGGGAAACTTGGGAGACGCGGAGGAAGGCCGGAGATGGCCATCTTTGAATACATCAATGGCTTCTACAATCCGCGTCGCCGCCACTCAGCACTGGGCTGGAAAAGCCCCCCTCTCGGCAGATTACTTTGCAATCGCCTGCCGGGCAGCGGTACGCATTCGAACGGAAGGTGGCTTAAACGAGCACCGGGGGCGGCACGAAACCGCGACAGGTCCAAAACCAGATCAGGCTCTTCCAAGAACATTGGGTAAAGTGCCATCTGAAAGGTCGTTGGTGCCCGCCACGCGCCATGGATCCGGTCCCACGTGGGATCTCCATGGTAGGATACGGGATCTGGTTGAGAAGGCCTGTATCGGGGGCGGCGGCGGTGCTTTGCGCGCGCAGATACTCATGCAAAGATTTTTGGCAGTTTTTGGTTTTTTCCCTTGCAGGGAACCGGCAGCACCGCTATTTCACGGCTCACCCAAGGAAGCGGGCGTAGCTCAGGGGTAGAGCATAACCTTGCCAAGGTTAGGGTCGGGCGTTCGAATCGCCTCGCCCGCTCCAAATTCGCCAAAATACCCAATTTATTAGATAGAACCGCCTTCGGGCGGTTCTTCTGCTTTTATGGTGTGGGCAGTATGAAATGCTTGGTGCAAGATTGAAATTTTGACGGAAAATGAACTTCCGCCCCAATTCGTTTTCAGATACATGTCGTCGCGTGCAGGTTAACCTGCCGGCGCAGGCAGCAGGGAAGCGACCTAATCCGATGTCATATGACATCAGATCGGCATCTCCATGTATCAGGAATTTCTGGGGACTTTTCGCTAAAACGAATGCGAATTGTTGCGCGATCAAATCATTCATATTTAACTATTTGCATTCAAACACTGATGTTATACTGCAGCCCCTCTGATGGAATTTTGTCACCTCTTTCGGACGTGTTTGTCGCTGAAAAATACCTTTTCTTTCGATCATCGCAGTTACTTTGCGGGGCCGATGTTGCTCCCCCGCGCAGACCGCCCATCTGAATGGAACGACGCCTCTTCAGGGGTGATGTCAGCAAATCGTGTTGGTGGCACATCGAATCACGATAGCAACATCCTGAACGCGGGAAGATACCCGTTCAGAGCGACCCGCTTGTGGTGCTCTTGCCGCGTGCCCATCCGCTGAGTATGCGCGCGGTGATTCCAGTTTCGGCCCTCAAGGATACGCCTTTTGTGACCGGGTCGGTGGATCGCTGGGTGGTCTTTCATCGCCATCTTAACAGGTTATGCCGCCAGGCAGGTTTTGAGCCCAATGTCGTCCAAACCGGCCCCGACACGCTCAGCATCATCGGGCTTGTCGCCTGCGGTATGGGCGTCACAATCCAGGCCGATAACGCGCAGGTGCGTGCGGACCTGCGCATCGTCACGCGGCCCATCATGGAGGCGCATGACCCCGTGATCACCCATGCGGTTTGGCGCAGGGACATGCAGGACAAGGCCAGCTTGCTCATGCGCGCCTATCTTCACGCGGCTTTTGCGACGCCCTGAAATGACGCATTGCCAGTGGTGTTCAAGGCGCGCCCCGGCTGATCTTTTTCGCAAGCGGCAATGGTCATTTTTCAAAGCGCGGTTTAATCACCGGTATGACCCGAACAAACACCATCATTTTCGACCTCGACGGCACGCTGATCCACAGCGCACCTGACCTGCAAGCGGCGACCAACCACGCCCTGGGCCTTGTCGGCAGACCACCGCTCGATCTGGGCACTGTTGTCTCCTTTATCGGCAATGGTGTGGAAAAACTGGTAGCGCGCGCGCTGGTGGCGACGGGTTCGGCACCCCCGGAATTACAGCAGGAAACGCTGGTGCATTTTCTGGCGTATTACGAAACCCATAGCGTGGATTTGACGCGCCCCTACCCCGGTGTCGTGGCCTTTCTGGAGGGGCTGAAACAGCGTGGTATCATCATGGGGCTGTGCACCAACAAACCCACTGCGCCGGCGCGTGACATCTGTGCAGCACTGGATCTTGCGGGTTATTTCGATGTGATCCTGGGGGCCGAACCTGATCGGGCGAAAAAGCCTGACCCGGCCCCGTTGCAGGCGTGCTGTGACATGCTGGGCGTTGAGGCCAGTGGTGCCGTTTACATCGGTGACAGTGCTGTGGATCATTTAACGGCGGCACGGGCGGGAATAAAATTCGGTTTATTCACAGAAGGATACCTGAATACACCGTTGCCCGTCCCGGATCCTGATCTGAAATTCTCTGACTGGGATGATCCGCGCTTGTTTGCGTTTTGCACGCAAGAGCCGACCCACAAACCAGGACACTCGCCGGTCAATTGATCGGGAACTGGCGCAGGCATTGATTGGCGTAGCGTTCGAAATCCTCAAAGGTCTGCTCCAGGTCACGGCGGTCTCGCACCACGCCCAAGGCGGCCTTCTTCTGCGCCCATGTCCCACTGACGTGTTCGACCAGAATGCGCAGGGTGATATCAAGCATGACCTGCTTTTCCGTCGACCCGATACGGCCCGTCGATTCCAGCGCAACGGCCGTGAGCGCAATCGCATTGGCACAGCGCAGCGCAGCCGCCTCCTCGCCTTCATAAATCTTTTCTTGTGCCATTACGGGCGCTGCCAGCGCATAGGCCGCTATCATCCAGGCGCACAATAGGACCCTCAAAAGACTTTGAACGTCATCGTTGTGAGCGACCGTTCAATCCCGTTGATGTCAAGCAGACGGTCATTGATATATTTGCCCACATCGGCGTCCTTGGGAATATAGACCTTCATCAGAAGGTCGAAATCGCCGCTGGTGGAATAGAGTTCCGAGTGGATTTCGCGCAGCGCAATTTCTTCTGCTACGCGGTAAGTTGAGCCGGGTGTGCAGCGGATCTGGATAAAGACGCAGGTGCTCATGAAGTCTCCTTGACCGGGCAAACCGCCCTGCCCCAAGCTGACATATAGAGCACGCAAGCCGCAATCCCGAATGTGGCATCTTGGCCTGCGCGCCGTGGCTGTTATAAAGGCGCGCAATTCTATTGGGCAGGAGTCCCCCATGCGCAGCCATTCCCTGACGCGATCCACGGCGGAAACCGAGATCACCGTGCGTGTCAATCTCGAAGGTACCGGCAGTTACGACAACCAGACCGGCGTTGGTTTCTTTGATCATATGCTGGACCAGTTGGCGCGCCATTCGCTGATTGACATGAGCGTGCGGGCCAAGGGGGATCTGCACATTGATGACCACCACACGGTTGAGGATACAGGCATCGCGCTGGGTCAGGCGCTGGCCGCAGCTCTTGGCGATAAACGCGGGATCCGTCGGTATGGCGCGTGCCTGCTGCCGATGGATGACGCGCTGGTGCGCACAGCACTTGATTTATCCGCCCGCCCGTTCCTGATCTGGAACGTTGATGTGCCGAGCGCTAAAATCGGCAATTTCGACACCGAACTGGTGCGCGAATTCTTTCAGGCGCTCAGCACGCATGGCGGGATCACCCTGCATGTCGATCTGCTCCACGGGCTCAACAGCCATCATATCGCCGAAGCCACCTTTAAATCGGTCGCGCGCGCGCTGCGGGATGCCGTTGAGGTGGACCCGCGCAAGGCGGATGCGATCCCCTCGACCAAAGGCGCGCTCTGACGTGCTCACAGCCATCATCGATTATGAGAGCGGCAACCTGCATTCGGCACATAAGGCGTTCGAGCGCATGGCACGCGAGACGGGCGGCGGTGACATCATCGTGACGGGGGACGCCGATGTCGTAGCGCGCGCCGACCGTATTGTGCTGCCCGGCGATGGCGCTTTTCCGGCCTGTATGGCGGCGTTGAAGGGGCATTCCGGCCTTTATGCCGCGATGATCGAGGCGGTTGAAACCAAGGGACGGCCTTTCATGGGCATCTGCGTTGGTATGCAACTGATGGCCAGTTGGGGCCGCGAGTATGAAGACACGCAAGGCTTGGACTGGGTGCAGGGAGAGGTAACGCGGATTTCCCCAGACGATCCCCGGCTCAAGGTCCCGCATATGGGGTGGAACGATCTGATATTGGACGCGGCGCACCCGGTGTTTGATGGCATTGCCAGCGGCGATCACGCCTATTTCGTTCATAGCTATCAGATGGCCGTCACCAACCCGGCGCACCGTCTGGCGCATGTGGATTATGGCGGTGACGTCACGGCCATTATCGGCACCGGCACGATGATTGGCTTGCAATTCCATCCCGAAAAAAGCCAATCCGCCGGGCTTCACATGATCGCCAATTTCCTGCGGTGGTGCCCCTAGGCCCAAGCGAAACGGCACCGGGGGCGATCTGCGTTGCGCCAAACAGGGTGCTATAAAATAGTCATTGCATCCCGCTCTGCTTTGGCGCGTCTGACTTCGGCTGGCCGGACATCACGACAAGGGGGGGAGAGCCGAATGAGACTGAATTTCCTTCGTTATCCAGGATCGACCAGCGTGCTGCAAACAAATAGTAACTGCGGGTCTCCCATCCGGTCTGATCGCGCCTGAACCTGGGTCGCCAGGCCCCTTCAATCAAAACGGGCAGGCGCACATGATCAATATCAGGTGCCTTTTCACCCAAAGCCTTCGCCTCGCGTATCCGTTTATTCATGAGCGCATTGAGGCGCGCCTCCAATGGGCCTGCCTCTTTTACGCGCCGCCCGGCAAAGGCAACCTCGATTTCCGTGGTTCGATTTGCAAAACCCCGCACCACCAGATCGTTGCGCGAATTTCTGGACATTTGCGGCACCAGCTCGACGGCGAGCTGTCCCACCTTGCTTTTGAACAGACCACTATCTTCATATTCCGGTGTTATTTCTGAGGCTGGTTTGCGACGATGAGACATATGTGCACCAGGGCGATAACAAATGAACGAGACCTGATACACCTATCAAGAGGGTCAGGGGCGAAAGTGCTTTTGTACGACAAGACCTGTTAATGAAGCGTTGAACCGGAACGCCGATCACCAACCCCGCGGATATTTTTTACCGTGCACCCCAAGTCTGGCACCGCTATTGCGCTATCCACTACCTGTCCTGTTTGGAATACATCAACCCACCCGACACCTTCATGCGATCTTTCCAGGATATACCGCGTCATTGGACGGGCACCATACCTGGCCCCTCTATTCACCTTCCCCTTTATGCACGACCCCCTCCGGCCTTTGCCCCCATACAATCATGACCCCGCGTCGCGTTGCAAAGCATGGATGAAACGTGCATGACGCGCGTAGCGTCAAATGTTCGCCAAGATAGGAGCCCATGATGATCCTCTACCCTGCCATTGACCTCAAAGACGGCAAGGCTGTGCGCCTTGTGCACGGGGATATGGACCGATCCACCGTGTTCAATGACGACCCCGCCGCCCAGGCGCAGGCCTTTGTGGATGCGGGGTGCGCGTGGCTGCATCTGGTTGATCTGAACGGGGCATTCGAGGGCGCGCCGGTCAATGCGGCTTCGGTCGAGGCGATTCTGAAAACCTGCCTTGTGCCGACGCAATTGGGCGGAGGCATCCGGGATATGGCGACCATTGAGGCCTGGCTCGAAAAAGGCATCACCCGCGTTATCCTGGGTACGGTTGCCGTTGAGAACCCCGATCTGGTGCGCCAGGCCGCGCGCCGCTTTCCCGGCCATGTCGCGGTGGGTATTGATGCGCGCAACGGGTTGGTTGCCACCAAAGGCTGGGCAACTGAAACCGATGTGCAGGTCACCGATCTGGCGAAATCCTTTGAAGACGCGGGCGTAGCCGCAATCATTTACACTGACATCCTGCGTGATGGGGCGATGGGCGGTCCCAACATCGAGGCCACGGCGGTGCTTGCCCGCGCGGTGTCGATCCCGGTGATCGCATCGGGGGGGGTTTCCTCCCTGCAAGACCTCATCGCCCTGCGCGATTGTGGCGCAGATTTGAATGGCGCAATTTCGGGACGCGCGCTCTATGATGGGGCGATTGATCTGAAAGCGGCGCTTTCAGCCCTGAAGGAGTGATGGATATGCCCGCGCGGGTCACAAAGAGCGCATTGCCATCGAGCAGCCCGCTGCACGCGCGGCGCAAGGCGCAGGATTTTCTGGACTGCTACAAGGTTGCCAGTGATCTGAACGCGCCAGAGGCCGCAGAAATCATCGTGGATTTTCCGGGCTGGGCGAAAAATCTTGTGGCTTTGCGCAATCTGCTCACCGCGCCCTTTGGCCTGAGGACGGATGGACCCGAGTCCAAACAGAAATTGGGCCTCTTTCCGGTCGAATCGTCCTGTGACACCGAGGTGATTGCCGGTTTCAACGACCGCCACCTCGATTTCCGCGTGAGCGTTCTGGCAGAGCAAAACTACATCCATCTGGCCACTTGGGTGCGCCCCCATAACATCGGCGGGCGCGCCTATCTCAGGGTCATTCTGCCGTTTCACATCCTGATCGCGCGAAATGCGTTGGGGCGTGTTGCACGTGGCGCGCAACCGGGGCAGAAATTCCCTCTCCTGGAATGAGTCCGGCATGCTGAAAACCCGCATCATCCCCTGCCTTGACGTCGCCGATGGCCGCGTGGTCAAGGGCGTGAATTTCGTCGATCTGCGCGATGCGGGCGACCCGGTCGATGCCGCCATCGCCTATGACGCCGCGGGTGCGGATGAATTATGTTTCCTCGACATCACCGCGACGCATGAAAACCGCGCGACCATGTTCGATGTCGTCACCCGCACGGCGGAACATTGCTACATCCCGCTGACGGTCGGGGGTGGCGTGCGCACGCCTGCGGATGTGCGCGCTTTGCTGCTGGCGGGCGCGGATAAGGTCTCATTCAACTCGGCAGCCGTCGCCAACCCGGATGTTGTCGCGCAAGCGGCGGATCAATTCGGCAGCCAATGCATCGTGGTCGCCATCGACGCCAAGACGGTCAGCCCCGGCAAATGGGAAATCTTCACGCACGGCGGGCGCAAACCCACCGGCATTGACGCGGTCGAATTCGCGCGGACCGTCGTTGCAAAAGGTGCGGGTGAAATCCTGCTGACCTCCATGGACCGCGACGGCACCCGCGCGGGTTTCAACCTGCCGCTCACACGCGCCATTTCCGACGCGGTGCATGTGCCGGTGATCGCCTCTGGCGGGGTCGGCACGCTCGATCATCTGGTCGAGGGCGTGACAGAGGGCGGTGCCTCGGCGGTTCTGGCCGCGTCGATTTTTCATTTTGGCGACTTCACCATCCGCCAGGCCAAGGACCACATGGCCGCCGCCGGTATACCGATGAGGCTGATATGACACTGAACGATCTTTTCGACACCATTCAGGCGCGCAAGGTCGCGGATCCAAAAAGCAGCTGGACCGCGCAGCTCTTGGCGAAGGGTCCCGAAAAATGCGCCGAAAAATTCGGTGAGGAAGCCATTGAGGCCATCATCGAAGCGGTGAAGGGTGACAAGGCAGGGCTGACGTCGGAAGCGGCAGATGTGCTCTACCACCTCATGGTCATGCTGGCCGCGCGGGATGTGACGCTCGCGGATGTTCTGGCGGAGCTTGAAAGCCGGCAGGCCCAATCCGGCATCGCGGAAAAAGCCGCGCGTTCCTAGAGTTTCGACGAAATAACACCCGTCGCAAAGCCACCCATGCGCAATTCGCCGAACAGGCGCTGATACTCGATCTTGGGGCATCTGTTCTGGATGACGGTGACGCCGCGCGCTTCGGCCTTGCTGGCGGCCTCCGGATGTTCAACCCCGATTTGCATCCAGAGGGTTTGCAGCTGTGGAAACTGCGCCAAGGCCTCATCGACGATGGGCGGCACGGCCTCGGAACGGCGGAAAATATCCACCATATCCACGGGGCCGTCGATATCGCTGAGTGCGCCCCGCACGGTCTGGCCAAACAGCTGTTTGCCTTCATGCACCGGGTTCACAGGCACGACATTAAATCCCTTGAGCGTCAAATAGCGCGCGACATAATAACTCGGGCGGACCGGGTTGAGGGACACGCCAACCACCGCAATGCGCCGCGTGCGCGTCAGGATGTCTTTGAGCAGAGCGTCGGAATAATTCATATGACCTGTCTATAGGCCTGAACGGCAGAAAAAAAGAGCGCCCGATGCTGTATTAGCATGGGCGCTGAAAGGTACGGAACGAGGGACAGTCATGAGTTCAACAGGCGTTCCGGGCCCGCTGACATGACAAGTACATAAGCACGAAGAAGTGCTTATCCAGACTGTCTCGCAATTCTGTGAACGAAAAGTTAAAAACTGACCGAAAGACGGCATTTCCGGGGGTCAATCGAAAATATCCTCGATGACGTCGAAAGCCTCTTCGAGAAGATGCTTCATGAAGCCCTTGCGCTTCTTCTTGCGCCGTTTGACAGGCGCATTCCGGTGGGGAGCATATGGGCTTTGCGCTTGGGGAAATCTGCGCACCGCGGAGGGGCGTACCAATTCGGTTTTGCCCGGATGCTCGCGCGGTAGCCGTTTGAGATCATGCAAGGGTGCCCCACAGCTTGAACAGGCCAATTCGTGCCGGGATCTCCCCAGCACAAGGGCCGCGCGGGTGCCACAATAACAGCATGTCGCGATTTTCGTCGAATAGGCCATCTCGCTCCCCTCAGCGCGCCGCGCTCTCACCCGGCGCTTTACTGGCATATAAGGCGAGCGCGGCGGCATTCGAGACGTTCAGCGAGCCAAATTGCCCCGCCGCGTCAATGCGCACCAATGCATCCACGGTTTCCTTTGTCTTTTCACGCAACCCCGGCCCTTCGGCCCCGAGCACAAGGGCGAGAGGGCGTTCCCGCCGACCCTCAACAGCCGCCTCGATGGTCTGGGAGGCCTCCCCGTCCAGCCCCAGAACGATATACCCCATGTCCTGAAGCGCGCGGATCGCATCCGCCAGGTTGCGCACCCGCACGTAAGGCTGACGTTCCAGCGCACCGCTCGCGCTTTTGGCCAAGGCCCCGGTTTCGGGCGCAGAATGGTGCCGCGTGCCGATCACCGCAGAGGCTCCCAAAACTTCCGCTGATCGCAGAATAGCCCCCACATTATGCGGATCCGTCACCCGGTCCAGCAACACAACGCGCGGCGAGGCAGGCCCGATGCATACGTCCTCAAGCCGCCCCCAATTGAGCGGTTTGACCTCCAGCGCGACCCCCTGATGCACGGATCCGGGATCAAGCGGTGCGGAAAATTTGCGCGGATCAACGATTTCGGGCGTGATAGCAGCGTGCTCGATCGCATCGGCCAGTTTGTTCTGGGCATTTAACGTTACAATCAGGCGTAGCTTTTCGCGGTTCGGGTTCATCAGCGCATCGCGCACCGCATGCAGGCCAAACAACCAAACCGTCTCGCGACCTTCGGCTTTCCTGTCCTGCTCTTTTTGTACAACCCACTTGGGCTTTTTCATGTTTCGGGTCCATTCGGTTTTCACGCGAAAAAGGTTCTGATTTCACCTTGACGCTTCTTGGCACCGCTTGTAATCACGCCTTCACCGCTCATGCAATGCAAGAGCGTTGTGGGCGACAGGCCGCAAGGTGTGGCAGGGGACTGTAACTCCCTCGCGGAGACGCACGCCTGGTTCGATTCCAGGGTCGCCCACCATAATCTAAGTATTTGATTTAATTATATAAAATAAATCCTCAATGTATCGAAGCGTTCCATAGCTAAACGAAGGTCCGCTTCGTTAACAGTAGTTTGGCAGATGGTTAAATCACAGTTGAAACCTACCGATCCAACGTTAATGCGGTGATCTCCCCGCCGCGATCATGACATGATGCTGTTGGTGATGCGCGCCAATTGTCATCAATCCAAAGAAACCCAAACCCAGTATCTGGTTCAATTCTTCGTCTGACCCGACCTGAATTGCGATAATCGATTTCATTGAAAGCACTGACCCTTACGCCTTTTGGATATCGCTAAGCCTTCCTGTAGGTGGAGGGTCAAACGATTTGTTATCACAGCTTCGAAAGCATCCAGACCGCCATGCCAACCATCATCAGGTTTTCGGTCAGCGACACAAACCCCAACGGCACTTTGCTATCCCCACCGACGCAAGCGCATTTAAGCTCGCGTTTATCGACGTAGACCGCCTTGAACACACTGAGAGCACCGATGCTTGCCACGAACAACGCCGCTGGTGCAGACAACCATGTGAGAACACCCGCCATCATGAGCAGACCCGCCCCTGTCTCAACGAACGGATAGACGTATCCATAGCGAACCCACCGCTGTGCCAACAAATCATAGTTCAAGAACATCGTAGCGAACCGCTCAACGTCTTGCAGCTTTTGCAGACCCAGCAACACCATTGATATCGAGATGAACCATTCCACTGTCCGCCCCGTGAATACGGTACCCAACGCCACCCAAGTCACAGCGATGGCCATCAACAATGCGACCGTGAATAAAGCAATGACAGGCTTATAGGTCGTGGCATCTTTGGACTTGGGGACCTTTCCTAGATGTGTGCTCAGGTCATCGAACCCACCGATGCGGGTTTCATCAATGAACACCTGTGGCGTCGTCTTCACATCATGCTTGGCTTTGAACGCATCAACCTTGTCACGGCTGGTGAGGTGGCGGTCATCCACTTGATAACCCTGACGTTCCAGCAAGTCTTTCGACTTCAATCCGTAGGGACACATGTGGTCGGTCATTACCATCCGATAGAGGGTGGCAGTTTTGGCGGCGATATCCTTGGGCATGTATCAAATCCTTATGTGGGTGCAGGCATCCATGACAAATGGCACACTTGAAACTCATTCATCATCAACCTAATCTCTCCAGTAACTGGAAGGTCAAGGGTGAGTTTTATGAATATCTCTGCTGCATCAAAGGCGGCGGGTCTCCCCGTCAAAACTGTGCGTTATTACGCCGACATCAAGTTGGTCGAAGCGCCGTCCCGATCGAGTGCAGGATACCGCACCTATGATGATGCGACCGTGCGTAAACTGGTGTTCGTCAGACGATCACGGGCGTTCGGGTTCAGCATCGAAGGATGCCGCGAACTGCTTAGCCTCTATCAAGATCAGGACCGCACTAGTTCGGAAGTGAAACGGATCGCATCTAAGCGATTGGAAGAGATCGAAGAGAAGCCGCGAGAGCTTCAGTCCCTGCATGATGAGTTGGCTCATCTGGTGACATCATGCCGTGGCGACCACATGCCTGACTGTCCCATTATCGATTACCTTGGGTGAAGTTTACAATCTACCATTTCCCAGAACCCGCCATTCGCTGCGCAACAGAAAGATGTAGGTCTGGGCTGATTGTGTTGAAAAACTCTTCGATTGGAAAATCGTATTGAAAATTTGGAACTTCGTTCTCGTATGCGACCGTTTTACAAACATCGTTTACGATATGACCAATTCGCGGGACGATACTCTTGCAAATTGACCACTCACGGCGAAACACTGAGTTTTTCAACACAATCGGCTCCAAGCCGACATCGGATGCAGCGCAGCATCCGCCCGATCTTGGCTGTGGCTAGCGACACGAACGGCCCATACCGGACATTTGCCGGGACCATCGACACTGCAGCGCAGCTTCCCGAAAGCTGATGTTCGAGCATCGTGCAGCATTTTTGCTTCATCGACGTGATGCCGAGAAAGCGAGCTTTCGCTGCGGCTGCCCCAATGACGGCATTGTGGAAACCGGGCGACCATTCAGTCTCTTTTGTTGCAGTAAATGCTATCAAAGAAGCTCCGTCTTCAGTTTTTTCATGAGTGACGCGCGAGCCAATTCAAATCCATTTTGAAAGGCCTCACCTGTTTCTGTCAGGAGCTGCTTTTTCTTTGCGTCTACCGGGCCATGAATGATTGCCGACCGTACATCATAGAAATGTTTCACCTGATCTCTGAACTGGGATTTTGATTCATCGCTGGTGCCAAGAGTGTCTGCGACAGCATTTTGTAAATCCAAACTGATGCGCCTGCCAGTTGGCTTGAAAAGCCGCTCCAGCGACACGGCAACGTCAAGAACCTTGTCTTCGCGTGCATATCGCCCATCTCTGCCAAGCGCCTCAGCCAACCGTTGAATTACAGGTGCAAGCTCGGCGTAGGCTCCAACATCTGTCTCAAATATGTGTTGGCGCGCGTTCTTGACCAACCCGGGGTCAACTATCGGCGGCTCTCGAAAAGGACCAAACAAATGCCAGTTGAACGACCTTTGCGCGTAGAGCCGCTATTGTGAATCAACCCAAGCAAGTCACTTGAGGCACGCGGCACACATCCCTCAATCGTCATCATCCATCGATGTGGCATTCCGGTGGATACGGCGAGTAAGTTTGCAAAAGCCGAAACTCTCCCATCGAATGACGGAGGCATTCTCCTGACCAATGAATTATTATGGGAGTTGGGGGGGCGAATTTCGGGCTTCCAACGGAAATGATGCACAACTGCGCAAATGGAATCCCAGTTGCGGTGCCGGAGCTGATCAGGTGCGACATCCTCTAACCATTCGTCATCAACGTGCTCGCGTAGGCGCGAATAGGGCACCAATGAATATCCCTCATCAAGCTCGACCGTGTCTAAAATACGAGCACCGTGAAACAGTGCGATGTCATAGCCAATATCCAAACGGTTAGAGAGTGGGTGGCTTTGCCTGCCCCCAGATAGCTGCAAAAGTGAATTCAACTCAATGATAGAAGTACGAAATCGCTTGTCAGGAGACGCATCACGGCGGGCCATTTGTCCCACTATCAGACGGCTCAAACTTGTGAACGAGCGTGCATTGAGGATGCCGATCTGCAAACCATCATCTCCAAACACAGTGCTCGAAACGCAGGTCAAACTCGGATGTAAACGCATTACATCTCTTACATGATCCAAAGCTGTTCGAAGCGGTAAAAAGTATTCCTGATCACCATCGTGCTTCGCAAACTCAGCAGCTTCGTACAGGCGGCCAACGTCTTCACTTGGATATGGGGTCTCATTCTGACCATTAAACGTGATTTGTGTCGGGCGGCCGTTGGCTTGCCAGTATGCCTCAAGAAAGGGCTCTTGGGTATCAGCAAGAGCGTTCAGAACAAGTTCAAGACGAACTTCCCATATCTTTTCTTCAAAAGAACCAATGCTCATAATCGACCTTGCCATTGCTCACGCCACTTACCCAGAAAATACGAATGTAGAGGTTAATTTGGTTGTTCATCAATTGGTGAAAGCACTTCAAAATAAGAAACTTCACAATCGGCCCAAAGCTGCCGTTTGTGGGTCGCGCAGCATTTGGGATAGCTACCGACTGATCCAGAGACTAGGCCACACTTTATTTTATCATTGGCACCGAACGCACAGGTAACAACTAGTTTCAATTTTGCTTGGATGATCGTGCCAACTTCTTGCATATTCCTATTGCAGGGGGTGCAAGTGGAAGCAGGATACGCTCAAGTAGTGTGTGGTCCGTCATATTGGCTCGTCACCTTTAAACGTAAAGTCTGATGAGCGTCGTAAGAGGGTGCTCATCAGACATATCTTCGGCAAGAATCCCACTTCCATAACCATGCTAGACGGCGTGATACACAGGTTGCAAGCGTTTACGCCTTAAGTAGTGGCTGGTCCGGGCACCCCTCCAGTCAACAAATCCGATATTCTTGCCCAAAATTCCCAATTCGTTTTCAGTAAGTAATTTACCAGGGAAGAGCCGCTTGAAAAGATCGCAACGAAGCTTTGCATCGACAAACGGGCAGCTGATGAAATCGCATAGTAACAGATACGCAGAGCAGTCATCAAAAAATGACGCCTTTGAATTCTCAAGTGTCCATGTGACTAGATCGGCGAGTTCGCCAATTTTCTGGCCACTAGGATTAGGGTCATTTCCGTAGATGAACATAATAGTAATGAAGAAAAAATAACCGATGTCAGACCTAGCTTCCAAATCTCGCAGAATTTCCTGAACAACCGGTTGGTGTGAAAGAAGATCGCTCTGTAGCAAGGCGGCAGAAAGCAGCAAGTTTGAAGTTTCTAGGTCAATATCACCATTCGACGTCTTTTCATATCGGGAAGACAAAAGTTCGCAAATTTCAAATATTAAATAGTCTTGAAATGCGGCATTTTCTAAGTCCGTGAAGTGCGATCGAGCACTATGAATCTCTTCAAGTATTTGGTGCGCGCGATATATGGGACTAACCCTATAGTCCGATGAAAGAGCGTAGAATAATATCCGCACCAACGACTTCAATCGCGCATCTGTCGCGCCGAGGCGATGATGCTGAGCTAAGAGATGCAATCAAACGCGTTTCTCGTGAACGACGTCGGTTTGGGTGCCGCCGCATCCACGTGATGATTGCGCGGGAGGGCTTTGAGGTGAACCACAAGAAAGTGCGGCGCATCTATCGTGAAGAGAGAAGCTTCAGGTGTGTCGCAGGGGTGGCAGGAAGCGCGCGTTGGGAACGAGGAAGCCAATGGCATTGCCCAACGGACCGAACCAGCATTGGTCGTTGGATTTCGTGTCTGACGCGCTGACAGATGGACGTCGGTTTCGCATTTTGGCAGTTGTCGATGGCTTCAGCCGCGAGAACTTGGTGCTGGTGGCCGACACGTCGCTGTCTGGTCAACGGTCGCGCGTGAACTGGATCAGATCATTACTGAACGCGGCATGCCAACGACGATTGTATCGGACAACGGTACCGAGTTCACCAGCATGGCGATCCTCTCAAATGGGTTCAGGATACCGGCATTGACTGGCACTACATCGCGCCCGGAAGGCCCCGGCAGAACGGTTTCATTGAAAGCTTCAACGGCAAGCTGCGCCCCTCTCGTGCATGTAAACATGCACTGCCGGGCAGTGGATGAATGCCTCAACGAAACGCTGTTTGGTGCTTTAGGCGATGCTCGCAAAACGCTCGAAGAATGGCAGGAGGATTACAACTGGCAAAGACCACATTCAGGCTCGGGAAACCTGACCCCGATGGAATTCTCGCACAGAAAGGCGATGGACAAAATGGCCGCCTAACGCCAAAGATCTAACCCAAAGGATTCCGCGCAAAGCCGGATGAGACTTGGGGATCAGGGCACGACCAGCACAACCCTGCCGCGCAGCGACGCCTGCCGTAGCGCGGCAGATCGACAAAATAAACTTGCTTTAAGACCGGACCGGTCGCAGGGTCTCAACAGGCTGTGTCACATGAGAGAGGTGTTTGGTGCAGATTGATCCTTTGATTGCGCGGTTGAAGATCGCGGCTGTCACAAGCAGCCCCGTGACGCGGGACAGGGCGCAAGAGCGATACGAGGATAAGCAGATCGATACCGCTGATTGTATACGGCTCATGCTGCGCGCGCCCTCACACGACATAATCGATGGCACCGCATCAACGCATGAGCTGCGCCGGGATCATCCCCGCTGGGCCAAAAGCAACGCAATCTCTACACACTCAAACTCGGTGACATTCTGATGCGTCACCCCGGCGGTGCCTTCAAGTGCTGCAACACAACAGAGATGCACGAGGCATCTCGCCAAAATGCCTCGGGGGCGGTGCTGAGTACCGCGCACCCTTGAGCCAACAGACTTATAACGGGAGGAAACCATGAACTTACGGCCAGATCCGACGTTTCACGCGTCACCCAAACTCGCCATGCAGGCACCGGTGGAAAACTATGCATTCACCGTCATGCTCAGCCCGGATGGCACCCAATCAGACGGCATCGCCGTGGTAGATGTGAACCCTAAATCAGACACTTACGGGCAGATCGTGCATCAGGTGATCGTCCCCAACAAGGGCGATGAATTTCACCACTTCGGCTGGAATGCCTGCTCCTCCTCGCTCTCACCGCTCACCGGTCACGCGTTCCTGGAGCGCCGTTATCTGATCGTGCCGGGCATCCGGTCCTCGCGGATTTACATTATCGACGTGAAGGATCCGCTGAAAGCCAAGATCCACAAGACCATCGAGCCCGAAGAGATTTTCGCCAAAACCGGTTATTCACGCCCCCACACAATCCACTGCGGCCCGGAAGGCATTTATGTCTCCACCCTTGGCGGCGGTGGCGAGGATGGCACGGATGGCCCCCCCGGCATCTTCATCATGGATTGCGAGACCTTCGAGGTCATCGGGCGCTATGAAATGGATCGCGGCAAGCAGGACAAACACTATGATTTCTGGTGGAATCTGCCGCAAAATTATATGGTCAGCTCTGAATGGGGCCTGCCGCCGCAGTTCGAAAACGGCGTGGTGCCCGAAGACCTTCTGTCCAATAAATACGGCCACTCAATCCATTTCTGGGACCTGCGCGCGCGCAAGAACATCCAGACCATGGACTTTGGTGAGAACTACCAGATGGCGCTGGAAATTCGCCCGGCACATGATCCGACCAAATCCTATGGGTTCTGCGGCGTGGTCGTGGACACCACCAACCTGCAAGGCGCGATCTTCACGTGGTGGCGTGATGACGATGGCGTGTGGCAGTCTAAAAAGACCATCACAATTGATCCCGTTCCCGCAGATGCCGACGACCTGCCAGACCTGTTGAAAGGGTTTGGGGCCGTGCCGCCGCTGGTCACGGATATCGACCTCAGCCTGGATGACAAATATCTCTATGTCGCCTGTTGGGGGCTTGGCGAGATGCACCAATATGATGTCACGGACCCGATGAACCCGGTTCTGGCGGGTAAGGTCGAATTAGGCGGGATCGTTGCCAACCATAAACACCCCAATGGCAAGGATTTCGCCTTTGGACCGCAGATGGTCGAGATCAGCCGCGATGGGAAACGGGTTTACTGGACCAATTCGCTTTATTCCACGTGGGACGATCAATTCTATCCCAACGATGAAGGTGGCCAGATGGTCATGGCGAACGTCGGTGCACAGGGTGGGTTTGAGCTCGACAAGGATTTCTACATCGATTTCCCCAAAGGGCTTCGGGCGCATCAGATCCGGCTTGAAGGGGGCGATTGTTCCACCGACAGTTTTTGTTACCCGTCGGTCTGAATGGTTAGTGAATTAACCTCGGTGGCGGCCCTTTGGTGGGCCGTCATTTTTTCTGGCCTCTATCATGGTCTCAACCCCGGCATGGGCTGGCCACTGGCCGTTTCCGCCGCCTTGATGGAACGCAGCCACCGCGCGCTGCCAAAGGCTTTAGGTTTGCTCGCGCTTGGTCACTTTCTGGCGATGCTGGCGATCCTGTTGCCTTTCTCGCTTATGTTTGTCCTGGTCGAATGGGAGGTGGAAATCCGCGTCGGCGCGGGGCTGCTTGTCATCGCTATGGGGCTCTATCTGACGATCAACCGCCGCCATCCAAGAATCCTCGCGCGCATCCACCCCGCCCGTCTGGCGCTCTGGTCCTTTCTGGCGGCAAATGCGCATGGGGCGGGCCTGATGCTGGTGCCCTTGTTTCTAGGCTTGTGCGGGATTGACGCGGATACCGGTCACAAAGCTGCGGCGGATTTGATGCAGGGCAATATCCTGACCGCCTTCACCGTTGCCTTTGTGCATAGCTTCGCCATGACCGTCGCCGGCGGCATCATCGGGGCGGTCATCTATTTCTGGCTGGGGCTGCGGTTTCTGTCCAAGACCTGGTTCAACCTCGATCTGCTCTGGGCGCTGAGCCTGATCGCGGTGGGCGCTTTCGGCATATATGCGGCACTCTATGGTCATTGACCCCTTATAGCGGTTCGAATTTGACCTCAGGCATCCTACATCGGTTTTTACTTGGAAGGCCCCGGATTTCTGGTGGCAAACACCTTATTTGGTCAAATCCGGTTTCTTTAGACCGCCCGCGCGCTCCATACTTCCAGCAGCGACATTGCGACCGCGTCACGCACATCCGCATAGAGCGCAATTTTCAACTGTTCTTCGCCCAGATGGTGGGCCAGCGAAATCAATTCACCACTTTCGATTTCGCTGAAACTCATCGAATGAGGCAGCCATCCCACACCCATCCCAGCCAGAACCAACTGTTTTATGCCACTTGAGAAAGCAGTTTCACAAAAAGGGTTTTCCGAAAAGGCGCGTGTGGCAAAGGGGCGTCCGGAGGCATTAAGCACCTCCCCAAAATAGCTGTTTTCCGGGTAGATGATTGCGGGCGTGTTGCGCGGCAGGGTCCCATCATCACACAGCGAAGACCGCAAAGCGCCCCCGATCACCGGGACGAGAAAATCATCACCCCAAATCGCGCGACGGATGCGGGGGCCAAAGGGCATCGGACCCACAGTTTCGGATTCGTAACACAGCAACATATTGGCATCCCCGCGCAGAAACATCGTCACACAATCGCGCAGGTTTCCCGGTCGCAGACGGAATTTCAACGCGGGGAACTTTTGTTGTGCGTGCAGGGCCATATCGGGAAAGACCGAAAACACCGGCGCATGTTGCGCGGCCAGGGACACCGTTGAACTGGCCGGATCGAAATGCGCAATCTTGCTGCGCAAATCCCGGATGCGGGCGATCAGAGCGCGCAATTCTGGTTCATTCGCGTGCAATGCCGGGCTGATCTCCACTGAATTTGCGCCCCGCTGCAACACATCCGTGCCCAGCCACCCCTCAAAGCTACGGATGCGGCGCGAAAAGGCAGGTTGAGTGATGTGGCGACGCATTGCCGCGCGGCTCATATTACCCTCCTCCAGCAAGACCAACACATCATCCAGCCATTTCAAGTCCATCCAAATTCTCCTGCTTAGGCATACTTTATGTATGACTGGCCGAACCAAAAAGCACTATTTATCTTTACGACCCTATGGCAGGCTATGGCTCGTGCTTCTGGAGGACCACGCCCGTGATCGAGACCAAATCGGAAACGCCCTCTGGCGATATCCGGATCAAACAGTTGCCGACCAAAAGAAATTCTACCAGGTCAGTCAACCGCCTGGCGGGCAACGTTACGAAACAGCCCGTGAAATCACGTGTACGCAGCAGGGGCATTTCGTTTGATTGCGCCCCTTCTGGCAGGGCACTTGGCAGCATGTTGGACATCACCCGACAGAGAGATTTCGCCGGTATGAAAACCGCCCTATCTCGAAAGCCCGGCGGGTGCGTGGCGCTTTTCGACGATCGCGAGAAAGGCGATCTGCACGATCAAACAACATAAAAATAAAAAATCACCAACAAGGAGACACAACATGTCATTGAAAAAGACCCTTCTATCCGCAACCACCGCGCTTGCCCTGCTGAGCGCGCCCGCCTTCGCCTCTGAGGAGGTCAAAATCGGCGTGCCGTCCTGGACGGGCGCACAGGCCATCGCGCATCTGCTTGCGGCGGTGGTTGAGATGCGCATCGGCGGCACCGCGGAGATGGTGCCCGGCAATAACGCCACGATCTTTCAGGCGATGGATCAGGGCAAGGGCGACATTGATGTGCACCCCGATGTCTGGTTACCGAACCAGCAGAGCTTTACCCAGAAATACGTGGACGGTGCGGGCACTGTGACGCTCTCCTCCAACCCCTATCAAGGCAATCAGGGCTTCTGCGTCAGCCAGGATTTCGCCAAAGCCAACAGCATTACCGACATCGCCGATCTGGGGCGCCCGGACGTAGCGGCTTTGATGGACAGCGATGGCAATGGCAAAGGCGAGATGTGGATCGGCGCACCCGGTTGGGCCTCGGCCAACGTCAATGAGGTCAAGGTGCGCGATTATGGTTTGCTCGATTTCGTCGAGCCGGTGCGCGCTGAAGAAAGCGTGAAAACGGCGCGGGTCAAGGATTCCATCGCCAAGGGCGAAGGCTATGCGTTCTATTGCTATAAACCGCATGCGATCTGGTATCAGTTCGACGTTGAAATGCTGAGCGAACCCACGTTTGATGAAGCAAAATATGTCATGGTCCAACCCTCCGATGACCCGGATTGGTACGAAAAATCCAATGTCGCCACCAAGGACGCTTTGAAAGAAGTACAAATTGCATGGTCCAACTCTTTGGCAGACCGCTCACCGGCCATTGCCGAGTTCTTTGAGCGCTTTTCCCTGACAGCCGATGACGTCAGCAACTTTGCCTTTGAGATCAGCGGCAATGGTCGTGACCCGGCCGAGGTTGCTCGCGAATGGGTCGAAGCGAACCCTGAGCGCGTTGACGGTTGGTTGGGTCTCTGATCGAACTCATTTAACGGCCGGGCGCAACAACGCCCGGCCGTTCCCCACAAGCGATATGCCAAGGGATGGACCGTCATGAGCGATGACACCGTTATCGAAATTTCAAACGTCTGGAAGATTTTTGGGGCCGATCCCGAAGCCGCCCTGCGCGCCATTCACGAAGAGGGGCTGAGCAAGGCAGAGGTGCTTGCCCAGCACAACGCTGTCGTCGGCGTGGCCGATGTGAGCCTGTCGGTCAATCGCGGTGAAATCTTCTGCATCATGGGGCTGTCAGGCAGTGGCAAATCCACGCTGGTGCGCCATTTCAACCGGTTACTGGAACCCACTGCAGGCAAGATCGAGATCGAGGGCGTCGATGTGATGGGCCTTAGCCCGAAGGAGTTGCAGACCTTTCGCAACCGCAAGATCGGCATGGTGTTTCAGAACTTTGCGCTGATGCCGCACCGCTCGGTGCTCGACAACGTCGCGATGCCGCTGGAAATCCGTCAGATCAGCAAGAACGAACGGATGCGCCAGGCCGCTGCGATCCTGGATATCGTCGAGCTCGGGGCCTGGGGCGCGAAATTCGCCCATGAACTCTCAGGCGGTATGCAACAACGTGTGGGGCTCGCGCGCGCCCTGGCGGCCAACCCGGATGTGTTGCTGATGGATGAACCGTTTAGTGCGCTCGATCCGCTGATCCGCCGCCAGTTACAGGATGAGTTTATCCGCCTGTCCAAGATCCTGAAAAAGACCACGATTTTCATCACCCACGATCTGGATGAGGCCGTGCGCATTGGGGATCGCATCGCCATCATGCGCGACGGCAAGCTGGTCCAGACCGGCACCGCCGAGCAAATCGTGATGCACCCCGCTGATGATTACGTGGCCGAATTCGTGGCCGGGATTTCGCGCCTCAAGGTGGTGCGCGCCCATGCGGTCATGCAGGACATTCAGGAGTTCATCAAAAAGCGTGGACCCATTGCGGCGGATGCCCCGCGGGTGAATGAAGGCGAAACACTGAGCACATTGATCAACCTCGCGATTGATAACGAAAGCCCGATCCTGGTCGAGGATCAGGGCAAAGACATCGGCGTGATTTCACGCGCCGACATCCTGCGCACAGTTGTCGAAGGGACGGAAATGTCATGAATGACGCCACGCAAAACCCGCTGGAAGCCACCGATAGCGAGAGCGCGCGCGCCTATGCCGCCGAGCGCAAGAAGAACATCGAAACCTTCGTGCGCACGCACCCCGACTACTATATCGCGCAGTTTGACAAGATCGGGGCCAGTGCGCGCTTCACCGCGACCTTCAACGCCATGGCCGGGCTGTTTGGGCCGATCTGGTTTGGTGCGCGCGGCCTGTGGTCCTGGGCCTTGCCGTTTTTGATCATCGAAGCGCTTGCCTTTGTGCAGATATCGCGCGGGTTGTTCGGCGATCTGGCCGCAGATGCGCGCGACCGCATCGCCTCCATCGAGGGGACGTTGGAGCTGAGACAACAACAGCTTGCCGCCGCCATCGAAACCGGGTCGGATAAAATCGACGTTTACCAACGCACTGTGGACTCGCTGGAGGCCGCCATCGGGGGCATCCGCGCAGAGGCCGACATTCTGGCCGGACAGGGCGTCTCGATCGCGCTGACCGGGCTGGCCATTCTGATCGCCGTCAAAGCGGTGCAGGCGACGGTTGCCAATTGGGCGCTGGAGGCGCGGTTCTCCGACTGGCTTTCGGATCGCACCATCCGCTCTGGCCTGCCGGTGCCACAGATCGTCTTTAGCGCGATCTTTATGGTGCTGATCGTGCTGGCCGCAACGCTGCACTACGCGCTGCCGGGGCGGTTTGCGCTGCTGACCGACTTCCCGACCAACCCCGAATACCGCCTCAACAGCATCGCTTGGGTGGAATCCTTCTTTGCTTATGCGGTGGCCAATGGCGATGCGCTCTTTGACCTCATCACCTATGGGATCCGCATGATCCTCGACGCGCTGGAACTGGTTTTCGTCAGCACCCCGTGGATCGTGATTGCCAGCCTGATCATCCTGCTGACATGGCTAACGGCGGGCATCCGCATGGCCATCTGGTCGGGGGCATTCCTGTCCTACATGGGGCTTCTGGGCTTTTGGGAAAAGGCCATGACGACGCTGGCATTGCTTGGCACGGCGGCCTGCCTGTCGATCCTGATCGGCATCCCGCTGGGCATGTTCTGCGCGCGCCGTCCGCGGTTTTATTCCTTCATCCAGCCGATCATGGATTTCATGCAGACCATGCCCGCCTTTGTGTTCATGATCCCGGTGATTGCGTTTTTCGGTACCGGCAAACCCGCCGCTGTTGTCACCACGATGATCTTTGGCGGCACGCCTGTGGTGCGCCTCACGGTGCTTGGCCTGCGCGGCGTGCCCGAAAGCGTGCGCGAGGCGGCGGTCTCCTTCGGGGCCAGCAAATGGTATCTGCTCACGCGGGTTGATCTGCCGCTGGCCAGCCCCTCAATCCGCGCCGGGATCAACCAGACGATCATGCTCTCACTCGCCATGGTGGTTGTCGCCTCGCTGATCGGGGCCAAGGGTCTGGGCGAAGACGTGCTTGAGGCGTTGCAATACGCCAACGTCGGTCAGGGCATCCTGGCCGGTTTCGCGATCCTCTTCTGCGCGATGATCCTGGATCGCATCGTACAGGGTCAGCGCAAATGAACCCGCTCGTTCTGGTCCATGGCTTCATGGGTGGGAGTGCGCAGTGGGAGTTGCAACGCAAAGCCTTCGAGCAGCACAGCAACGTCATTGCCGTCGATCTGCCGGGGTTTGGGCGCAATAACGATGCCCCTGCGCTGAGCAGCATTCCCGATATGGCCGATTGGGTCATCGCCCATCTGGACGCACAGGGCGTCGGTCAATTCGACCTGATAGGACATTCCATGGGCGGCATGATCGTGCAGCAAATGGCCCATCATGTGCCAGACCGCATAGACCGCCTGATCCTTTATAGCACCGGCGCAATCGGCGTCTTGCCGGGGCGGTTCGAGACCATCGAAGAAAGCAAGCAGCGCGGGCTTGACGACGGGATCCCAAAGACCGCGCGCCGCATTGCCGCCACGTGGTTTTTGAACGGGTCAGCGGCGACGGAATACGAGGCCTGCGCCACCATCGCGCAGCAGACTGCACCAGAAGCCTTCACCGGAGGGCTTGACGCCATGCAAAGCTGGTCCGGCGCGGATCACCTCGCCGCGATACAGGCGCAAACCCTCGTTCTGTGGGGGGACGGTGATCGCACCTACCCCTGGTCACAAATCGAACGGCTCTGGGCTAGTATCCCGGACGCGCAGCTTGCCGTTCTGCCCAATTGCGCCCATGCGGTGCATCTAGAAAAACCGTTTCTTTTTAATCAGATCGTGCTGGATTATCTGACCAGGCGTTAAGGAAAATCACGGAAAACGGACGCCGGACGCGCCCGCCTCCCATGTTGGATATTTCACCATGATCGCGGCAAAGCGCTCAGAGTCGAGAAACCGGTCCAGCCATCGTTGCAAAGCGGGCCAGTCCTGCGCATCAAACCAGGCTTTGTCAATGAAGGCGAATTGGCGCACGAACGGCAGGATCGCATAGTCCGCCAGTGATGGCCCCTCAAAAAGCCACTCCCCAATCTGCGCGTCCAACGTCTTCATAAAATCACTGGCGCGCCCACGCGCGGCCAACGGATCATCCTGCGGAAACCTCGTGGCATATTTGCTCCGGTCCAGCGCCTGTTTAAACGGCCCATCCGCCTCGCGGATCAGATCGAAGCCCGCCTCTGGCATTGTCAACCACCCATCGGGATCATGCCGGCGCAAGGCCCAGATCATGATGTCGAGGCTTTCGTCAATCACGCCATCCTGCGTGACCAGACAGGGCACCGTAGCGCTTTGCGACACCTCCAAGAAAGCGGCAGGTTTGTCACGTAACAGGATTTCGCGCAATTCCACTTCCGTGTCGCTCGCCGCCAAAGCAAGCCGCGCCCGCATCGCGTAGGGACAGCGACGAAAGGAATAGAGGATCGGTGTCATGCCCGCATATCTGCCACGGCCCACGCTGGCACACAATCGCGACCTGCGTCACACCAGATCAGGCAGCTTCATGCGTTGGATCTTGCCCGAGGCGCCTTTGGGCAATTCGGCAAGAAAATGTACCTGCTCGGGTGATTTGAACGCGCCCAGACGCTCGATACAGATTTCCACGAGCATCTGCCCCGTCACCCCCGACCCTTCCTTGACGCGCACCGCCGCCTCGATGCGCTCGCCGTAGGTCTTGCAGGGGCGCGCAAAAGCTGCCGCCTCAACGACGTCACCATGCGAATAAAGCGCCTCGTCGATCTCACGCGGGGCGATGTTTTCACCCCCCTTGATGATCAACTCCTTGAGCCGCCCCGTCACAAACAGATACCCATCTACGTCCTTGCGCCCCAAATCACCGGTCAGGAGCCACGCGCCAGCGAAACTCTCGCGCGTCGCCTCCGGGTTCTTGAGGTATCCCGCCATGACATTGGGACCGCGCACAGCGATTTCGCCCTCGGTGCCCACTGGGCAAACCTGCCCCCCCCGGCTGAGGATTTCCACCTCATTGCCAAATGCCACGCCCGGCGAACCGATCTTGCGCACCCCCGGCGGCAAGGGGTTGGAGAGGATCTGCGCCGCCGTTTCCGTCAAGCCCATGGTTTCCACAATCGCTACGCCAAATCGCTTTTCAAAGGCGCGTTGCACATCCGGGGCAAGCGGCGCGGAGGCCGAGCGACCAAAGCGCAAGCGCCCCTGCGTGTCGGGGTCCGGCGTACCATCCCCATGCAACAGATGCGATATGATCGTGGGCACGACCGAAAACCAGGTGACCTTGAAATCGCGCGCCTGGTCCCAGAATTGTCCAGCCGAAAACCGGGCGCACATCGCCACCGATCCGCCCGAAACCAGCGGGGCCATCATCGTCACACAAAGCCCATTGATGTGGCACATCGGCAAGACACAAAGCGCGCGATCCTGCGGCGTCAATTCATGCGCGATGGCCGTGGTCCAGCCCCCCGCGAGCAGGCTGGCGTGGGTATGCACGACGCCCTTGGGCCGCCCGGTGGTACCGGAGGTATACATGAGCAGCGCCGCGTCATCCGCACCCAGATCATGCAGATCGTTTTGGGCGGGCTGCGCTGCGGGATCGAACCGGCGCAGGGTGTGCGGGCGCGTCGCCTCGAACAGGTCGGCCACGCTGTCATGGACCAGCGCCAGTTTCGCCTCCGAATGCTCCAGCGCATATGAAATCGCGGATTTACCCGCTGCCAGATTGATCAGCGTCGCGCGAAAGCCCCCGTAAAGCGCTCCGAACACGGCAAGCACGCCCGCCCGCCCATTGGGATGCAGAATCGCGACGCTTTCGCCCTTCTGCGCCCCCTGCGCGGTCAGCGCCATCGCGACGCTGCGGGCCTCGTGCTGTAGCTGCGCCCAATCCAGCGGCGCGGCACCATCGGCAAAAACATAGGCCGTACCGCGTTGCGCCGCGCGCGCATCAATCCAGTCCCGCACCGTTCCGGCGGGGGACGCATCACGCCGTAATTTCATTGCCCGGCGACCTTCCAGTAGTCTGCGAAAATATCCTCGGGCTTTGGCTCGCGAGGCGGGATTTCACGAATGATCTTGGTGGTTTGCAGGAAGTGTTTCCAGTGGACGTTATCATCGATGGAATTGCCGCCCCATGTCCCGCAGCCCATAGAAAGCGAAAACGGCATGCCGTTGTTAAACGCACCGCCGGTCGCAAAGCAATGCGCCTGGTTGACGATCACGCGGCAGGTCGGCAGGGCGGTGCCAAGGTGCAACGCGCGGTCCGCATGCGCCGAGTGCAAGCCTACGGAATGACCCGCCCCCTGATGCGCCAGAATCTGATCGGTGATCTGCACCGCATGATCAAAATCCCGCGCCCGGTAGAGCGCCGCGACACGCGATAGCTTTTCACCCGACAGCGGATGATCGGGACCGATGCCGCTGGTCTCAACGGCAATGAATTCAGTGTCCGGCGGGACTTGTCCTTCAAGGCCAAGGGCCGCGATCATCTTATCGGCGTCCTGCGCGATGACGGAGCGGTTGAGATGCCCATCAGGCCATAATTTGGCGACAATGGCGGCCTCATCCTTGATCAAAGCCCCGCCCACCTTTTCCAGCGCCAAAACGAAAGCGTCATAGATCGCATCCACCACAACCAGCGCATTTTCTGACGAGCAGGAGGTGGCATTATCAAAGGTCTTGGAGGCGGTGATCTTCTGCGCCGCCGCCGCAAGATCGCAGGTCTCATCCACAATCACGGTGACATTACCCGCCCCCACGGCCAGCGCCGGGGTGCCGGAGGTATAGGCGCGTTTGACGTTATTTTGCGAGCCGGTCACGACGATCAGATCGCTGATCTCCAGCAAGCGTTGGGTCTTTTCTTTACTGCCCGCACCGGGCACCATCTGCACCAGATCGTGGTCCTCGCCGATCTTGTCAAATTCGTCGTGGATATATGCGATCAGCGTTTCACAGGCCGGCACGCCCTTGGGCGAGGGCGAAAGCACAATCGCATTGCCGCATTTGAGCGCATTGATGATGTTATTGGCTGGCGTAGCTGCCGGGTTGGTGGAGGGCACCACGGCTCCGATCACACCCATGGGGCGGGCGATTTCGATAATCCCGCTCTGCGCGTCATCGCGGATGACACCGAAGGTTTTCGCCTGCGAAATGTCGCGCATCAGACCCAGCGTCTTGCGGTGGTTCTTGGTGATCTTATCGGCCACATTGCCAAGGCCGGTGGTCTGCACCGCCAGTTCCGCCAGATGACGGTTGCGCGCAGGCTCCATGAGCGCCCAGGCAGCGGCTTGTGCTGCGCGGTCATAGCGCAATTGCGATCCGTTTTTCTCATAGGCCAGCTGCGCTTTTCGCGCCCGCGCCATGATGAGATCAACCTGTGACAGATCGTCCTGAACGTTCATTTTCAATATCCTTCTGGTGGATAAAACCCTGCGCTCAAAACGGAACGCAGGGTTTGTTTTCAAAGACCTGCGAGCAGTTCTTTAAGTGTCACTTCACGTGCGGCCCACATCTCAAGGACCTCCGCGCGGTTCATCACACGCATCGGCGAGCCGCCCGCTTTCATCTTGCCACTCACGCGCCCATTCTCAAACATCGCGGGCACGGTTTCGGCCAGTTTGTCGATAATGCCCTGCGGTGTGCCTTTGGGCACCATGATACCGCGAAAATTAACCGACGCATTGTCCACTTCGAGGCCACTTTCCATCATCGTGGGCACATCGGGCAGGAATTCGTTGCGCTCCAGATCCGCCACGGCGAGGATTTTCACATTGCCTGCCTCGCGCGCGCGAAAAGCATCCGACAGGTTGTTGATGCCCGCCAGTACATCGCCCGCAATCACGGCTTTCATCGCCGCCGCACCGCCGCCCTTGGTGGGGATATAGGCGATTTTCATGTCACCGGCTTTTTCCATCTGAAGTGCGGCGATGTGGTGACCCACGAACAGCCCTGCACCGGATGTGGTCAGCTTGCCGGGATTGGCCTTGGCGAATTCAACAACGTCCTGCAAGGTATTGAATTCACTGTCTGTACCAACAACCAAAACCGCTGGATCAGCACCCCAATTGGCAATTGGCTCAAAAGATTCCGTGCTGTATTGAACGCCGCCCTTGATTGATTGGGCAATGAAATGCGGCACGTTATAGGCCCCCAGCGTATAGCCATCCGCCTCTGCCTGTGAGGCAAGCCAGTTCCAACCGACACGCCCCCCCGCGCCCGGCTTATTCAGGATCGCCACCGGCATCCCGAGCGCGTCCTCATTTCCGGCGGTCATCGTCACGATGCGCGCCTGAAAATCCGTGGCCCCACCCGCGCCATAGCTGACCATCATCATGATCGGGCGTTCGGGGTAATTGGCATGGCCATCCGCCAAAACGGACGTGCCCAGCCCCATCAGCGCCACTGCGGCACCTGCAAGTAATCTCTTCATGGTTCTTCCTCCCTTATGATGTCCCTGCCGCGTTGGCGCGGTTCAGAACAGAATTTCGCGCGGTGTGAAAACCTTCAATAACAGCGCGAAAAGACCGTACATCACAGCGATGAAACCAGCCGTGATGATGATGCGTTTGAGCCATGATTTCAGCGCCGTATGAGGTGCGGGATCATAAAGGCTCAATAAAATGAAAAAGGCGATTGCGGTGGCGGTGTAAAACCCCAACCCCTTGGCCATCCAGAAGATATAGACCAGTGCCACGATCAGACCGGGCGCGAGGTTCCTGAACTGCGTGACGGTGATTCCATTGCCCACCTTGGTCCAGCCCATGCAAGCCTTGAAAAAGGTCCACAACGCCAGGATCACAAAGACCGTGGCGATCAGCCGTGGGAACAGGAAGGCCTCGGAGGGTTGCTGGGTATAGCTGACGTAGGTGACCCAGACCCCGACCGCCGCGACAAGCCCAGAACCGATGATATGTTGAACGCGGGGCAGGTTGAGATCACTCATGCCATGATCTCCTCTTTGGAGGTATACCGCCGCGCGCGCAGTTCCATGTAGATGGAATAGAGGATCGATGCGATGACCACCGCGATCAGGAAAAGGTTCAGCGCGCCGCCCAAGAAATAAGGGGCCAACCCGTCAGTCGCCGTGGCGATCATGCTGCCCTGAATGAAATTGGATTCTGCGATGGGTCCAAGGATTAGCCCCAGCACCAAAGGGGCGGCGGAAAAGCCGAAGCGTTCGAGAAAATACATCATCACACCAAGGCTCGCCATGACATAAACGTCCCCCATGCTCGATTGCACCGAATAGCTGCCGAAAACGGCCAACCCCAGCACGATAGCAGCCATGACGCTTTGGGGTACGGTTGCGATGCGCGCCGCCAGACCGGCCACATAGAGGCCGAAGATGCACATCAGAACCTGCCCGATCAGCATCGAATTGATGAAGGTCCAGGCCACATCGGGGTGGTTGTCAAACAGATCCGAGCCGGGGAAGATGCCATGGATCAGCAAGCCGCCCAGCAGCACCGCCGCCGTGGGGGAGCCGGGGATCGACAGGGTCAGCAAGGGCACCAGCGAGGGGCCGACCATGGCGTTATTGGCCGATTCCGCCGCGATCAGCCCTTCGGGATGGCCGGTGCCGAATTTCTCCCGCTCGGGGCTGAATTTCTTGGACTGGTCATAGGCGACAAGCCCGGCAATCTGGCCGCCCACACCGGGGATCAGACCGATGATCGACCCGGTGAGCGTGCCGATGCCCATGGCGCGCTTGCTGCGCATCAATTCCCGCACGGCCCCGCCGATGGGGTGTTTTTCGACCTTGATGACCTCTGCATCCTCGCGAAGGCGGCCCTTAGCAAACATCGTGATCACCTGCGGGATGGCAAACAGGCCGATCAGTGCGGCGATGATGTTGATGCCACCGCCCAGGGAGGGGTGAAAGATGAACCGTTGCGCGCCCATGATGTCGTCAAACCCGATGGTGGCCAGCCACAGCCCAATGCAGCCCGACAACAACCCCTTGACCACGGAGGCGGAATCCAGCGTCCCGATGACCGTGACGCCCAAGATCGCCAGCCAAAAGAGATGGCTCGGCCCAAAGGCCAGCGCCCATTGCGCCAGCACCGGTGTGAGGAAGATGAGCAGCAGGACCCCAAAAACACCGCCCACAGCGGAGGAGAGGAAAGAGAGTTGCAAGGCCTTGGCCCCCTGCCCCTTTTGCGCCATGGCATGGCCGTCCAGCGTCGTGGCGATATTGGCCGGTGCGCCCGGGATCTTGAGCAGAATGGCCGAAACCGCCCCCCCGGCCACGGTCGAGGTATAGGCGGCACCCAGCAGGATCAGCCCCTGTGTCGCCTCCAGTTGAAAGGTAAAGGGAATGAGCAGCGCCACCGCCATCGTCGGCGACAAGCCCGGCGTGGCACCCAGGATCAACCCACCGATGGTGCCCACCAGCAAAAGCGCAAAGTTCACCGGGGTGAAAACATCGCCAAAATAAAAGATGAACTCCAAGTGCCTCTCCCTTGAGTTGACCCTTGTCAGGTCGCATCCGAATTTGATTGACGTTTTAGGGTAATCAATGAAAATAGTTTTGCAAATGTTTTCATTTTTTACCCACAAAGGCTGGATAAATGCCTGATATAAATAACCAAAAAGTCGATATATTCGCTGTTGCAAAAGCTGCCAAAACCTCCATCTCAACCGTCTCGCGCAGCTTCAACCATCCGCAAAAAGTCAAACCCGCGACTCGCAAACGGATCGACCGGGCTGTGCGCAAACTCGGCTATATCCGCAACCGGGCGGCGCAAACGATGCATGGCATCCGCTCGGGCACCATCGGGTTGATCGTCCCGACGATCGATCATGCGATCTTTTCGGAGCTGATGCAGGCTTTTGCCCGCTCGGTGGAGGATCATGGGTTTTCGATGTTGGTCGCCCCGCATGGCTATGATCTGGAGAAGGAATACGCCAGCGCGCGCAAATTCCTGGAACACCGGGTCGATGGCATCGCGCTGATCGGGCAGGAGCATTCTGAGGAAACCTATCATCTGTTGGAAAGCAACCGAACCCCTGCGATTTCGATCTGGAACTATGACGCCGCGTCGCGCCTGTCCTGCGTCGGGGCGGATAACGTGGCGGCGGGGCGTTTGGCGGCGCAATGCCTGCTGGACCACGGGCATCGCGACATCGGGCTGATGTTTCCGCCGCTCGCAGGCAATGACCGCGGCGCGGGTCGTCATGCAGGTGTAAGGCAAACCCTTGAAAGGGCTGGAATTTCTCTACGCCCGGAGTGGGTCGTGGAAAGCCCCTATAGCCTGTCAGAGGCCAAGCGACATGCGATCGACATGTTACGCAGGCCGGATCGGCCTTCGGCGATCCTATGTGGCAATGACGTGCTGGCCGTGGGAACGATCTACGCCGCGCAAAGCATCGGGCTCAATGTGCCGCGCGATGTTTCGGTCATGGGCATTGGGGATTTCAAGGGATCAGAAGACATGCATCCCGCACTGAGCACAGTGCGCCTGCCCGCTAAGAAAATAGGGCATCTGGCGGGGGATATTCTGGCGGTGTCGGTGATTGAAGGACACACAAGGACAACGCGCGTGAACTGCCCGATCAGCCTCAAACTGCGCAACAGCTGCGCCGCCATCTGATCCGGGCTCCTGCATCCCAACGGGCGGCACATAACGGCGGCTTCCCATGGCATTTTGTGCGGCACAGGTCTTTGCGAATGCCGTCGCGGGCATGCATGAGCTGATCTCGATAAGCCCCCAGTCACGCGCATCCATCGAGAGCATGACCGCGCGGCGGGCCGTTGCTCTGAGCGGCGGGGTTGCGGACACCGGGTCACGGGCAAAAAGGAACACGTTGCAGGGATCACGGTTTTCCGGCGCGATGCCCCCGCTGATGCCGCGCGCTTTGCCGGACCAGGTTGCGCGCCAACACCCCCTAAAGACCAGGCACCGTACCCTCGAACACAGAGCGCATGGCTGCGTGCAACCGGTTGACATCCTCTTGCACGCTGTCTGCCCTGTCGCAGTGGAACGCCTCAAGCACTTCGATCCGGATCACGCCCGCCTTGGGCAGCACCCTGTCGCGCGGCAAAAGATCATCCGCATCCATGATGACGATAGGCCGGATGCTGCGTCCTGTTGCTCGCGCGATCAGCACTGCACCAGGTTTGAAATCGCCCATTTCTCGGCCCCCAGCGCGGGTGCCTTCGGGAAAGAGCAAAAGCGAGCGGCGTACGGGCATCTCCTGCACCGCCCGTGTCATCGTTTCCAAGGCCAGTTTACCACTCTTTCGGTCGATCTCTACCAGACCGGCTCCGGCAAAGCCCCGCCTGAGCAGAAAGGAGTCGAACAATTCCTTCTTGCCACCGAAGGTGAACCATTTCTGATCCGGGATCACATCCATCAGCGCGAACCCGTCCAGATGGCTGCGATGATTGACCACAATTATGCTGTTTTCATCGCCCGCCAGAGCCGCACGCGCCGCGGCGCTTGTGTCACAGCGGATGCTGAGCAACCACAACATCCGCGAACAGGCGCGTTTCACTCTCCGCCAGAACCAGCCGCGAAACCCAGCCCGCGCCCGACACATCGGGGCCAGAAAAGCGATATAAATGAAATAGATCGGCCCAAGCAGCACAAGCAGGCCCAGCCGGGCCCATTGGATCGCCATCATCATCACTCCCCCGAAGACCCTGCACCAAAAGGAGATGTAACGCAGATCCATTCCCCGAGGTAACGTAGAGTATAAAACCGCCGTGCTCGCAAGCGGCCTGCCTCTTTTAACGCATCAGCACTCAGCGATACGACACAGATTTAGGGCTGTTCTGAAGGGGTCACGCAGGAAACGCGCATAATCCTGTTGGATCGGTTTCACCTTCGCTTTAGGCAGGACAACGATACACCCGTGACCCCGAAAAAGGCACACCCTCTTGGACCTCACGCTCAAAGTCATCGAAATCACCGCGCCGGTGTTCCTGCTCGCCGCCATCGGATTTGTCTGGGTCAAGCTGGGCTTTGAATACCGCGTTCAATTCGTGACGCGCCTATCTATGACGCTGGCCGTTCCGGCGTTGATTTTCGTGGCCCTGATGGAGACCGAAATCCCCGCCGAGGATCTCTCCCGCATCAGCCTCGCCGCGATCGCCGGTTATACGCTCGCCTCGCTTTTGGCTTGGGCGCTGGTGGTGATCACGCGGTTGGACTTGCGCACCTATCTGACCCCGATCGTCATGGGCAACACCGGCAATATCGGCCTGCCGCTGGCGTTTTTCGCCTATGGGGACGAGGGCTTGGGCTATGCGGTCGTGGTCTTTGCGGTTTCCGCGATCTATGCCTTCACGGTCGGCGTCTGGCTGGTGTCGCGCTCCAATTCACCGCTGGCGATGTTCAAGGAACCGATGGTCGGGGCGACACTATTGGGCGCGCTGTTCCTCTGGCAAAGCTGGCAAACGCCACTTGTGGTGACCAATACGCTGTCGCTGCTGGGGCAAATGGCGATCCCGCTGATGCTGATCACGCTGGGCGTGGCGGTCGCGCGTCTGACACCTGACAACCTCGGGCGCTCGCTCTGGATCGCGCTGGTGAAACTGGCCCTCTGTGCAGGTCTGGCTTGGGGCATCGCGACTTGGTTCGCGCTGCCCGATGTCGCCTTTGGCATCCTGGTGCTGCAATTGGCCGCCCCTGCCGCGGTCACCAGCTATATGATCGCTGAAAAATACGGGGCGGATGCGCAGGCGGTGGCCGGGCTGGTGGTGGTCTCCACGCTGCTCGCTGTTTTATCGCTGCCAGTTCTGCTGGGGTTGGTGCTCTAGGCCCCTTCCCCGCGCGCAAAACCCCGGCGGCCTGAACCGCCGGGGCGTAACATCACCGACCGAGGTGATGTGATTCCTGAAGCTCATAAACCGGCGTCGCGATTCCCTCCATCCGGGCCTTGATCTGCAAGGACAGGTACTGCGAATAATGGCGCGACTGGTGCAGATTGCCGCCGTGCATCCACAGCGCCTCCTGCTGGGTCGGCTTCCACATATTGCGCTGCTCGCCTTCCCAGGGACCGGGATCCTTGGGTGTGTCCGAGCCGAGGCCCCAACATTTACCGACCTTATCCGCCGTGTCCTGATCAATCAGATCGGCAATCCAGCCGTTCATCGACCCATATCCGGTCGCATAGACGATCAGATCCGCCTCCAGCTTGCTGCCATCCTCAAACATCACACCGTCCTCGACGATTTCCGCGACCTGTCCCGCCTTGAGTTTGATGGACCCATCAATCACCAATTGGCTGGCGCCCACATCGATGTAATAGCCCGACCCACGGCGCAGGTATTTCATGAACAGACCGGAGCCATCCGCGCCCCAATCCAGCTGAAACCCTGCCTTTTCAAGCCCGGCATAGAACTCCGCATCTACCTCTTTGATCTTCTCATAGACCGGAATCTGGAATTCATGCAGGATCTTATAAGGCAGCGAGGCAAAGATCATATCCGCCTTCTGCGTGGTCATGCCCGCCTCGACCGCGCGTTCGGAATAAAGATCGCCCAGGCCATATTCCATCAAGGGCTCCGAGCGCACGATATGGGTGGTCGAGCGCTGCACCATCGTCACATCCACCCCCGCTTCCCAGAGGGCGGCACAGATGTCATGGGCGGAATTATTCGACCCGATCACCACGGCCTTTTTGCCAGCGTAAGCGTCAGGTCCGGGGTGTTTTGAGGAATGATGCTGATCGCCCTTGAAGTTCTCCATGCCCGGAAAATTCGGCACATTGGCCTTGCCCGACATGCCGGTGGCCATGACCAATTGCTTGGGGCGCAGGGTGATTTCCTTACCCTCGCGCTCCACCACAACGCTCCATTCCTTGGTGGTCTCGTCGAATTTGGCGGATTTACAGGTGGTGCGGGTCCAGTAATTGAGGTCCATGACCTTGGTATACATTTCCAGCCAGTCACCGATCTTATCCTTGGGCGCAAACACCGGCCAATTGGGCGGAAACGGCATGTAAGGCAAGTGATCATACCAGACCGGATCATGCAGGCAGAGCGATTTATAGCGATTGCGCCAGCTGTCCCCCGCCTTCTCGTTCTTTTCGATGATGATCGTGGGCACGCCCAATTGCCGCAACCGCGCCCCCAGCGCGATGCCGCCCTGACCGCCGCCGATGATCACCGTATAGGGCTGCGTCGTGTGGCCAAGTTCCGCGATCTCCTTGTCGCGCTCCTCGCGCCAGCTCAATCGGCCTTTGCCCGATCCGTGCTTGGCTCCCAGCGGGCGTTCATAGCCGAGTGGCTCCTCATGGCCTTTGAGTTCGGTCATCGACGTCAACAAGGTCCAGATCAGCCCGTCCTTGATGCGGATCAGCCCATAGCCCCGCGACACATCGGTTTCAAAGGTGATCCAGGCGGTGGTGATACCGCCATCATGGGTGGCCACCTCGCCCGGCGCGATCTGCCAGTTGGCGGGTTTGACCGCCGCCATTTGTGTGTTGAGCATGTCCCGCACGGCGTCGGGGCCTTCCATCGTGCGCAGGTTCCAGGTGAAAGACACCAGGTCGCGCCAATAGGAATCGCTCTGAAACAATGCGACGGCGGTATCGACGTCACCGCGGCTCAGCGCCTCCCCGAGACTGTCCAGAACCCCCTGCACCTCTGCGTCATGTGTTGCATCAAGCATTTTTCTCTCCTCCCTATTTGATCAAAACGTCGCCCGCGAGAGCGCCTTTGCATATCGGGCGGGCACAGATTTGCTGCGCTGCCGCGTCGAAAACCCTATTTGAGCTGTTGCAAACTGTGGCAGTGCAACAGAGTGTTGCACGCGCTCAGGGTCGCCTGAGCCCGGCCCGTTTCATCTGTCGGTGCAGCGTGGATCGATCCACACCGCGCGCGCGTGCGACCCGCGAGACGTTCCAGCCGGAGCGGATCAGCATCTGCTCCAGATCACCCTGGGCTGTCGGCAAACACGTCCGCGCGGGCGCAACCACTGGTGCTGGCAGGTGGTCCAGGTCGATGATCCCCTCCTGCGCCATGGCCACCGCGACCTGAAGCGTGTTTTTGAGTTCGCGGATATTGCCCGACCAAATGCGCGCGCGCAGGGCCTCCCGCGCCGCCTCGCTCAAACGATAGCTCAGGGGCATCGCAAGCGTGATGCGCCGGATCAGCCGGTCCACCAGCCCGTCAAAATCCGACCGCTCCCCCAACGCCGGCAGCGCCAGAGCCGCGCCGGACAACCGGTAAAGCAAATCCGGGCGCAACCCGCTCTGCGCAATCGGGACCACGCTGGCGGAGATGATCTTGGCCCGCACGGCAATCGGCGCGCCGCCATGCGCCGGGCGGATGCCATCATCCCCGATGGCCCGCGCCAGCCGGGACTGGATATTGCGCGGTAATTCATCGATCTGATCGAGAAACAGCACGCCATATTGCGCCGCCCGGATCAGCCCGCCCTGCCCGCGCCCGTCCCCAAACAGGATGTCATCCAATTCACGTTCAGGAAAGTCGGCGCATTGCAGCACGACAAAGGGGGCGGTCTCGTCGCGGACTTTATGGATCGCGCGCGCCAGCCGTTCCTTGCCGGTGCCACTCGCGCCGGTGATCCAGATCGGCAGATCGGTCTGCGCCAGATTGGCCGCAACGCGCAGGGTTTTCGCCACCGCACTGTCGCCCGCATGCAGGGCCGCAAGGGGCGCGGGCAGCGGCGGCATGGGCACTGGGCGGGGCCGTGTGGCGGGCTGGGGCGCAATCGCATGGGCATAAACGCAACGACCCGAGGCCAGGAACAGACGCCGTTCCTCGCTCGGGCTAGCGCGGGAATAGGCGGGCAGGTCCTCGACCTCCAGGGAAAAGAAATCACCGACAGGGCACCCCAACACAGGCGCGCCCTCAGCGCCCGCCAACAGCGCCAAAGCATGGTGCGTGCCGGCAATGATACGGCCCGAATCGTCGATCCCCAAGGCCGCCTCCGGGTCCACCTCCAGAAACTCCGGGCGCGCCGAAAAGCGCAGCACCCAGTTGTTGCGCATCCCCGCCATCAGATTGGCGAGCTCGATCCGGCGCGCGGCGGACGTTACCATATGCAAGGCCAGTGCCTGTGTGCTCTTGGGTTGCGGCGAGCGCAGCAGCGACACATCCAGAACCGCCGCAAGGCTTCCGTCCAGATCGTGGATCGGGGCCGCGCTGCAACTGAGCGGGATATGATGGGGATCAAAATGGTCCTGCTGATGCACGGTCACGGCGGTGCCGGTGGCCAAACAGGTGCCAACCCCGCTTGTTCCTGATTGTGCCTCCGACCAATCCGCGCCCAGAAACAGACCCGAAGCGCGCAGATCTTCCTCGAAATTCGCATCCCCAAAGAAATCGACGGTGACGCCCTGAGCATCGGTCAGCATCAGCACATAATTCTGCCCAGCGACCTGGCGAAACAGTTCCGCCACGCCCGAGCGCGCGATGGACGTGAGCCGCTGCGCCCTTTCCTGATGCGCGCGCAATTGCGTCTCGGGCACGATATAGGCCGGGGACGGGCGCGCCGGGTCCAGCCCGTGCTGCTCCACACAACGCCGCCAGGATTCCACCACAAACGCATCGCGCGCGACCGGTGCACAAGACAGCGCCGCTTCGATCTCCCTGATATGATCCGTTGCCGACATCGTCTCCTCCAAAACGTGACTGCCCGTATCTGGCTTCCCAACAACCCTGTCGGCTGGGCGGGACGGCCATTGGAACTTTATACGTCCGTTCTGCGCAATACGTAAAGCTTCACCGTGATCCCTCAAACGGGATGCCCCGCCGACCGGACAATGAAACGCCGGTCTTGCGCCTTTTGCAGCGGAGCAAATCCAATTAAAGGATCGCCCCGTTGAAGCCATCGTTCTGTTTGATTTCCGGGTAAACGCGCAAAGGTCCAAAACCCAGACAGTCAGCGTTTTTTACCGCCGTCGTCGCGCCAGGCCGGTTGGCTCAATTTGCAGGCCAAAACGACGCCCGCACCAACGCCGCGTAATTCAATGCCCTGTCAGCGGATGTTCATTTCATTTGCGAAAACACCCCGCTGACGATGGTAAACGGCATCATTTTACCGCCAGGGTCAACCGCGTTACAACTCGGCCATGACCTCATCAGAGGCGTCAAAATTCGTCGTGACCCGCTGCACGTCGTCGTCATCTTCCAGCGCGTCAATCAGCTTCATCAGCTTTTGCATGCTCTCAAGGTCCATCTCGGTCGTGATCGTTGGCTTCCACACCAGCTTGGTGCTCTCAGACTCGCCCAATCCCGCCTCCAGCGCCGTTGCAACCTCGTTAAGGTCGGTATCCGCGCACCAGATCACATGGCTGTCTTCCGTGCTCTCCACGTCCTCGGCACCCGCCTCGATGGCGGCCATCATAACCGTATCCGCATCCCCGACATCAGCGCTGTATGTGACCTCGCCCTTGCGATCAAACATGAACCCCACGCTGCCGGTCTCGCCCAGGTTGCCGCCATTTTTGGTGAAGGTGGAGCGCACGGTGGAGGCCGTCCGGTTGCGGTTGTCGGTCATCGCCTCGACGATCACAGCCACACCGTTAGGGCCATAACCCTCATAGCGGATTTCCTCGTAGTCATCCCCGTCACCGGCCTGCGATTTCTTGATCGCGCGGTCGATATTATCCTTGGGCATGGATTGAGATTTGGCCTCTTTGATGGCCAGGCGCAGGCGCGGGTTCTTGTCGGGATCCGGGTCACCCATCTTGGCGGCCACGGTGATTTCCTTGCTGAATTTCGAAAACAGCTTTGAGCGCACAGCATCCTGGCGCCCTTTGCGATGCTGGATGTTTGCCCATTTTGAGTGGCCGGCCATTGGAACTTCCCATTCGTTGAGTTTGCCGCTGTTTACCGCCAGGTCGCGCCACGCTCAACCCCTCTGACTATGCGCCCCAGATTGCGGCCACGGTCAGGGCCAGCCGCAAGCCTAATCCGATGGTCAACGCCGCCAGCATCCAATTGGGCATCACCCGAGCAAAATCCTGAAAATAACGCGCCTCTTCGCGCTTCAACTGGAGGGTTTGCGCATCCCTACCCTGCGCCGCCAGTTGATCCGCCTGGCGTTCATACCACCGCGAGCGCAGCAGATAAGAGCACGCCCATATGGCCGGTCCAAGGATCAGCGCATCCGATAACAACCCAGCAGAAATCACTTTTTGACAGCGTTGAGCTCAATCCGGTAGCCAAGCGCCTCGGCCAGAGCAAACACCTTCCACAGCGTCGGTCCCGTTTTGGACTCCCCGCGCGCGATGCGCGACAGGGCGCTGTGATCAAACCCCAGTTGCGCGCCAATTTCACGCCCGCTCATGGGCGTACCATTGAGCATCTGCGCCACCACCTGTGCGCCCAATGTGCGCGCCAATTCCTCTCCCACATCGCGAAACACCGCGTTTTTCTCGACCGGGCTGAGGGCCTCAAAGGCCGCTTCATGTCTTGCCTCATCCAGAACTGCTAAGGGTTTTGCAGCAGATTTCGAGGTCCGCACCGGTTTGCGCGTCGCCGCACGTTTGCCGGATTTGGATGTCGTGCCTGCATTGACGTTTATATCGGCCATGGATCACCAACTCTGTTTGGGACGTGACATTGTTGCCTTGCAAGACAACATCTAGGCGATATACCGGTTGCTGTCAAGGTTTGCACGCCCGCTGCCTTAGGGCTTTGGGAAGGCGCGTACCTGTGAAATCACCTGTTTTGCTTGCTTTGCGTCATGCAGACCCCCAAGCCGTCGATTGCAATCGGTCAAGGTACCCACCGACAGGAACGCCAGACGCCTGTCGGGGCGTTCAGTGTAAAGCACGACGCAGGCAAGCTGGAACCGGCGCGACCGGAACCGGGCGAAATACCCCTCTGGGTCGGGATCGGAAAGTCCCTCAACAGACTGAAATAAAAAGGGGTTTTCTATATCGCTCAGAAAGGCACCGAATTCGGCGGGCGGGTAGTCTTTCTTGATATGGCGCACCTGTTCGACATGGTTCCAGCGCAGATGATCCGCGCGCCGCCAGCTGTGTTCAACCCCGCGCAGATAGCGGATCAGACCAAAAATCCGCAGTTTCGCCCTGGAAGCGGCCCGCGGGCCCAATTTCGAGGCCTCCTCCAGGGCGGTGGAAAATCCGTTGGTGATAATAAAGTTCAAATCAGACATAAACGCAGTTGAGGCAAAACAAATCGTGAAATCAAGCGTCTGGAGCAACGAGCGGTGACTTCTGAACAAATCATTCTGTTTTCCCTGTTTGGTGCGGTTTTCGGGCTGCTGCTGTGGGGTCGTTTTCGATATGATATCGTGGCCTTCTGCGCCCTGATGATCGCCGTCGTATTGGGCGTTGTCCCAACACAGGAGGCGTTTTCGGGCTTTGGCCATCCCGCAACCCTCGTAGTGGCGCTTGTTTTGGTCGTCTCAGCAGGCTTGGTGCGCTCGGGGGCAGTGTTTCTGATCACGCGCACATTGGTGGATGCCTCGCGCAGCCTGGGTGCGCATATCGCTCTGATGGGGGCCATCGGTGCGGTGCTGTCGGCCTTCATGAACAATGTGGCCGCGGTCGCCCTGCTGATGCCGGTGGACATGCAGACCGCGCGCAAAGCGGGTCGCGCACCGGGGCTCAGCCTGATGCCCTTGAGTTTCGCGACCATCCTTGGGGGTATGGCGACCCTGATCGGGACACCGCCCAACATCATCATCGCCTCGATCCGCGAAGAAGCACTGGGCGCACCCTTTGCGATGTTTGATTTCGCGCCCGTCGGCGGGGCGGCAGCCCTGGCCGGGCTGATTTTCGTGGCGCTGATTGGTTGGCGTCTGATCCCACAAGGCGACGACAAGGACACCAACCCGCAGGATATTTCGCAATATATCGCCGAATTGACCGTCCCTGAAAAAAGCAAACAGATCGGCAAGCGGGTTCTGGAACTGAGCGAGGCTGCGGATAAGGCGGATGTGGCCATTCTGGGTCTGATCCGGGACGGCAAGCGGCGCTATGGGCAGGCCCGCAACACCGCCCTGCAAGCGGGTGACGCGCTTGTTCTGGAAGCCACCCCCGAGGCGCTGGATGAATTCCGTACCACCCTCGATCTGGCCGTGACCGATACCAAACGCGAGGAAGCCCTGCGTGCGGATGGCGAGGGCGTGGAAATCATCGAAGTTGTCGTCACCGAAACCGCACGTATCAATGGCAAGACCGCGCAGGCCATTGGCCTCGCCTGGCGTCAACGCAGCGTGTTGCTCGGCATTTCACGCCAAGGCACGCGGATCACGAAGCATTTGCGCAAAACCGTGGTGAAGACGGGGGATATCCTGCTGCTGCTGGTGCCGCGCGATACCGGCCCGGATGTGGCCGATTGGCTGGGGTGCCTGCCGCTCGCAGATCGCGGCCTTGCCGTCACCGAAAACAGCAAGGTGTGGCTGGCCATCGGGTTGTTTGCCGGGGCTGTGATGGCCGCCAGTATCGGGTTGCTTTATCTGCCCATCGCGCTTGGTCTGGTGGTTGTGGCCTATGTGCTGACACGCATTGTGCCACTGGGCGAGCTCTATGATCATATCAACTGGCCCGTGGTTGTTTTGCTCGGCTCCATGATCCCGCTGGGGGCCGCGCTGGAAAGCTCCGGGGGCACTGAATTGATCGCGGGCGCGCTCGTGTCATGGACGGGCGGGCTGCCGGCCTGGGCGGTGCTCACCGTTCTGATGATCGTCACGATGACCCTGTCGGATGTGCTTAACAACACCGCCACCACGATTGTCGCCGCCCCCGTCGGCATCCAGATGGCCCAATCGCTCGGCGTCTCGCCCGATCCCTTTCTCATGGCCGTCGCCGTCGCCGCCTCCAGCGCCTTCCTGACCCCGATTGGCCACAAGAACAACACGTTGATCCTGTCTGCGGGCGGGTATTCTTTTGGAGACTATTGGCGGATGGGCTTGCCTCTGGAAGTGCTCATCGTTGCTGTGAGCATCCCCATGATCCTGCTTGTATGGCCTCTCTAGGCAGGTGGGATCGCACCGCTGCGCGCCTTCATACCGCCTTGGCTGCCTGCAAGGCATCGCGCAGCACGCCGCGATCCCCGATGTGATTGGCCAGCACAAGGATCAGGCGCGCGTTCAGCGCATCACTTTGCGGTTTGTCCAAACCCTCATGCGCCTGGAGCAATTCATCATAGAATGCATCGGGATCCGTGATGTTGGGTTCAAGATTGAGGGTCATGATCTAAAGGTCCCTTCCGACAGATCGACGCAACGCCGATCTTATTTGATGCTCCGCGACAGACTGCCAGCGGCCCGAGACATGCTGATCCGGCCGGATCAAATAGACGGCCTGTGTGGCACCCCCCAGATAACGGGCCGAAACCGCCCCTTTTGGATCATCATTTTGAGTGGATATTTCCAACTTCTGGAGGGGTATGCCATCGACCTCTGCGATCGCAGGGGCGGCGGTGTTGATCGCAAGCACGGTGAAAACCCCGGCCAGTTTATTTAGTAAAAACCCATCGCCAAGCGGCGCATCAACGCAAGCGGCACCGGGGCGCGTCAGCTCAGGCAGGGCCGGATCATCAGGACCGTTCAGCGACAAGCCGTCATAGACGCAAGGCACGGACAGACGCCCCGAATTGACGAGCGGGCGGGCGAAAGCATGGGTCCGGGCAAGTTCCAGTACCGCATCTCGAAAAACCTTGCTGATCTCGCTCTTGGGCGTCAGGAAATCCGTGGAACGGGTCGAATTGCGAATATTTTCGTCGGCCCCGTACCCGCGTTCCTGTGAATAGCTATCCAGCAGGGCTTCCGGTGCCAGCCCCTTGACCACCAGGTCGAGTTTCCAGGCAAGGTTATCCGCATCCTGAACCCCGGAATTGGCCCCGCGCGCACCAAACGGCGAGACCTGATGGGCGCTGTCACCAGCAAAAATGACGCGGCCGTGGCGGAAATCTTTCATCCGGCGACACTGGAAAGTGTAGATGGACGTCCACTCCAGTTCATATGCCACATCCGGACCCAGCATGGCATCAACACGCGCGCGGATGCTTTCGGGTTTCAACTCCTTTTCCCGGTCGATATCCCAGCCCAATTGGAAATCGATGCGCCAGATGTCATCGGGCTGTTTGTGCAGCAAGGCAGAGGCACCGCAGTTCTTGAAGGGCGGTTGAAACCAGAACCAGCGCTCCGCTGGAAAATCCGCCGTCATCTTCACATCCGCGATCAGGAAATTATCCTCAAACACCCGCCCCTCAAAGCTCAGATCCATCATGGCACGGATCGGCGAGCCCGCCCCATCACAGGCGATGAGCCAATCGGCTTCGATCTGATAAGGACCGTCGGGCGTATCAATGTCCAACAATACATGGCCGTGCTTCTGGTGCATCCCCGTCACGGCATTGCGGCCACGGATTTCGATGGGGGCTCCTGCCGCCTGTGCGGCGCGGATGGCGTCGACCAGGCATTTCTCAAAATGGGGCTGTTGCAGGTTGATGAAGGCAGGCCGCTTGTGGCCCTCCTCAGGTTGCATATCGAACTCAAAGACTTTTTCATGACCATGAAAAACTTTACCCAGGTTCCAGGTAACGCCCTTGGCGACCATCGCATCGCCCGCCCCCAACCGGTCGGCAATCTCAAGCGTGCGTTTTGCAAAGCAAATTGCGCGACTGCCCTGCCCGACGCCTTCATGATCATCCAGCACAAGCACCGGCGTGCCCTTCAGGCCCAGATCAAGCGCCGTTGCCATGCCAATCGGACCACCGCCGACGATCACAACCGGATGGCGCTGCGCCGGTCGTGATTGGGCTGCCACCTTTTCATAAGGGTAGAGCCGGAACGCGATATCATACCTTACATCAACCATTTTGAACGCCTCCCCAGACGGCTCACCCTTGCAGGGCCGCCCACATTTCAAGATCGCGCTGATCTGTCCAGATGCGCGGATACGCAATCCCGCGGGCCTCGTCATAGGCGCGCGAGACGTTGAAGGGCAGGCAATGCTCATAGATGGCGTAATCCTTGAATTTCGGATCACACGCCTCGCGCACCGCATCCCATGCTTGCTTGAGCGAGCCGCCCTTTGCCGCCACCCGTGCGGCGGGCGCATAGGTGCTGTGCACAAAGTCGCGCGTTGATGCGATGGCCCGCGCAACCGCATCCGTGCCGATCAAAGCGCCGCCCCGTCCGGGTGCAATGGCGTCCACATCATAGGCGGCGATCCGGTCCAGCGTTGTCCCCCAATCGGCGAAATACCCATCCCCGCAATAGCAGGCGGAGTGATCCTCAACGATATCGCCGGTGAACATCACGTTCTCATCAGGCACGTGGATGATCGCGTCACCGGAGGTATGGGCGCGGCCGATGTGTTTGATATCCACGCGGCGGGTGCCGAGATAAACCGTCATGGCGTCGCTGAAGGTGGTGGTGGGATATGTGAGGCCGGGAATGCTCTCGTGGCCCTCAAACAGGCGCGGGAAGCGTTGGAATTCGCTGTCCCAATCCTCCTGACCGCGCTCCAGTACCATCGCGCGGGCTGCATCCGACATGATGATCTGATCCGCACCGTAAGCCGATGCCCCCAGCACGCGCACCGCGTGATAATGGGTCAGTACAAGATGGCTGATTGGCTTGTCGGTGACGGTGCGGAGTTTTTCGATGACCTTATGAGCCAGGCGCGGGGTGGCCTGCGCCTCGATAATCATCACGCTCTCATCGCCGATGATCACACCAGAGTTCGGATCCCCCTCAGCAGTGAAAGCCCAGAGGTCCTTACCAATCTCGTCAAAGGTTATTGTCTTCTCGGATAAATCGCCCTGGGATGCGAATGCTTTTGCCATTGTTTAGTCTCCTGGATGTCGTCCCATTCGGTCGGGCGATGTTAAATCATTCTCATGCGAAAGGGGTCCTCAACGCAACCAGCAACCTTCCCGCGCAATCGCCAAACCCGACCCGGTCTCGAACCTGCGGGCTGGCCCCGGTCAGGATCCGCGTCTCACGCGTTATAATAAAGCTGCAGATCTTTGCACTCTCAGGCCCAAAGGGTTTCTCGCCACCCTTGCTTGGTTCCAAAACCAACCCACAGTTTTCCTTTCCCGGCCAGCGAGGACATATCAATCCGGCATTTGCCCTCTTAACCTCCAATCCGCGATTTCAACACCTCAATCAGGCGAGAATTCCGCATCAAATGCACGTCCGCGCGGCCCCATTGGCGGCCACCATCGCAAACCGGCGATCAGGCATCGCCCTTGGCACCATCAGGTCTGTCGCGTTATCCGACACCAAATGCGCCACAGGTGGGCTTGGCCATGTCGCAGGCCTACCGCCAGATTGGCCAGCACCTGGCCTAAGAGCGCGCCTTTGTGGTTCAGCGCAGCACTGACCCGGTAAGAGGTCCCGCTCGGACAATAGGAGTGATAATTTTTGTTCGGGGGCGCCGTCGATTTCGTTTCGATATCTTCGCAACGGTCCGATTGGTCATCCGGCTATGGGGGGCGTTGCCTGTGCGATCGCGCGGTTTCTGCGCAAAGCGCCTGTCAATCGTGTCGGACATCCTGTCCCCGTTTTGCGCAAGTTCCCAAAATTCAGCCTTTTGATCTAAGTCCAGCGAGCAGAACTTTTTTTCAGAAACGTTTCGATCCCATGCGCGGCTTCCTCACCCTCCCATGTGTCTGCAAGACGCCGGATCGTTTCATTGATGATCTCCGCGTCAATGCGCGGTCCCAGCGCGCGGGCCAATGCCTTTGCAGCCCCCACTGCCTGCGGGGCAACCCTCAGATAGGGCGCGACTTCGGCTTCGATCTGCTCATCCAGAATGTCGCCCGGCACAGCGCGCGCAATGATGCCAAGTTCCGCCGCTTCATCGGCCTCAAAAATGCGGGCGGACATGAACACCCGCCTTGCGTTGCCCTCCCCCATTCTGGCCAAAACATAGGGACCGATTGTTGCCGGGATCAACCCCAGCCGCGTTTCGGTCAACCCGAACTTGGTGGCCTGATCGGCAATTGCGACGTCGCACACGCAAGCCATGCCCACCCCACCCCCAAATGCGCCGCCGTGAATACGCCCGATCAACGGCGTTGGCATGACATTGAGCGCGTTGAGCATTTCGGCCAGCTTGCGGGCTTCGCGCATTCGGGTTTCACGGTCAGCGTCAATTTGCGCCTTCATCCAGTTCAGATCGCCACCGGCACAGAAAACCTTACCCGCCCCGCACAGGACGATGGCGCGCGTTGCAGTCTGTGCGCCAAGGCTCAGGGCCATATCCGTCAGCTCGGCGATCATCTGGGACGATAATGCATTGCGCTTATCGGGCACGTTCAGCGTTGCATAAGCCACCCCCCGGTCATCCAGTTTGATATCGAGTGTTTCATAGCTCATGCGGCGCTCCTGTGACTTGGCATCCAACGAGATTTATCGCAAAATATCACGGCCCTGAAACCCTTTGCGGACCGACCGATGACCTCCGCTGCGTCACTTATCTGGGGAGCACCCCGTGAGCGGATAAAATCCGTGATCTCGATCCGAGAAAACCCATACCGCCAAAGCGTCTCTCTCAAGCAGACCCTATCCAGCGTCCTTGTCACTTTGCTGCCATCATCAAGCCCGTCGCTTGGCTTCATATCAGAGATCGATACGGCCTCAGTCATCTTGAGGTTCCAGGGTCAGCAAGACAGTGCCATCCGTGACCTGCTCGCCGACTGACGACAGCACTTCAGCGATCACGCCATCGCGGGGCGCGGTGAGCGTATGCTCCATCTTCATCGCTTCCAGAATCAAGAGCGGATCACCCTGTGCAACCGTCATCCCGATTGTTGCCGACACAACCTTCACCAGACCGGGCATCGGTGCGATAATGCAATCTCCGCCCGTCTGATCACTTTGCGCATCCGCTAAGGCGTCCGGCAGGCTGAAATTGAAACTGCGCCCCTCCACAAAGACCCAGACCCTTTCGGGTAAAACTACCACATCGGCGGAAAACACCGCACCATCGCAGAGAACACGGTAGGATGTTGCGCCCAGTGCGGACACCTCCAGGGTGACGGAGTGCCCGTTTCCATCGACTTGGAAATGCCCCTGATCGCGCATCGTCACGCGCTGCTCCAGGCGATCCTCATCTGCGCCCAGAGCACTGAAATGCTGCGCATCGTCCCAGTGTCGCCAGCCCATAAGCTGGTCCCAAGGGCCCTCGGTTTTCGCAGGTCCGAGCAAACCCAAGCCGCCCAATGCCGCCAGCGCCAGCACGTAAGGCTCCGCCGCGGCCTGCGCGCTCAGCGCATCGAGATCACGCCCGATCAGGCCAGTGTCGACCTCTCCCCTGGCGAAACCCGCGTGCCGGGACAGCGCGCCCAGAAATTCAAGGTTGGTGACGGACCCCGCGACATGGCACTGCGCCAGCGCCGCACTGAGCATATTGAGGGCCGCGCCGCGCGTCGGCCCGTGCACAATCACCTTGGCGATCATCGGATCATACCAGGGGCAGATGTCATCACCCTGCCGGACCCCGCTATCGATGCGGATGGCCCCGCGCGAAAATTCAGCAGCCTCCGGGAAGGACAAATGATCCAGCCTCCCCGTGGCGGGCAGGAACCCCTTGGGCACATCCTCCGCGTAGACCCTTGCTTCAAAGGCCCAACCGTCAATTGACAAATCATCCTGCGTGACGGGCAATGGCTCACCAGAGGCCACACGCAATTGCAGCTCAACGAAATCAAGCCCCGTAATGGCTTCGGAAACCGGGTGTTCGACCTGCAACCGGGTGTTCATTTCCATGAACCAAAATCCGTCTTCTCGCAAAGGACCCGAGCCATCCACGATGAATTCGACCGTGCCTGCGCCCGAATATCCAATGGTCTTGGCGGCTTCCACGGCGGCCTTGCCCATGGCGTCGCGGATTTTTTGCGGCATGTCCGGGGCCGGGGCCTCCTCGATGACCTTCTGGTGGCGCCGCTGAAGCGAACAGTCCCGTTCGAACAGGGAAATGGCGTTGCCATGCGCATCGCCAAAGACCTGGATTTCGATGTGGCGGGGGTGGCTCACGAATTTCTCAATCAGGCAGACGGGATCGCCGAAACTGGCCTGCCCCTCGCGCTGCGCGCCCTGCAGCGCCGATTTGAACGCGGCGGGCTTTTCGACCAGACGCATGCCCTTGCCACCGCCCCCCGCGCGGGCCTTGATCAGGACGGGGTAGCCGATCTTATCGGCTTCATCCGCCAGAAAATCCGGGTCCTGGTTTTCGCCGTGATAGCCCGGCACAACCGGAACCCCGGCCTCAAGCATCAAGGATTTCGCCGCATCCTTCAGCCCCATCGCCTTGATCGCACTGGCGGATGGGCCGATGAAGATGAGACCCGCCGCTTCCACCGCCCGTACGAAATCGGGATTTTCCGACAGAAACCCATATCCGGGATGGATCGCCTGCGCGCCCGTTTGCAAGGCCGCCTTGATGATCCGCGCTCCCTTGAGGTAACTCTCAGCCACCGGCGCGGGACCGATCTGGACCGCCTCATCCGCCATCGCCACATGTTTTGCATGCGCGTCCGCATCCGAATAAACCGCGACCGTCTTTATGCCCAACCGGCGCGCCGTGCTGATGACACGGCAGGCGATCTCACCGCGATTGGCAATCAGGATTTTATGAAACACCGCGCTCTCCCCTACATCCGGAACACGCCGAAACGTGTCTCTTCAATTGGCGCATTCAGGGCCGCAGAGAGGCTGAGCGCGAGCACCTCGCGGGTTTTGCGCGGATCAATGACGCCGTCATCCCAAAGCCGCGCGGAGGCATAAAGCGGATGGGCCTGCTCTTCGAACTGATCGATGGTGGGTTGCTTGAACGCGGCCTCCTCGGCGGCGGACCATGTCTCGCCCCTGCGCTCAATCGCGTCGCGCCGCACGCTGGCCAGAACGCCCGCCGCCTGCGCGCCACCCATCACCGAAATGCGGCTGTTGGGCCAGGTCCACAGCAACCGGGGGCTGTAGGCGCGCCCGCACATACCGTAATTTCCCGCCCCAAAAGACCCCCCGATCAGCATGGTAACCTTGGGCACCTTGGTGGTGGCCACGGCCGTCACCAGTTTGGCCCCGTCCTTGGCGATCCCACGGTTTTCATAGGCCCGCCCGACCATGAAGCCGGTGATGTTCTGCAAGAACACGAGCGGGATTTGGCGTTGCGAACAAAGCTCCACAAAATGCGCGCCCTTCACCGCCGCCTCGGAAAAGATCACACCGTTATTGGCGATGATCCCGACGGGCATCCCCATGATGTGGGCAAAACCACAAATCAGCGTCGTGCCATAGCGCGCCTTGAATTCATCAAACCGCGAGCCATCCACTATGCGCGCAATGACCTCGCGGGCATCATAAGGGGTTTTCAAATCCGCCGGTACCACGCCGAGGATTTCGTCGGGATCATAAAGCGGTGCCTCAACGGAACGCATCTCAAGCGGGCTTGGTTTTTGCAGATTCAGGTTCGCAACCGCCTGTCGCGCCAGAGCCAGCGCATGTTGATCATCATTGGCCAGATAATCCGCCACACCCGACAACCGCGTGTGAACATCCCCCCCGCCCAAATCTTCGGCGCTCACGATCTCGCCCGTCGCCGCCTTGACCAGCGGCGGGCCGGCCAGAAAGATCGTGCCCTGATCGCGCACGATGATGGTCACATCCGACATCGCCGGCACGTAAGCCCCCCCGGCGGTGCAGGAACCCATGACCACCGCGATCTGGGCGATGCCCTTGGCCGACATATTCGCCTGATTGAAAAAGATACGCCCGAAATGATCGCGGTCGGGAAAGACCTCATCCTGATTGGGCAGGTTGGCCCCACCCGAATCCACCAGATAAATGCAGGGCAAATGGTTCTGCTCGGCGATCTCCTGTGCGCGCAGGTGTTTCTTGACCGTCATCGGAAAATAAGTACCGCCCTTGACCGTCGCATCATTGCAGATGACCATCACCTCGCGGCCCTCCACCCGGCCGATACCGGCAACGACACCCGCCGAGGGGCTGGCGTTTTCATACATCCCGTGAGCCGCAAACATACCGACTTCCAGAAACGGTGCGCCCGGATCGAGCAATCGCGCAACGCGTTCGCGGGGCAGGATCTTGCCGCGGCTCAGATGGCGTTCGCGCGCCTTCTCTCCGCCCCCCTCAAGGGATCGCTCCGCCGCGGCCCGGATCGGAGCCATCGCCGCACGATGAGCGGCTTGATTGAAACGAAAGCTCTCGGAGTTCGGCGAGATCGCGGAGGTCAGAACCGCCATCAGACCATCGCCCCCATCAACTCGCGGCCAATCAGCATCCGACGGATTTCGGAGGTGCCCGCACCGATTTCCATCAGCTTGGCATCCCGGAAAATGCGGCTAACGGGGGTGTCATTCATGAAGCCCGCACCGCCCATGGCCTGCACCGCCTGATGCGCAACGACCATCGCCTCCTCGGAGGCATATAACACGCAAGCCGCCGCATCCTGACGCGTGACCTCGCCCCGATCACAAGCCTTTGCGACCTCATAGACATAGGCGCGCGCGGAATTCATTTTGGTATACATATCCGCGATCTTGCCCTGCATCAGCTGGAAAGTCCCGATCGATTTCCCGAACTGCTTGCGTTCGACCATATAGGGCATGATTTCATCAAGGCAGGAGGCCATGATGCCAAGCCCGATCCCGGATAACACGACGCGTTCATAATCGAGGCCGGACATCAACACAGCCACCCCCTTGCCCTCATCACCCAGGATGTTCTCATAAGGCACTTCAACGTCCTCAAAGACCAGCTCGACCGTGTTGGAACCCCGCATCCCCAGCTTGTCAAAATGCGGCGACTGGCTGAACCCCGGCATGGATTTTTCGATCACAAACGCGGTGATGCCCTTTGAGCCCGCCTCCGGGTCGGTCTTGGCATAAACAACCGCCGTGGTGGCCTCACCGCCATTTGTGATCCAGTATTTACTGCCATTCAGCACGAAGCGATCATTCCGCTTTTCAGCCCGCAGCTGCATGCCTACGACATCCGAGCCCGCACCCGATTCCGACATCGCCAGAGCGCCAACGCTTTTTCCCGACAGCAAATCAGGCAGGTATTTCGCCTTCTGCGCGGCATTGCCATTGATCTTGATCTGGTTGACGCAGAGATTGGAATGCGCGCCGTAGGACAACGAAACACTGGCACTGGCGCGCGCGATCTCCTCAATCGCCACAACATGGGCCAGATACCCCATCCCGGCACCCCCATCCGCCTCCGGAACCGTGATGCCCAAAAGCCCCAATTCACCCATTTCCTCCCATAATTCATGGGGAAACGCGTTCTTCTGATCAACATCTGATGCCAGTGGTTTGACCCGGTCCTGCGCCCAGCGGTGCACCATATCGCGCAGCGCATTCACATCCTCGCCAAGGTCAAAATTCATCGATCCTGTAAACATGTTAAACCTTCCTTGGAGATGGGAACGAAATGAGTATCGCGTTTTTCACTATAGGTAATCCTTTTGAGGATTGTCATGCCACCAAGTGGGATTTGCAAATGAAAGGGGCGCGGTGCCCATCGGTTCGGGAGTTGCCTGGCCCGTGTCCGACCCCTTTTCGGCGGCTTGAGGGGCTCTATCATCCCCCTTCAAAGCGGCCAGATCAGCGGGATGATTAGCGATACAATCAATGCCATGCTGATGTTGAGCGGGATGCCGATGCGCATGAAATCGGTGAACCGATATCCGCCCGGACCATAAACCAGCGTGTTGGTCTGATAGCCGATGGGCGTGGCAAAGGCGCAGGAGGCTGCGATCATCACGGCCACCACGAGCGGGCGCGGATCAAGCCCAAGTGCTGTACCAAGGCCGATGGCCAGCGGTGTCATGATGACGGCCACGGCGTTGTTGGAGACCACCTCCGTAAAGGTCGAGGTCATCACGAAGACGACCAGCACGACAACCGTGGGTGGCATGTTCATCAAACTGGGCGATACCGCATCCACGATCAACGCAACCGCGCCGGAATGTTGCAGGGCGGCCCCCACCGCCAGCATCGCGAAGATCAGCGCCAGGAGGCGTCCGTCCACAAAGGAAAACGCCTCATCCGCGTCAATGCAGCCCGTGACCAGCACCAACGCCACCGCCAGAACTGCCAGCAGCAAAATGGGGGCGACGTTGAACGCGGCCAGAATGACAATGCCTGCAAGCGCCAGGATCGCGATGGGCGCGTGGCTGCGGCGAAACGCGCGCGCGGAGGGTTGGGAAACATCGACCATATCCATATCCGCCGCCAACCGTTGAATATCCTCCGGTGCGCCTTCCAGCAGCAGGGTATCGCCGACTTTTACCACCAGCTCATCCAATTGCCGCCCGATGTTCTGGTTCCGCCGGTGCACGGCCAGCGGATAGACGCCATAGCGGCGGCGCAACCGCATCGCGCCCAATAAGCGCCCGACCATGCGGCAACCCGGTGTGATCAGCACCTCCACGGTCGAGGTTTCCACGGCGGAAACCTGATCCACACGTTTGAGCTCTTTGGTGGCCTGAAGGCTTAGCAGTTCCGTCATCTGCGTGCGCAGCACCACGCGATCCCCGACCTGAAGGGCCACGTCCTTGAGATTGCGCCGCAGCGAGGCATCGCCCCGGATCACGTCAATGAGCCGCACGCCTTCGCGTTTGAACAGCTGCACAGAAAGAACGTCGCGACCGACCAGGTTGCTTTCGGGGGGGATCACCGCCTCGGTAAAGAACTTCATCTTGGAGCGGTTCGAGAGCATATTGGCCATGCTGTCGCGATCCGGCAGCAGGCGCGGCGCAAAGATGGACATATACAAAAGGCCCCAGACGCAGACCACCAGACCGATGGGCATGATCTCGAAGATGGTGAAAGGTTCCAGCCCCTGTCCGCGCGCAACCCCATCCACCAGCAGGTTTGTCGAGGTCCCGATCAGCGTCAGCGAGCCGCCCATGATCGCCGCATAACTCAGCGGGATCAGGAATTTGGAGGCCTTTGCGCCCAGGGTCTGGCTCAATTGCACCACCACCGGGATCATCACCACCACCACGGGTGTGTTGTTCATGATGGCCGAGGCCCCCATGACACAAAGAATGACGCCTGCGACCGCCGATTTCGGATGGGTTTTTGCATAGCGTTCCGCGATCTGCGTCAAGACTTCGAGCGCGCCAGTGCGCACCAGCGCGCCCATCACCATGAACATGGCCGCAATGGTCCAGGGCGCGGGATTGGACAGCACAGCCAGCGCGTCATCATAGGGCAAAACGCCGAGCAACAACATCAGGGCGGCCCCCATAATGGCCACTACTTCGGTCGGATAGGATTCGCGCACAAAGAGGATGAACATAATGGCCACCACACTCAAAGTCAGGAGGGCGGTGAGCGTAGGTGACAGGTCAATGAGAGAGATCAATGGGGTGCACCCTGTGCTTGATGTCTGATCGAAAGGCAGTGTCGCTGATTGCTCAACCGGGGGCAAGCACAGCCTTAGGGCGCGGCTGCACCAGATACATGCCAGCAAACATCAACAGCAGCGCCATCCAAATACCGCCCGAATAGGCTTCATCCAGGATCAGTTTAGCCCAGAGCACACCGAACCCCGTGACCAGATAGCTGACCTGCACCGCAAAGACCGCCCCCGCACGCCCCACCATCCAGACATAGCCCGCGTAAACCATCACGTGGATCAAGGAGGCCAGAATAAGCGCCTGCCCTTCAAGGGTCGCGGCGGCCTCAATCGGGATCCATTGCCCGGAGGCGACCGCCACCGGTGCCATAATCACTGTCCCGATGAGCGACGCGCCATAAAGCACCTGAAACGGGTCCATACCGGCGGTCCCGAACCGGGCCACCAGATTGCCCTCAAGCCCGTAACACAGCCCGCTGATGAGGCTGATCAGCACCCAGAATACCGCGATATCGAGCAGGGACGCGCCCGGCACCGCGATCAGGAACACACCGCAGAGACCCAGCAAAAGACCCAAAGCCCTGCGTCCTGAAAACCGATCCAAGCCCATCGCCAGCGCAATCGCAAAAGCCCACATCGGCACCATCGAGAGCAGGATGGACGCGATGCCCGCAGGGAGATGCACAATCGACTGATAGGAGGTGGTGTTGGGGATGATTGTCCCGATGATGGCCACCATCAGACATATGGCACGTTGTTTGCGCTCCCGAGGTAAGCGCGTCCCGCGCAAAGCACAAATCAGCGCCATCAACGCCGCCCCGATGAACAACTGCCAGAAGATCAGGCCGAAATGCTTGTAGCCGGAGGAGACCGCGATTTTACCCAAAGGTTGCGTCATGCCCCAGCCCGCCCCCATGACGATCAGCACAGCGCTACAGATCATGGCATCGCGCCGGGTCAGCGCGCTTGAGGCTTTGCGCGGGTCCGGTGGGCTCAAGGTGTCGCGCCCGTCCGGCGCGCTCAAGGGGTCGCGCCCTGCAACAGCCCCCCGTCACGCACCATCGCAATGCGGGTTGCACGGCCCGTGCGATCATCGGTTTCAACGTAGACGCCGGAGAGCGTGGCCGTGCCATTGGCGGGCGTAAAGCGGTCGCGCGGCATGCCGGTGATGAAGCGGCGTAAAGGTTCGCCCTTATCCATGCCGATGACCGAATTGTAATCGCCACACATGCCCGCATCCGTCAGATACCCCGTCCCGCCGGGCAGAACCATCGCATCCGCCGTGGGCACATGGGTATGTGTGCCGACAACAAGGCTCGCGCGGCCATCACAAAAATGCCCCATGGCCATTTTTTCGGAGGTCGCTTCGCAATGCATATCCACAATCACGGCCTGCGCCATGCCGCCAAGTGGATGGGTTTTCAGCACCGGTTCGATGGCGGAAAACGGATCGTCAAAGGGGCGTTTCATGAAGACTTGCCCCAGGACCTGAACCACCAGAACCTTGCGCCCGTTTTTGGCGGTGAACAGGCGCGCGCCCTTGCCCGGTGCGGTTTTTGAGAAGTTCAGCGGGCGGATGATGCGCGGTTCCTGCTCGATGAAACGCAGCATGTCCTTTTGATCAAAGGCATGATCGCCCAGCGTCAGACAATCCACACCCACATCCAGCAGCGTTTTGGCATGTGCTGCGGAAAGACCGATGCCGGAGGTCGCATTTTCACCGTTCACGACGATGAAATCCAGCTTCCACTCGGCCCGCAACCGGGGCAGGTTTTCCGTAATCGCGCGCCGTCCGGCCCGCCCCATGACATCGCCAAGAAACAAGATTTTCATGCCAGATGCCTAGGGCGCAGCGGCGCTCAGAGCAAGAGGCGTGTCACATATAATTGTTGTATCTGGGCATGATGCGGGGCGTATTTTTGCCCTAAGGGCTGTGCGCGCAGAAAAACGCCGCTTTTGGCGCAGCGGCTGATGCGGTCTTTTTGGATTGAGGCATTCGCCCTCATGTGCTGCCACCGCGCAGGTCCATCACTTCATTTTCGGTCACCAGAAAATCCAGTGTCTGGTCCGTCACTTCAAGCGGCAGGCGATCGGCTTCTTGCCCAGCGTAAGCAAAGCCAACCGCCAATGTGGCGCGCGCGGCGCGCAAACGCTCCAGCGTGCGGTCATAGAACCCGCCGCTATAGCCCAGACGCCCGCCCTGCGCATCAAAGGCGACCAGCGGTACAATCAGGATTTCCGGCTCGAAAAACGTCGGATTTTCGGGAATACGCGCGCCGAATGGCCCGGCCACCAGCGGCATGTCGGGCTCCCAATGTGCGAATTTAAGCGGCTTGCCCGCGCCCATGATCACCGGAATGCCAACCGGCCCATAGGCGGCAGCCTCGGCCATCGCCGGGACCGGGTCGATTTCGGTGCGGATGGGCATATACCCCGACAGCGCCACCCCGCGATGGCCCGCCAAAAGCCCCGATAAAAGCCCCGCACCGGTGCCCGGGTCATTGGCATGGGCCAGCGCGCGGCGTGCGAAACCTGCCTTGCGCGCTGCGGCCTTGATCTTCGCCAGATCGCTCATAGCAGCACCAGAGCCGCAAGACCCAGAAAGGCGAAAAAACCAACCACATCCGTCACGGTCGTCACAAAGGCCCCGGAGGCCAGGGCCGGGTCCACCCCGACCCGTTCCAGAATGACGGGAATCGCCGTTCCAGCCAACCCGGCAACGACAAGGTTGATGACCATAGCCGCCGCGATGACATAGCCCAGCGCCGGCGAGCCAAACCAGATGACGCCGACAATCCCCATGATCGCGGCGAATATCACGCCGTTTACCAACCCCACCAGGACCTCGCGCCGGATGACCCGCCAGACGTTTGCGCCGGTCAGGTCCTTGGTGGCAATCGCGCGCACCGCCACGGTCAGCGATTGCGTGCCCGCATTCCCGCCCATGGACGCGACAATCGGCATCAAGACAGCGAGTGCGACGATCTGGGCAAGCGCCACTTCGAATTGCGCAATGACAAGGCTCGCGGCGATGGCCGTGACCAGATTGACCGCGAGCCAGGGCAGGCGTTGCTTGGTGGTTTCGATCACCCGGTCCGACAGGGACCCCTCGCCCACACCGGCCAGACGCAGGATGTCCTCTTCGTGCTCCTCATCCATCACCGCCATCGCATCATCAATGGTGATGATCCCGATCAGACGCCCTTCCTCATCCACCACGGGGGCGGAAATCAGGTGATATTGATTGAACGCATAGGCCACATCGGATTCGGCCTGCACCGCCGGGATGACGCGAAAGGTTTCCTCCGTAATATCACAGAGTTTCGTGACGCGCTTGGAGCGCATCAGCTTGCCCAGCGTCACGTTGCCCACCGGATGCAGGCGCGGATCCACGATCACGATGTGGTAGAACTGATCGGGCAATTCATCTTCGGGCGTGGCGCGCAGATGATCAATCGCCTCGCCGACGCTCCAATGTTCGGGGGCCATGACGACCTCGCGCTGCATCAGACGGCCAGCGGAATATTCCGGATACCCCAATGCGCGTTGCACCGCATGCCGGTCGGCATCTTCCAATGCGTCCAGAATGGCGCTTTGCTGATGATCCTCCAGGTCCTCGACCAAATCGACAACATCATCGCTGTCCATATCGCGCACGGCCTGGCTCAGCACCTGCGGCGTCAGCACCGCAATCACTTCCTCGCGCACGGATTCGTCAAGTTCTGACAGGATTTCACCGTCAAATTCACGCCCATAGAGCCGGATCAGACGGGACCGGTCATAGGCGTTGATCTGCTCCAGAAGATCCGCGATATCCGCCGCATGCAGCGGTTCCATCAGCTCCGTGAGCTTGGCCGCATCATCAATATCGACCGCATAGAGAATGGCCGAAATCGCCTTTGGGCCGAGGAGATAGGCATCCTCGTCCGTCTCCATCTCAAGCTCTGCTGTCTGATCAGACATCTGCGCGCCTCCCTGCTTGAGGCCGGACCATAAGGGGGCGCCTTACGGGATACAATGGCAGCGCGAGCGCTGGTTACCCCCCGTTGCCGCCCCCTCGCAAAGCGCCTAAAGAAGTGGCATGAACAACCAAACTCTTCTTCTGGGCCAAACTTTTGAGGCTCATGCAAACCCGATGACCCTGCCTTGGGGAGACGCGGTGTCGGTCAATGCCACCGGTGCCGTTTTGATCGACGACCGCAAAATTCTGCGCGTCGGGTCGGCGGCGGCACTGCGCGAGGAACATCCAGCCGCGCGGGTGGTCGATTACGGCACGCATCTGATCTGTCCCGGCTTTGTTGATGCGCATGTGCACTACCCGCAAACCGCGATGATCGCCAGTTGGGGCAAGCAGCTGATCGACTGGCTGAACAGCTATACCTTTCCCGAGGAAATGCGCTTTGAGGATCCCGCCTATGCCCGCGCAATCGCGGCGCGATATCTGGATCTGGCGCTGGATCATGGCACCACGACGATGTGTTCCTATGCCACGATCCATCCCATCAGTGTCGAGGCGTTTTTCGAGCAGGCCGCCGCGCGGGGTATGCGGGTTGTGGCGGGCAAGACCTGCATGGATCGCAACGCGCCCGCAGACCTTTGTGATACCGCGCAATCGGCCTATGACGACAGTAAATCCCTGCTGGAACGCTGGCACGGCAAGGGACGCGCGCATTACGCGATCACACCCCGGTTTTCGCCAACCTCCACGCCCGAGCAGCTCGTCGCCCTTGGAGCACTCTGGGCGGAGCATCCCGAATGCCTGATGCAAACGCATCTGAGCGAACAATTGACCGAAATCGACTGGGTGCGCAGGCTTTACCCGCAGGCGCGTGATTATCTGGACACCTATGAGGCCCATGGGCTGATCGGGGAGCGCGCGGTGTTCGGTCACGCCATCCATCTCGAACCGCGCGAAATTGACCGGATCGCGGAAACCGGTACGGCTTTGGTGCATTGTCCGACCTCCAACAGTTTCATTGGATCGGGATTGATGGATGTGGCCGGGTTGGCGGCGCGGCATATCCCCCTGGGGCTGGCCACGGATACCGGCGGCGGGTCGTCGTTTTCGATGCTGCGCACCATGGCTGCCGCCTATGAGATCGCCCAGTTGCGCGGCACGGCCCTGCACCCGGCGCAACTCATTTGGCTGGCAACGGCGGGTTCGGCGCGCAGCCTGCACCTTCACGACCATCTTGGAACATTGGCGGCGGGGTATGATGCCGATCTGACCATCCTCGATCTCGCCTCAACCCCCGCTATTGCACAGCGCAGCCACGAGGCCGAAACGATCTGGGAAGCCGTTTTTCCCACGATTATGATGGGCGATGATCGCGCCATCGCAGATGTCTGGATCGCGGGCAACAGACGCCGGTCATAGGGTGGGTTTACAACAGGGGCGCGGCCAGAACCGCCCCAAACCCCTACATCCCATCGCGCAGATCGTGCGCCATCCGGTTCTGGCGCGCAATCAGCGCGCCCATATCAAGCGTCACAATCTGCCCGTCCCGCACAATCTCGCGCCCCTCCACGATCAGATCGCGCACGGTGCTCGGCCCGGCAAGCAGCAACGCCGCCGGATCCCAACTCCCCGCAGCTTCGATCCCCGACACGTCCCAAACCGCGATGTCAGCCCGCGCCCCGACCGCAATGCGGCCACATTCGGGCCGTCCCAGCACATCCGCGCCGCCCCGCGTGGCAATCTCGAGTGCCATGCGCGCGCTCATCGCGTCTGCCCCCTGCGCCACACGTTGCAACAACATCGCCTGGCGCGCTTCGGCCACGAGGTTGCCCGCGTCATTGCTGGCCGATCCATCCACACCCAGCCCAACGGAGACACCCGCCGCACGCATCGCCTTGATCGGGGCGATGCCACTGCCCAGACGGCAATTGGAGCAGGGGCAATGGGCAACGCCGGTGCCGGTCTGCGCAAATAACGCGATCTCGGCGGCGTCGAGTTTCACGCAATGCGCGTGCCAGACATCCGGCCCGACCCAGCCCAAACCTTCCGCATATTGCCCCGGGCGGCAGCCGAATTTTTCCAGCGAATAGGCGATGTCTTCGTCATTCTCCGCCAGATGGGTGTGCATCATCACGCCCTTGTCGCGCGCCAGCAGAGCGGCCTCGCGCATCAGATCCCGGCTGACCGAAAAAGGCGAGCAGGGCGCGACACCGACGCGGCACATCGAGCCGGGACTGGCATCATGAAAGGCGTCGATGACACGGATGCAATCTTGCAGAATCGCTGCTTCTGACTCCACCAATGCGTCCGGTGGCAGGCCGCCCTTGGAAACGCCGATGCTCATGGCACCGCGTGTGGGTTGAAACCGGATGCCGATCTCGGCAGCGGCGTGGATCGTGTCTTCGAGACGTGCGCCATTGGGATAAAGATAGAGGTGATCACTGCTCAAGGTGCAGCCCGAGAGCGCCAGTTCCGCCAGACCGACCTGCGCCGAGGTAAACATATGATCCGGCGTGAAGCGCGCCCAGATCGGATAAAGCGTTTGCAGCCAGCCAAAAAGCAAGGCGTCCTGCCCGCCCGGCACCGCGCGCGTCAGCGATTGATAAAGGTGATGATGCGTGTTCACGAGGCCCGGGGTGACAATGCAGCCGCGCACGTCGATCACGCGCCCATCGTGCTCAAGGCCCATGCCGACCTCGGCGATGATACCGTTTTCGATCCGGATATCCGCCCCGCTCAATTCGCGCCGCTCATCGTCCATTGTCAGGACCTGCGCCGCGCCACGTAACAAAAGCGATGTCATTTTGGTGTACCCCGCAACAGATCGAGCGCCTGAGCATGAATATCGACGTTGGCCGCCGCCAGCGCCCGCCCGCCCTCATGGGCCGGACCGCCGTCCCAGTCGGTCACAATACCGCCCGCTGCCTGAACAAGCGCGATCGGGGCCTGAATGTCATAGGCTTGCAGACCGGCCTCAACCACAAGGTCGATCTGACCGGCGGCCAAGAGGGCGTAGGCATAACAATCCATTCCATATCGCGTCAGTTTGCATTGTTGTGCGACCGCGCGAAACGCCGCCCCTTCCTGGGGCGTGCCGACTTCCGGGAAGGTTGTGAAAATGACGGCCTCGCTCAGCGCGGGCGTGCTTCGCGTGTTTATTGGATGCGTGCCTGCGGCGCTAGTCATCGCGGCCCGTCCCGCAGCACCGATAAACCGTTCTGTGATATAGGGCTGATCAATCAAGCCGTAAAATGGACCCTGGCGATCAGAAACCGCGATCAAAACGCCCCAAGTCGGCGTGCCGCTGACAAACCCTCTTGTGCCGTCAATCGGATCCAGCACCCAGGTCAATCCACTGGTCCCGGATTTGGTGCCGAACTCTTCGCCCAGAATAGCATCCGCTGAGCGTTCGGCCGCTAGGATGTCGCGCATGGCCTGCTCCGCCGCGCGGTCGGCCTGCGTTACCGGATCATAGCCATGCTCCAGTTTGTTGTCCTGATGCAGGTTCATAACCCGGAAATAAGGCAGAATAGCCTGGCGCGCCGCATCCGCCATACGCTGCGCCGTGGCATCAATATCAGCGATCACGCCGGCGGTTTCACGGTTCAAATCGTTCATCCGCCACTCGTGCCAGCAGTACAGGAAATTGGCAAGTCTTATGCCCCGAAACCCACAAGGCTCGAGCCTTGTTACGGGTGGCGGCGAGATGAAAGCACTCAGGCGACGTCGCTCAGAACCCGTGCCAGTTCGAAAAGGCGGCGACGTTGGTTTTCGGGGATGGCGTAATAGGAGCGCACCAAATCCATGGCTTCCTTGTCGCCCATCATATCGGCCGGGATGGAATCGGCGGTGGTGTTACACGCCTCGTCGGTCTTGAGCCCTTCGAAGAAAAAGGCAACGTCAACCTCAAGCGCATCGGCAATGTCCCAAAGCCTGGAGGCACTTACGCGGTTGGCGCCTGTTTCATACTTCTGTATTTGCTGAAACTTTATGCCGACACATTCCGCCAGCTTTTGTTGCGTCATACCAACTAACCAGCGGCGCTGCCGAATACGCTTGCCCACATGAACATCCACGACATGTACCATCCTAATATTCCTTACGCTTACCTTGTCAAAAAATGACCTATCGAAAGGCCCAATGAGTGCCACAACCTAGCCGCGATCACAAATTAATCTTATGATGCCAAACAATAGTGAAATTCGGGTTTCGATCAATAACAAACGCGTGCCCATCCTATAAGAGTTATGTTCAAAGCGGCAAAACGATGGCAGCTTATTCAAGGATTTCAGCGCCTTTACCAAGATGACAGCCTATGAATTCTTACCGTCTAAAATTTTACTAATTGCTAAAAATTTGAGAAAAATATACCACTTTAGGTTGATTTTGAGCTTATGCAGCAGCTGGCACCGGTTACAAGACACCGCCAAAATTCGAGAAATACACACCGCGAGAGCCCAAATTCAGCCATCGGCGGATTTTGACCCTATTTGCAGAATATTGGCGGATACTTGCCACTCGCACCCGAAAATGACGCAAAATACCCCGACTCATCATGACAGTTTCAAGCGCTTTATCCTGCCCGCAATCGAGCTGTTTCCATGCTTGAAAAAGACCTGCGCAGAAAATCGGCCAGGGTATCATGCACGACCCCCTTTTTCGTTTGTGCGCCATAGAGGTTGATCATTTGCATTGCCAGATCTGGAAGCGCGCCAGCGTGCTCGATCCTTTCCAGATGCGGCGGTTCAGTGCCCTCAATCATCGTATGAACCGCAAGATCTGCACTGACGGTCGCCTCGATGGTCCGGTCGCTTTCGGTTTCGACAATGACATCCCAGGCAATATTGGCCGCATCAAGCGCCTCAATCACGCGCGGTCGGAAAGTACACAGACGACCAAAGGCAAGTTTGAGCGGTTTCTGACGCCACGCCGCCCCACCCGGCGCACCAATCCAGCGCAGAGGCTTATGGCACAGCGTTTGTGCACCGGGATCAACGCTCGTTTCCGTGGTCAGGATCAGGTCACACTCGCCCCGTCCGAATTTCTCCTTCAAGGCGCGTGTATAAGATGACACCAACTGTACTTTGACGCGCGGAAATGCGGCGTGAAACTGCTTTAGAACCTGCGGAATTGCAGGGTACACAATGTCGTGAGGCACCCCGAGAACGATCTCCCCCTCATAGGCCTGATCCGTGAGACGGCCAATAACCTCATCGTTGAGCGCAACCATACGTCGCGCGTAAACCAGAAGTTGTTCGCCCGAGGCGGTCAAGGCGATGGTACGACCGGATCGATCCAGCAATGCCAGACCCAGCAACTCCTCTAGACGCTTCAGCTGCATCGAAACGGCTGATTGCGTCAGATGCAGAAAACCGGCGGCCCGTGTCACACCGCCCGAATCCGCAACAGCAACAAAGGAGCGCAACGTCGTGATATCGAGATTTCTCATATCATTATTCCTGATGGCTGGCGTCACAAACATTCGTTTTACGTATTAATCCTACTTTGGCATACCCATCAAGGAAATTGATGCATACCACCCAACACTTCACGAAAGGAAAAGACAATGGCCCTGATCGAACAGTTTTTTCAATCCTCGCGACGGACATCCGCCACGCGCCCTTTGCGCCTGACAACCTTCCTCAGCCTATGGCGTTCGCGCCGGGCATTGGCACGGCTTGATGCGCGGGCGCTGGAGGACATCGCCGTAACCGATATCGCCGCGGATGTCGAAGCCAAGCGCGCGTTTTGGGATGTCCCACAGAGCTGGCGCGACCAGTAATACCGCCAAAAAACGGATCGGTTTGACAGCGTCCTTCGTCTTCGACCTCAAAAATCCTCTAAACTGTCAAATTCCCGAGTGAAAAACCTTGAAATACCCGCGCTGGAGACCGATATTCTAACCAGAGCGCTCAGAAGGTCTGTGGCGCGATCAAAAAACGTTTTTATTGGAGGTCTTAATGGCTGACGTGAATACAATCCGGTCAACGACCGGAGCCCGCGCCACCCAGATTGATGTTGGGTTGCGCGCCCATATGAACAAGGTCTACGGCACAATGTCCGTGGGTATGTTGATCACTGCACTGGCCGCCTGGGCCATTTCCGGCCTGGCAACAACAACCGATCCCGCGCTGGCTGCCGCGCAAATGGGAAATGGCACGATGCTGACCGGTCTGGGCGCTGCGATCTACACGTCGCCGCTGCGCTGGGTGATTATGCTCGCACCGCTTGCGTTCATCTTTTTGGGCTGGGGCGCGCTGTTGCGTCGGGCAAATGCAGGGACCGTGCAGGTTGCGTTCTTCGGCTTCGCCGCGCTGATCGGCCTGTCCATGAGCTCGATCTTTCTCATGTTCACCTCGCTTTCCATCGTGCAGACCTTTGTCGTGACGGCAATCGCCTTCGCCAGCCTGAGCCTTTACGGCTACACGACCAAGCGGGACCTGAGCGGCATGGGCACTTTCCTGATGATGGGCGTGATCGGCCTTCTGGTGGCGATGGTCATCAACATTTTCCTGCAATCGCCAGCGATGATGTTTGCAATCTCTGCCATCGGCGTTCTGGTCTTTGCCGGTCTTACGGCCTTCCACACGCAGGAGATCAAGAGCACATATGTGGCGCATGCCTCGCATGGCGATCAGGACTGGTTGGACAAGGCCGCATATGACGGCGCTTTGAGCCTCTACATCAGCTTCCTGAACATGTTCCAGTTCCTTCTGATGTTCATGGGTCAGCAGGAATAGTCTGAACGACAAATTTCAAAAGAGGTCGGCTCCGAAAGGGACCGGCCTTTTTTTATGCCTCTTTAAGCGACCATTTTCCCCATGTCCTCATTTTGAAACATATCTTGGAAAGCTGGCGATCCCAGAGCGGATATTCACCGGATCAAAACACCGGCGGAGATTCCCGATGCGGGTATGCTGGTAAAAGACTTCACCGTATGGGTGTTGACACGGGAACCCGGCTCGGAAAATGCGCCGACCTTTCACAATCTTGATGCGCAGATCACCGGATTGGCGAGGGGAGCGTCGAGCTCAAGCGCATGTATGTCCCGCGCGGCCAGAAACGCGCGGAACGGCTGGTTGCCGCCCTAATCGAGAGCGCGCGGGATCAAGGGCATCGCAGAATAACGTTGGGCACCATGTCGCGATTGGTGCCGCATCACATTTATCGCAAGGCCGGGGTCACATCCGTTGACGCGCCGCCAGGTTTTCCGACGCAATTCCGCGACAGGGTGATTTTCATGGCGATAGGCATTCAGGGCTGACATACCGTGCCGCCCAAACGCAAAAAGCCGCACGTGATGCGCGGCTTTCCAAGCGTGAAGAAGAGCGATCTTACTTGATCTTGCCTTCTTTATATTCAACGTGCTTGCGCGCGACGGGATCATATTTACGCACAACCATTTTTTCGGTCATGGTGCGGGCGTTTTTCTTTGTTACATAGAAATGGCCTGTCCCCGCCGAGGAGTTCAGACGAATCTTGATCGTGGTTGGCTTGGCCATGGTAACTCTCCTGCTGCGGATTTCCTCCGGTGAGGGGCCGCATAATTTCTGAACCTTGGCTTTTAACCGGATGCACGGGTGAGTCAACCGTAAAAGGCAGGATTTGAACGCGATAAGAGCGCCTCAACCCTTTGATGTGACAACAGCGCATCCCTTGTTGGCCGGGCCATTTTGCCATGCGATCCAGGGTGTGAACCACGCGGCTGTGGCGCGCAGGTCTCGGGGTCCCCTTGAAACCGACAGCATCTGGATGCCAGCCATAATCTGCACCGACCTTTGGCGCGGTTTCTTCCGCAGGCTTTGGTTTTGCGCAGCCCCGACGTCGCGCCCTTTGCCTCAATTTATTGCATTGGTCTTTCTGAGCAAGCTTGCGGCGCTGCGTCACCTGCGCAGGGTCAAGGCGCGAAATCTGGCTGGGGGCGCGCTGCACTAGCTCTGGGGTAAGGGCGAGAGGGACGTCACCGTCCCGTTGCACGAACCGTTGATCAGATGGCGGAGCTTGCCGAGGCGCTCGCCTTTGGTGCCTCGTTCGATGACGTGATGGCGCAGATCGAGTATTTTATCTTGCTGGCACCCGAGGCGAGGTCTGACAGGGCATCCTGATCAATCGCCGGGAAGCGCGCATCAGTTGACCGATAAAAAACGACCACACCTCGTCACATAAAACATGGTATCGCACAGGGCCGCGCGGCTCCTGTGCCGGGGTCGTCCTCCCAGTGACATTACCCGCATCTGGGCTTGGCGGGCGTTGCAGGGCGCGGTAGGCGATGGTGACTGATACGGCGAAAAACTCCGGCATTATGGAACAAAATTACCAAATAAGGTTATTGTCCAATTAGCTGCCTGCTTTGCCTGCAAGCAGGGTAATGAAATGATCTGCCCCCCCGAGGCTCCCTCATTCATAACGAGAGTTTGCGGTCGTACTCGTCGTCGTCGGTTTGGGCAAGCGCGTCGTGCGCGGAGCCCTCAAATTGCTCAAGCGCCCGGCGCGCTTCTGCCGGCGTTTGGTTCTCCAGCGATGAATGCGGTCTGACGTTATTATAATCGTATCGCCAGAGGGCCAGCTTTCGACGGGCATCATCCAAGGTGTCGAAGATCTCCTCATTCAGCAGTTCGTCTCGCAGGCTCCCATTGAAGCTTTCGATGAAGGCATTCTGCGTCGGCTTGCCCGGGTCGATGTAATGCCAATCCACGTCGTTATCACCGGCCCGTTTCAGGATCGCACGACTGGTAAATTCCGTGCCGTTATCACTGACGATACAGGCGGGCTTTCCATAGACGCGCACAAGCGCATCAAGCTCGCGTGCCACCCTCGCACCAGTGATACTGGTATCAGCCATCCGTTGCCCGGCAGGCGATTTGGCAAAGCCAAACCTGCCGGGAGGAGGCACAGGTTCTCGCGGCAGCAGTCGTTGTTCATGGCTAACATACGGAACTTGCGCCCCTCTCATGCATGTAAACATGCATTGCCGGGCAATGGACGCACCAAACGTGTCAGACACAAAGTCCAGCGATCAGCGTTCACCAGGACGTAACGCAACAGGCATCGGTATTCCTGATCCTCGCGCTCGTTTGCGGCCTCGGCGCCGCCTGACGCCCAGCTTTTCCTCGGTGTAGAGACGATACAGCTTCTTGTGCCCTCTCATGCATGTAAACATGCACTGCCGGGTGACAGTATCATAATCATGCCTTTGCGTTCCAACAGCACGCCGATCCGGCCCCTCTCATCGATACTGCGTATCGACTGCCGGGCAGTGGGCGGTTTGTCGCGCCGGATGGTCTTGGGGCCGACACCCGTTGGCGGGCAACACATGCTTGCATGTGTGAGAGGGACAAGCCTGCACGCCCGACGTTGCGAGATATCATGATCTCCCATCGCCTTGCGTGCCGCAGCCCGTCGCACATGCGTTCGCCATCGTGCTCGAACCAATGGCGCATCAATGGCTCACCGTCAGTTCTTTCCCAGCAAATCTTTCAACATGACGTTGTTGAGCATCGTGTCCGCCAGAAGACGCTTCAGCTTGGCGCTCTTGTCCTCCAGCGATTTGAGGCGGTGGGTGTCAGAAACGTTCACCCTCGGGACATCGCTGCGCGATACCCTGCCGTGCAACGCATGCCGCCGTATTTTGCTTTGAATTTGCAGAACGATGCATTGGCTCAGACCATGTCTGCGACACACCTCTGCCGTCGGCATCCCAGCTTCCTGTTCTTTGATCATCCCGATAATCCGGGCCTCGGTAAAACAACTCTGTCGCATTTGTCTGCTCCTTCAAAGGCTGAGCAAACCCTACATCAAACTGAGGGAAGTTTCGGGGGGGCAGGGCAGGTCGATACCGTTTAGGATTCCTGCGATTTCTTCCATCCCCATGCGTCGGGCCAACGGGATAAGTATGAGTAACTGCAAGACCAGCAACGCCAGAGGCCCGGCATGCGTATGTCTGAGGACAAAGCCCGCACAGCGTTTCGCCAAATCCGCTGGACCGAAACCGAAGGGGAGCCGATTTGCCCTGCGTGTTGCTGCGTTGACCACTACGACCTCAAAGCCCGTCAGGTTTACAAGTGCAGGAGCTGCGCAAAGCAGTTCAGCATCACGTCCGGTACAATTTTTGCCAGCCGCAAGTTGCAGGTTCGTGATATTCCGGCGGCAATCGCAATCTTTATAAATGGCGCAAAGGGCTATAGCGCATTGCAGTTGTCCCGCGGTCTGAGTGTTTATTACAAAACAGCCTTCGTTCTGCTGCACAAGATTCGCGAAAGTATAGAGGCCGCGCGGAACGCTGGCGCTCTGTCCGGCAACGGTGAAGTGGACGGTGCGTATTTTGGTGGCTACCCGATCACGCCCGAATATCTGCCAGCCAGCCAGCCGCCGTCACCTTCATCGCCGGGTACGCACACCCGGCAAGCCCCTGAATATAAACGCGGAAGGCCTATAAGCCGGATTCTGTTCCCCGAAGTAACCTTCGGTTCGATGACCATTCCTCTCGCCACCCGGTTGCCCGGACAGCTCTAGCTGCCAACCCGGACCTGCTGGGGCAAAAGTGGCCCTGTCTTGCGACGCGCGATCCCTATTTGGCATTGCTCCCGGTGGGGCTTGCCATGCCGGCGCTGTTGCCAGCCCCGCGGTGGGCTCTTACCCCACCGTTTCACCCTTGCCACGGCGCGGTTTCGGTTGCCCGACCTGCCCCTTGGCGGTTTCATTTCTGTGGCGCTATCCGTCAGATTCCCGGTGAGTTTCCCCGCCGCTCCCTGCCCGGGCGTTACCCGGCACCGTCACTTTTTGGAGTCCGGACTTTCCTCGACACCGGTTGAAGGGTGCCGCGGCCATCCAGCCTTCCGCGCAGACACCTGATGCGCGTTATTCCCGTGCAGGTCAATGGAAGAGAGGTGCCCTGTCTCAAAAGGGCATATTTTCAGAACAATGAAAAAGCTCTTACGTCCGAGGAGCATTATGACCCAGGACAGCGATGTCTTCGGGTTCCAGAGGTCCCGTGGCAAAGGGACGAAATCGCAAGCGGATTGCGGCGAGCAGTGTCGTGTGATCCACATCGGCGGTATAGCCAGTACGCACAGCGAGGGACCGAAGCTGCGCCGCTGTCGGGTGTTGGTGCCTATTGCCACCACCCGCCTGAGCCGCCAACTTCCGGCGCGCGAGCCGTGCCCAGTCAAAGCGGGACCCTGGGTCTATTTTGCGCCCCGGTGCCATGTCCGAATGGCCGATCACATTTTGCGGCGGGATCGACCAGCGCGACAAAATATCCGCCAACAGCGTCTCCAGCGCAGCCATTTGCGGCTCCGGGAAAGGATGATCGCCAGCGTTATCCAATTCGATTCCGATGGAGCGGGAGTTGATGTCGCCTTGTCCGCGCCACTCACCTGCCCCCGCGTGCCAGGCGCGTTGCGCCTCAGACACCAGTTGGACGGCTTCGCCCCGCCTGCAGATAACATAATGCGACGAAACCTGCGCCTTCGGGTCACAAAGCCGCGCAATCGCCGCCGCGCTGCTGGCCATCGCCGTGTAATGCAGCACAACTATGGAGGGGGTCAGGCCGTCCCGGCGTGGTCCGAAGTTTGGCGATGGATGCTGGCGCACCCTGCCCTAACCCCCCGAGGCCCTGCGAAACGGCGCTGGGTCCCAGCCACAGGCATATCCATCCCCATCCGGATCAAGCCCGCGACGGTCGCGCACGGGGCCACCGCGTTCCAGAAAGTCAATCTGCGCCTGATCCGACGACGTATAATCCGCGCAATTGCGTTCGGCCCGGCTCTCACCGCCAAAACCGGCGCGCGCGTAAACGCTTTGACCCTTGGGGTGTTTCGTTTCCAGGGCGAAGGACACAATATTGGGTTGGCTGTCACCGGAGCGCGTGGGCAGCGCCTCTGGCTGGACAACCTCATACTGCGCCTTGTTATTGGCGATCCGTGCCGCGTCGCTTTCGATGGTCTGGCGCTCGGCAACCGCGTCAAAATCGTTTTCGTCCGAAATACCCGGATTTTCAACCACGATCGGGGCGGCCTCAACGGGGCGGGCGCTTCCTGAAAGCGGCGCTGTATCCGCTGCACCGGGGCGCGTTTCGTTCAATATCCGCGTTGTTTCTGCCGCCGTGGATTCGGGCGAGCCGTCCAGCGGTGCCCCCAGAGGCTGCGTGTCGACGTCAGGCAAAGCGAAGGGGTTGCGCGCAAGTGCCGCTTCACGCTGGCGCTGTTCCTCGAGCGAGTTGTCAAAACCGACCGCGCTGCCGCTATCCGGAATAGGGACCGTGCAAGCGGTCAGAGCCGTTAGTGCAAGAGCTGCGAGGATGGCGCGTGGTGTCATTGGATAAACTGCCTGTGGTTGGGGTCGAGCGGTGTTAAATTACCACCATTTCGCGGGCTTTGCCACAAATCCGGCGGCGGATTCCAGCGCATGGGCCGCACAGAGCAGATCCGCCTCGCCCCAAGGCCGCCCGATCAATTGCAGCCCCAGCGGCAGGCCCTGTTTGTCCAGCCCCGTGGGCACGGCAATGCCCGGCAGCCCGGCCAGGTTCACCGTCACGGTGAAAACATCGTTAAGATACATCGCCACCGGATCGGCATCCGTCATCTCGCCCAGACCGAAGGCGGCAGAGGGCGTGGCGGGCGTCAGGATCGCATCGATGCCCTGGTCGAACACGGTTTCGAAATCGCGCTTAATCAGGGTGCGCACCCGGCGCGCGCGGTTATAATAAGCGTCATAAAAACCTGCTGACAGCACATAGGTGCCGATCATCACACGGCGCTGGACCTCGGGGCCGAACCCTTCAGCGCGGGTCTTTTCATACATCTCGGTGATGCCATCGCCCTGTTCCAGCTTGGCGCGGTGGCCATAGCGTACCCCATCATAGCGCGCGAGGTTTGAAGACGCCTCCGCCGGGGCGATCACGTAATAGGCGGGCAGCGCATATTTGGTGTGGGGCAGCGAAATATCGACGATTTCGGCACCGGCGTCCTTCATCATGGCGATACCGTCGCTCCAGAGCGTTTCGATCTCCTGAGGCATACCCTCCATGCGGTATTCCTTGGGGATGCCGATCTTCTTGCCCTTGATGTCCCCGCTCAGCGCCGCCTCGAAGTCTGGCACGGCCAGATCAGCCGAGGTGCTGTCCTTGGGGTCATGCCCGGCCATCGCGCCCAGCATGATCGCCGCGTCGCGCACGGTCTTGGTCATTGGTCCCGCCTGATCAAGCGAGGAGGCAAAGGCCACGATGCCCCAGCGCGAGCAACGCCCATAGGTCGGTTTGATACCAACGGTGCCGGTAAAAGCCGCAGGCTGGCGGATGGAGCCGCCCGTATCCGTGCCCGTCGCCGCAAGGCAAAGATCGCCTGCCACCGCCGCCGCTGAGCCCCCCGAGGAGCCGCCCGGTGTGAGGGGTGTGGTCTCATTACCGCGCCGCCAGGGGTTCACCGCATCGCCATAGACGGAGGTCTCATTAGAGGAGCCCATGGCGAATTCATCCATGTTCAGCTTGCCCAGCATGACCGCGCCCGCATCAGCCAGTTTCTGGCTGACGGTGGATTCATATTCGGGCAGGAAGCCTTGCAATATCCGCGACCCGGCCTGGCTCGCCACACCTTTGGTGCAAAACAAATCCTTGATGCCGATCGGTAGGCCACACATCGCTGGCGCGTCACCTCTGGCGATCCGCGCATCCGCTGCCGCAGCGCGTTCCATAGCCAGTTCCGGCGTCTTGTGCACAAAGGCGTTCAAGGCACCGGCCGCGTCAATCGCGCCCAAACAGGCCTCGGTCAATTCCTTGGATGTGGTTTCACCCGCCCGCAAGGCATCACGCGCCGCTGCCAGCGTCAGTTCATTCAGATCAGCCATTATTCAACCACCTTCGGTACGGCAAAAAACCCTTCACGCGCATCGGGCGCATTGGACAGAACCTTGGCCTGCTGATCCCCGTCATTCACGGCGTCCGCGCGCCGCTTAAGCAGCTGCGGCGTGACGGATGTCATCGGCTCAACACCCTCGATATCCACCTCGTTGAGCTGCTCGATAAAGCCCAGGATGGTGTTGAATTCCCCCGCCAGCGCGGGCAGCGCGTCGGGTTCCACCCTGATCCGGGCCAGCTTGGCCACGCGGGCGGCTGTGGTCTCGTCAATAGACATCGCGTTTCCTCATCTGCTTGGCTTTGGCGTTTAACGCCCCGCGCGGGCGTTGCCAAGACGTGGCGCAGCGAAACCGTGATCCTGGCACCCTTGCTCGCCCCAAACTCGAATATTATGCGGCACCCAAATCGCACAAGCGCGATAAATGCAATACCTCCGGGGCCCCTCATAATGGCACTGATCGCTTTGGGGCGCTCAGGCCCCCTCAAACAGCTGCCCATCATACAAACCGTTCAAGTGTGTCAGGTTCATAGCTTCCCCTTTTTCCCGAAAACAGGATATACTTCAGACTGCACAGGCAGGGGAGCGGAGCAATGCAAATCATCTGGTTAGGTCACGGCAGTTTTCGTCTGGAAATCGCGGATCAGGTTCTGCTGGTCGACCCTTGGTTGACCGGCAATCCGATGCTGGGCGAAGACCAGCACGCCGCCGCCACCCAAGGGACGACACATATCCTGATCACCCACGGGCATTTTGATCATGCCGCTGATGTGGTCGATCTGGCCAAAAAACTCGCGGTGCCGGTTGTGGGCATATACGACCTTATGAGCCATTTTGAGGCGACCGAAAACCTCACGACGATCGGCTACAACATGGGCGGCACGGTGCACCTGGGACAGGTCGCCGTCTCTATGGTGCCTGCGCTGCATTCCAACTCGCTTTCCAGCGATCCAACCCTCTCGCCCGGACGCGAGGCGGGGTTTATCCTCAAGGCCGAAGGCTACACGATCTATCTGTCGGGGGACACCAGCATCATGGCCGATATGGATTGGATCGGGGATTATTACCAACCCGACATTGGGATTCTGAGCGCGGGGGGCCATTTCACGATGGATATGGCCGGGGCCGCCTATGCCGCGAAACGATATTTCAACTTCAAGACGGTGATTCCCTGCCACTACCGGACGTTCGATCGGCTGGAACAATCCGCCGACGCGCTAAAGGCGGGCCTGCCCGGTGTCGACGTGATCGAACCCGAAGTCATGCAGGCGATCACACTCTAGAGGCGCACACCGCCAACGCGCGCCTTACCACCCCCCGGCCGATGCGGCATGATACGCAGCAGCCAAGTGCCGTAAGGTGGGCTTTCAGGCCACCGCTACCTGCGCGCCCTAAAAAACGCGTGCAGATAGGCTTCCGACTCCGCCGCTGCAATCCCCTCGAATATCTCAGGCACATGGTGGCATTGCGCATGGGAAAACACCCGCGCACCCTGGGCCACACCGCCTGATTTCGGATCACTGGCCCCGTAATAGAGCCGCCCAATACGCGCCGCTGCAATTGCCGCCGCACACATCGCGCAGGGCTCCAGCGTCACATAAAGCGCGTGATCGACCAACCGCTCTGACCCCGCCGCCGCGCAGGCTGCGCGCAGCGCCAATATCTCCGCATGCGCCGTCGGATCGCTCAATTCACGCGTGCGGTTCCCCTCAGCCGCAACAACGCGCCCCCCCTCATCCACGATGACCGCGCCGACGGGTACCTCGCCGCGCTTGGCCGCCGCGCGCGCCTCCGACAGGGCCTGCTGCATATGAGAGTTAAATTCCATCGCTCTAGTTGCCCGTAAACCCTGCCCTTTCGCAAGGCTTTCAAACAGGCTAAGGCGTGTTCATGTCTGATCCCGCTCCCAAAACGCCGCAAGGCGACCGCATCGCCAAAGTCCTCAGCCGCGCCGGTATCGCCAGCCGCCGCGAAGCCGAACGCATGATCGAAGCCGGGCGTGTGCGCGTCAATGGTACTCAAATCAGCTCGCCCGCGCTCAACGTGACGCTGCAGGATGCCATCATCGTGGACGGTAAACCCATCGCCCCACCCGAACCGCCCCGCATGTGGCTGTTTCATAAGCCCATCGGTCTGGTCAGCACAGACAATGACGAAAAAGGGCGCGATACGATCTATTCCGCCCTGCCCGAAGACATGCCGCGCGTGATGAGCATCGGGCGGCTGGACATCAATTCTGAGGGCTTATTGCTGCTGACCAATGACGGCGGGGTCAAGCGCAAGCTGGAACTGCCCTCAACGGGCTGGCTGCGCCGTTACCGCGTGCGCGTCAATGGCCGCCCGAGCGATGACACATTGGAACCACTGCGCAAGGGCGTGAGCGTTGAGGGGGAGAATTTCCAACCCATGATCGTGACGCTGGACCGTCAGCAGGGTGCCAACGCCTGGTTGACCATCGGTCTGCGCGAAGGGCGCAACCGCGAGATCCGCCGTGCGCTCGGGGAGGTCGATCTTTCGGTGAACCGGCTGATCCGCATCAGCTATGGCCCGTTCCAGCTGGGGGAATTGAAACCCGGAGAGGTCGAGGAGGTCCGCCGCAAGACCGTGCGTGACCAATTGGGCATCGAGCTTGAAGATCCAAGCGGCACGGCCCTCAAAAAACCGGGCAAGGTCACACGGCAACGCAAACCGGGACCGCCCCACGGTGCACAGAAACCCCACCCCGCGCGCCCACAAAAAAAGCTCCGGTGAGGGCGTTTTGACAAATTTCCGCGAAAATTCCCCCTCAACGTCATGCCGCTGTGTGATCATCTTAAGGAACAAGTTCGAGGCGCGCGCGTAATATTGAAAGTTACGCCGCGATGAAACGCCGGTAGAACTGGTCAGCAACCCCGCGGACACATATATTGTGTGAAACACCGCCTCGGAGAGATCGATCAATGCCAACACCTTTTCAGAAAACCGCCTATGTGGCGCTCTTGTTGCTGATGATCGGCGTGGCATCCGGCATCATGGGCGGGCTCTGACGTCATGGCAAAGCGTTTTGGCGGCAAATACAGCCCATCCGGCAGCACATCGGGCGACACTTCCGAGCCGCGCGCACCTTCCGCCACCGCGCAGGTCGATCCCGTGGGTGCACGGGCCAATCTGATGTTCCTGCCCGCCATCATCCTGCTGTTTGCCGCGCTGATGCAGGGGGCCTTGGGGCTGGCGGTTGGGCTGATCGGCGCGGGCGCGCTGGCGCTGGGGGCCTGGCTGTTACGTGGCGGGCTGATCGCACAGGCCGCCTTTGAGGCGCGCAAGGTCGCCCGACGCCCCGCTCTGCCGCGCAAGTGCTTTGCGGCCGGTTGTGCGGGCATCGGCACCGGGCTTGGCGCGCTAAGCCACGATGGCGGAACCCTGGCCGCCGTGCTGTTTGGCGCGGCTGCTGGTGGCTTGCACATTGCAGCCTTTGGCATTGATCCGTTCAAAAACAAAGGGATGGAAGGTATCGACAGCTTCCAACAGGACCGCGTGGCGCGCGTTGTGGATGAGGCCGAAACGCATCTGTCCGCCATGCGTGATGCGCTCAAACGCGCCGGTGATCGCCAGATTTCGGCGCGGATGGAGCAGTTCCAGGATGTGGTGCGCGATCTGATCCGCACCGTCGAGGAAGACCCGCGCGATCTGACGGCGGCGCGCAAATATCTGGGCGTTTATTTGCTGGGCGCGCGCGATGCGAGCGTCAAATTCGCCGATATCCATGCCCGCACGCAGGATGCACAGGCGCGGGCAGATTATCTGTCGCTGCTGGATGATCTTGAACAAAATTTTAGCGAGCGCACGAAAAAGCTGCTACTGGACGATCACAGCGATCTGACGGTAGAAATCGAAGTCCTGCGGGACCGTCTGCAACGCGAAGGTGTACGTCTGAAATGACGCGACCATAACATAAGGACACAAAGAAGCATGACCGAGACCACACGCGCCAAAGCCGCCGAAAACCTGAAGATGGTCGAAGAAGTGACCGCTCTGATACTGCCCGACCCGGCGGATGCCAACGCGATTGTGCCGCTGGCCGACGCCGACGCCCCCGTCAGCGCGGAAATCTCCAAACGCTTGGCCGAGATCGACATGTCCGACACGAACTCGATTGTCTCTTTCGGATCGCGCGCGCAGGTCGAGTTGCAGGAAATCAGCCAGGCCATGCTGGGCGGGGTGCGCAACAAGGACGTGGGCCCCGCGGGGGACAGCCTGCGCAATATCGTCACCACGATTCGCGGATTTTCAATCTCCGAACTGGATGTGCGTCGTGATCGCAGCTGGTGGGAAAAACTGCTGGGCAAGGCCGCGCCTTTCGCCAAATTCACCGCCCAATATGAAGAGGTGCAAGGCCAGATCGACCGTATTACCGACGATCTGCTGGCGCATGAGCACACATTGCTCAAGGATATCAAATCGCTCGATATGCTCTATGAAAAGACGTTGCAGTTTTACGATGAACTCGCGCTATATATCGCCGCCGGTGAAGAGAAATTGCGCGATCTGGACGCCACCACGATCCCGGCCAAGGCCGCAGAGGTCGATAAGGCCGCCGAAAATGATCAGGTCATGGTCGCCCAGGAATTGCGCGATCTGCGCGCCGCACGCGATGATCTGGAACGCCGGGTGCATGATCTGAAACTGACGCGTCAGGTCACGATGCAATCGCTGCCCTCCATCCGGCTGGTGCAGGAAAACGACAAATCACTTGTGACCAAGATCAACTCGACGCTGGTCAACACCGTGCCCCTTTGGGAAACGCAATTGGCCCAGGCCGTCACCATTCAGCGTTCTGCTGAGGCCGCCAAGGCCGTGCGGCAGGCCAATGATCTGACCAATGAATTGCTGACCGCGAACGCCAAGAATCTGCGCGAAAGCAACAAGGTGATCCGTGAGGAAATGGAGCGTGGCGTGTTCGACATCGAGGCCGTCAAACAGGCCAATGCCGATCTGATCGGCACCATTCAGGAAAGCCTGCAAATCGCGGATGAGGGCAAAGCGCGCCGCGCGGCCGCGGAGACCGAATTGCAGAAGATGGAAAGCGATCTGCGCGATACGCTGGCCAGTGCGAAATCACGGGGCGATGGTGTGGGCGATACCGCCGCCGTGTCCGTACCGCGTTGATCTGGCATGGGGCGTTGGCGGGGATTTTTGCGCATTTGCGCCATGACGGTTACGGGGGCGGCGCTCGTTGCCTGTGATCTTGCGCAACCCACTACGCCCTCTCAGAACCCCCGCACGCGCCCGATCGACGCGGTGGAAACGCAGCTGCGCCCGACCTCACAAGCCAGCGCGGAATTGCGCAGCTATCTGGTCCAGGTGCAGGCCGCGCAATTGAGCCAGGGGCTGCTGCGCGAGGACGGCGGTGGGCCGGACACGCCCTTCACCGCAGATATGGTGGCGCGCAACTTTGAGCGCATTGTTTTCTATAATGAATATGACACGGCTCTGCAGGGCCGTGGTGGTGAAAGCCCGCTGCGACGTTGGACAAAACCAGTGCGCGTCGCTGCGATTTTTGGGCAAAGTGTGCCGCCGTCTCAGCGGGCGGGCGACAAGGACGCCATTCGCGATTATGCGCGCAGATTGGGCCGGGTTGCCGATCATCCGGTGGTGAATTCCGCAAACCCCAATTTCATCGTGATCGTCGCCAGCGAAGATGATCGAAGCGACGCGCTTGATGCCGCAGCCGCGCGTATTCCCGGCATCTCGCGCGCAGGCCTGAACGCCTTGCGAAACCTGCCACGCGATACCTATTGTGCGGTGGCGGCTTTCGCCTCGGCCTCCAATACCAATACCTATATGGCCGCCGTGGCCATCATCCGCGCCGAAAACCCAAGCCTCTTGCGGTTGAGCTGTATTCACGAGGAAATGGCCCAGGGTCTCGGTCTGGCCAATGACAGCCGCGCGGCGCGCCCTTCGATTTTCAATGATGACGATGAATTTGCGCTGCTGACCAAACACGATGAATTGCTACTTAAGATGCTCTATGATGACCGGCTCAAACCGGGCATGACGGCGGCGCAGGCCGCTCCCTTGACGCGTATTCTGGCGCGCGAACTTATCAACGGCCCCCTTTAGGGCGCGACGTAAAGGACTGTTTATCATGGGCATTTTTGATTTCCTTTCGGGTGAATTCATCGATGTCATCCATTGGGTGGATGATACACGCGACACGATGGTGTGGCGGTTTGAACGTCAGGGGCATGAGATCAAATACGGCGCGAAACTGACCGTGCGTGAAGGTCAGGCGGCGGTTTTTGTACATGAAGGCCAGTTGGCGGATGTTTTCACGCCCGGTCTTTACATGCTTGAAACCAACAATATGCCAATCATGACCACGTTGCAGCATTGGAACCATGGCTTCAAAAGCCCGTTCAAATCCGAGATCTATTTCGTCAATACAACCCGCTTCAACGACCTCAAATGGGGGACAAAAAACCCGATCATCTGTCGTGATCCAGAGTTTGGCCCCGTGCGATTGCGCGCCTTTGGCACCTATAGCATCAAGGTCAGTGATCCGGCGAAATTTCTGGTCGAAATCGTCGGGACGGACGGTGAGTTCACCATGGATGAGATCAGTTTCCAGATCCGCAATATTCTGGTGCAGGAATTTTCCCGCACCCTCGCGCGCGCCGGTATTCCGGTCATGGATATGGCGGCAAACACCCGCGAATTGGGCCAGCTTGTCGGCAAGGAAATCACCGCGCAACTGGCGGAATACGGGCTGAGCATGCCCGAGCTCTATATTGAAAATATCTCTCTGCCGCCTGCGGTTGAGGAGGTGATGGATAAACGCTCGTCGATGGGCGTGATCGGTAATCTCAACGAATATATGCAGTTTCAGGCCGCCGAGGCTCTGGGGCGTGACGGCGCTGGGGCGGCTGCCATTCAGGCCGGTATGGGCGCTGGTCTCGGGATGCAAATCGGGCAGGCCGCCGCCGGGCAGGGCCCTTGGGGTGTGCGCGCCGCCCCCGCCATGGTACCGCCCCCGCCGCCGGTCGAGCACGTCTGGCACATCGCCGAAAACGGCCAGACCAAAGGGCCGTTTTCCAAGGCCGCATTGGGCCGCATGGCAAGCGATGGGGCGTTGAACCGCGAAAGCATGGTCTGGACACCCGGACAGGACGGCTGGATGCGGGCCGAAGACGTGGCCGAACTGGCACAGCTTTTCACCGTTTTGCCGCCACCACCACCGCCGGCGTGACGCGATGTTGGTTACACGACGCATATACACGATATTGGCGGGCAGCTGGGCCAACGGCCTGCTCTCGTCAAGGCGAACGCTGATCGCCCAGACCGTCTTCGGCCGGGCGTTTTGCACCTCAGCCTTTTCCACGGATTATTCACGATTGACCCGCACATGAGCAGGCGGCGCGCCACCATCTTGTTGCACTGGTCCGCACAGGTTCTGCTGTTGCTGTCGCTGGCCTCGGGGTTGGAAAATCCCGTTTTGGCTGGTTTGTTCGGATGCACGGGGATCGCATTGGTGGCGCTTGCGCTTGTTTTTGGGCTGATGAACGGACCCGGCCCCAAACTTGAGGGCGCTTTGCGCCGCGCACATCCATGGCTCAGCCGGTTGATGTATGCCCTGCTGGGCTGGACTTCGATCAGCATGCTGGCGCTGGCATTTGGCCGCCCCCTGCCCGGCCCAGAACCGCGCACCCTAATGATCACGCTCTTTGCCGCCGCCGCGCTGCATGGCATTTTCCATCTGTGGCGTCACACAACGCTCGGCGACGGGGCGCTGCGTCGCATCACACCCAAATCCATTCACGGCATGCTATGAGCCAAACAGCGCCCTCAAGCACCGTTGAGCATCATTTCCCCTGTGATGCCTGTGGCGCGGATTTGCGGTTTGATCCATCACAGCGGCAGTTGGTGTGCGATCATTGCGGTAACAGCCAGACGCTGGGCGGTGGGCCCTGGGGCACACCCCAGATCAAGGAACTCGATTTCCAAGCGGCCATCAACGCCGCCCTTCCGGCGATGGAAATGGAAGAGACCCGCGTTTCCAAATGCCCCAATTGCGCGGCAGAGGTCGAGTTCGACCCTGACATCCACGCCACCGAATGCCCGTTCTGCGCCACACCGGTGGTCACGGACACGGGCCACCACCGCCATATCAAACCGCGCGCGGTTTTGCCCTTTGCGCTGGATGAGGCAGTCGCGCGCGCTGCCATGACGGACTGGCTGGGTCGGTTGTGGTTTGCCCCAAATGGGTTACAGGAATACGCGCGCAAGGGGCGCAAAATGCAAGGGATTTACGTGCCGTACTGGACCTTCGATGCCGATACGAAATCCAGCTACACCGGTGAACGCGGCACCGTTTACTATGTGACGCAAACCGTCATGCGCGACGGAAAACGCCAACAAATCCGCGTGCCGAAAATCCGCTGGCGCGCGGCGCGGGGCCGGGTTACGCGCTTCTTTGATGATGTGCTGGTGCTGGCCTCGCGCTCCCTGCCAAAGAAATTCACCGATGCGCTGGAGCCTTGGGATTTGGCGAATTTGGAACCCTACGCGCCCGAATACCTCGCCGGGCTGCGCGCCGAAGGTTACGCCGTGGAGATCAGGGAAGGGTTCACCGAGGCCCGCCAAAAGATGGATCACATCATCGCGCGCGATATCCGCTTTGACATCGGTGGCGACCGCCAGCGCATCCACAACGTGGACACTCAATTGCGCGACGTTACTTTCAAGCATATCTTACTGCCGGTTTGGCTTGCGGCCTATAGGTATCGCGGGCAAACCTATCGCTTTGTGGTGAATGGCAGTACAGGCAAGGTGCAGGGCGAACGCCCCTACTCCGTGATGAAGATCGGTTTTGCCGTGCTCATTGGGGGGCTCATGGCGGCAGCAATCGGTTATGGCATGGCGGTGAGCCAATGAGTGATATCGAGGCCCTGACGCGCGTTCTGACAGCGCGCTATTCCTGCCGTGCTTTCAAAGCTGACCCGGTGCGCGAGGATATCATGCGCCAGATCATCGATGCCGCGCGCCACGTGCCGTCCTGGTGCAATGCCCAGCCCTGGCAGATCACGGTGACCCAGCCCGATGCCACCGAAAGGTTCCGCGCCGCCCTGCAAGCGGAAGTCGCCAGCGGCACGCCTCAGTTCGATTTGGCGGCTCCCGAAGGATACCCCGGCATATACGGGCAGCGGCGACGCAGCTGCGGCTGGCAACTCTATGACGCTGTGGGCGTTCAAAAAGGCGACCGGGCCGCGTCCGGCGCGCAGATGATGCGCAATTTCGTGCTGTTTGATGCGCCGCATGTTGCGATTATATCCAGCCCGCGCGCCCTTGGGGGATACGGGGCCATGGACACCGGCGGTTTTGTGAGCGCTTTTACCCTCGCCGCGCGCGCGCTTGGTGTGGATACGATTGCCCAGGCCGCCATCGCGTCTTATGCGGATTTCGTGCGGGGATATTTCGACATCGACGCGGACCGGATGATCCTTTGTGCGATCTCCTTTGGCTACGCCGATCCGGATCACCCCGCGAATGGTTTTCGCACCGGACGCGCCGGTGTTGACGATATTCTGGACCTGCGCACATGAGGGCCCTCATCCAGCGCGTGGCCGAGGCCAGTGTCACCGTTGATGCCCGGATCGTCGGGCAAATCGGCCCCGGACTTTTGATCCTGGTCTGCGCCATGCCCGGTGATGATGACGCCCTGGCCAAGACCCTGGCCCTCAAGGTTTCAAAGCTGCGTATTTTCCATGACGCGGCGGGCAAGATGAACCTCAGCCTGCAACAGACCGGCGGCAGCGCCCTTGTCGTCAGCCAGTTCACGCTGGCCGCTGATACATCGCGCGGCAACCGACCAGGGTTTTCGGGTGCTGCGCCACCCGATGCGGCGAACGCGCTGTACCTGCGTTTTGCCCAGGCCCTGCGCGATCTGGATATCCCGGTTGAAACCGGTCGCTTTGGGGCGGATATGAAGGTCGCTCTGATCAATGACGGGCCGGTCACAATCTGGCTTGATACCCAAGCGCCCTGAAGGAAGTGATTATGACCCCAAGAGACCTGCTCGTGACCCTGTTTGACGCTGGTGTGAAAGCCGTCAGCGGAGAGGATGCTGTCACAAACGCGCTGACCGCCAAGCCCTGTCCGACGCCGGATCACATCATTGCCGTGGGCAAAGCCGCAACGGCGATGGCGCGCGCGGCCCATGCGCTTTTCCCCGATGCGCCCATCCTGATCGTCACCAAATACGGCCATAGCGGCGGCGCGCCCGAAGCGGCGGAAATCATTGAGGCGGCCCATCCGGTTCTGGATGACAACAGCCTGGCGGGCGGGGCCCGGATCAGCGCGGTCGTGCGCGACATGCATGCGGACAGCCATCTGTTGATGCTGGTCTCGGGCGGGGCCTCGGCGCTGGCCGAAAACCCCATGGCCGGACTGACCCTGGCGGATATGACATCCAAGGCGCAGGCGCTTTTGGCCTCCGGCGCTGATATCCACGCGATGAATGCTGCGCGCAAGGAGATGAGCGCGATCAAGGGTGGCAAATTGCTGGCCGGGTTTGGCGGCGCATCTGTGACCACGCTGGCGATATCGGACGTGGAAGGCGACAGCCTCGACGTCATCGGCTCCGGCATCGGGGCGGCCCCCAAAACCCCCGGTTTCGATTTTGACCCCCGCATCGTCGCAAGCAACGCCATTGCGCGTGCGGCCGTCGTCAAAACGGCCATGGATCAAGGCCTTACCTTGCAGGTGAACGCAGAAACGCTCTATGACGACATCAACGCAATCGCGCCCCAGATCGCCGAAACCCTGAAAAACGGTGCGCCCGGACTTTATGTTTTTGGCGGGGAACCGACAGTCATTTTGCCACCAAATCCCGGCCAGGGCGGGCGCAATCAGGCGCTGGCTCTGTTGCTTGCGCGCGACATGGCAGGCACTGCGGATGTTCGGATTCTCGTGGCCGGGACCGATGGCACCGATGGGCCAACGGACGCCGCCGGGGCGATTGTGGATGGTGCGCTGTGGGAGGATTCGGGCCATTTCGCGCTGGAGCGGGCGGATGCAGGCATCTGGCTTGATGCGCGGGCTGCCCTGCTCAAGACCGGACCTACGGGCACCAATGTGATGGACCTTGTTATTGCGCTCAAATCCTGAGACCTGCTTGACATCACCACTGGGCATGGCAAACCTGAGGCGTATGACAGAACAGAATATCTTGCGCGAAATTGAGGAGTTACCGGATTTCGGGATCACCCTCAGCGATGGGTGCAGGCTTTCGGCGCGCCTGTGGAAACCCAAGGATGCGGGCAATGATCCGGTCCCGGTCATTCTGGAATACCTGCCCTACCGCAAACGCGACGGCACCTGCGCGCGCGATGCGCTGACGCATCCGTGGTTTGCGCAGCGCGGCTATGCCTGTGTGCGTGTGGACATGCGCGGGAATGGCGACAGCGAAGGGCTTATGGCGGATGAATACACCCCGCAGGAACTCAGCGATGCGGTCGAGGTCATCACCCAGCTGGCAGCCCAACCCTGGTGCAATGGCCGCGTCGGCATGATGGGTATCAGCTGGGGCGGCTTCAATGGCTTGCAGGTCGCCGCTTTGGCCCCGCCCGCTTTGAAGGCGGTTATTTCGCTGTGTTCGACCGTGGACCGCTTCGCCGATGACATCCATTACAAGGGCGGTTGCCTGCTGAATGAAAACCTCGGTTGGGGGGCCACGATGTGGTCCTATTCAAGCCGCGCGCCTGATCCTGCGCTGCGCGAAAACTGGCGCGACATGTGGCTGGAGCGGCTGGAAAACGAACCCTTCCTTCCCTCGGTCTGGCTGCGCCATCAACGCCGCGATGCCTATTGGCAACATGGCTCGGTGATCGAAAACTACGGCGCGATCAAGGCCAGGGTACTGGCCATTGGCGGCTGGGGGGATGCCTATAAAAACGCAGTGCCACAGCTCATCGAGGCGCTGGAGGGGGCCAAGGGCATCATCGGCCCGTGGGTGCATAAATACCCCCATTTCGCTGTGCCCGAACCCCGTATCGGCTTCTTGCAGGAGGCTTTGCGCTGGTGGGATCATTGGCTGAAGGACGCTGATAACGGCGTCACCGAAGACCCCGATTACCGTGCTTATCTGATGCATGGCGTCCCGCCGGCGCGCTGGTATACCGAACGTCCCGGTCAATGGATTGCCGAAGAATACGGCGCGACCTCGCATATGCGGCCCCGCCGTTTGCACCTGACCGATCGCGGGTTGTCAAACACGTCGGGCTGGCTGTCGGCGATCATCGCATCACCGCTGGATTGCGGTGCGGAGAGCGGTGAATATTGTGCCATCTGGCTGGGTCCCGAAATGCCCGGTGATCAACGTCATGATGATGCCACGTCGGCCTGTTTTGATACCGCCCCGCTGGACGTGGATACCGATATCGTCGGCGCAACCCGTGCCAAAATTACCCTGCGCTGTGATACGCCCAACGGTCAGATTGCGGTGCGGCTGTGTGATGTGGCGCCCGATGGGGCGTCGACGCGGATCACTTACGGCGTGCTCAATCTGGCGCATCGCAACGGCCATGCCGATCCGACCCCTGTGCCGCTTAACGAACCTGTGGATGTCGAGGTCCGCCTCGATCACGCCGCCTATCGCATTCCCGAGGGGCACCGGTTAAGGGTCGCGGTCTCCAATAGCTATTGGCCTTTGATGTGGCCCTCCCCCGAGCGGCATAAGATCACTCTGGATCGGGGGGAAATCCTCGTGCCGGTGCGCCGCACCAGCAAGCGCGAGGAGCATAGTTTTCCACCGCCAACAGCCGCGCCGCCCTGGCAGAACGAAACCCTGCGCGAGGCCAACTCAAAGCGGTCCCGCGAGGTTGACATGGTCACTGGCATATCACGGCTGATCATCGAAGATGATTTCGGCAAGCTCAAAGATGCCGAACACGGGTTGATTTCCGGGTCGATTGCGCGCGAGGAATGGTCGATCCATCCCGACGACCCCCTATCTGCGCGCGGCACCTGCCATTGGAGCGATGAGTTGGAACGCGAGGGGGTGCGCCTGCGCACCGAGGCGCGATGTGCCATGTGGTCGGATGCAACACATTTCCATCTGAGCGCGCGCATGGAGGCCTATGAGAATGACGTGCTGATCTTTGAGCGCGATCATTCGGACCAGATTGCACGGGATCACCTTTGAAACTGGCCTTAGTGATTATCCTGAAAAGCCCTTGCGACAGGCCCCAAAATAGGCATGCTTGCGGTAACAACTAAAAAGCATGCACAAAAGATGCATGATCCAACCCGGGAGAAACCAATGAACGATCAATTAAAACACCTGTCCGAGCGTGTAAGTAAGGGCTTGATGACGCGCCGCGAATTTGTCGGTCGCGCCGCCGCCCTTGGTGTGACCGCCGCCGTTGCCAACTCGATGCTCGCAACCGCCGCCAAAGCCGCAGGCCCCGTCAAAGGCGGCACCATCCGCATGGGGATCCAGGGCGGCGAAAGCACCAACAGCCTCGACCCCGCCCTGGCCGCCTCCATGGTGCCAACGGTGAACTTGCGCAATTTCGGCGACTGCCTCGTCAATGTGGCACCCGATGGCAGCATCGAAAACCGGATTGCTGAAAGCGTCGAAGCCTCCGCAGATGCAAAAACGTGGAATTTCAAAATCCGCAAGGGCGTCGAATTTCACAACGGCAAGAGCCTGACCCCGGATGACGTAATGCGCACCATGGAGCGCCACTCCAATGAGGATGCAACCTCCGGTGCGCTCGGCATCATGCAGGGCATTGAGTCCATGAAGGTTGATGGCGACATCTTTTCGGTTTCGCTGACCACGCCCAACGCGGACTTGCCGTATCTGCTGGCTGACTACCACTTGCAGATTCAACCGGACGGTGGCTTTGACAATCCCGCGTCAGGCATCGGCAGCGGGGCTTACATGATCGAAGTCGATGAGCCCGGCGTGCGTCATCTGTTCAAGAAAAACCCGAATTACTGGGACGATTCCATTGGCCACGCCGATGAAATAGAAGTGCTTGCTCTGAACGACTCCACGGCACGGACTGCGGCGCTGCAATCGGGTCAGGTCCATATTATTGACCGGGTTGAGCCAAAGATTGCCCAGCTGCTGGCGCGCGCTCCGAATGTAGAGGTCAAGAACGTCTCCGGGCCGGGCCATTACGTCTTTATCATGCACTGTGACACGGCCCCGTTTGACAATGTTGACCTGCGTATGGCGTTGAAACTCGCGATCAACCGCGAGGATATGGTCGATAAGATCCTGCGCGGCTACGGCTCGCTTGGCAATGACTTCCCGATCAACAAGGCCTATCCGCTGTTTGATGAGACCATCCCGCAGCGCAGCTATGATCCTGAAATGGCGGCTGAACTCTACAAGAAATCCGGTCACGATGGATCACCCATCGTCATGCAGGTTGCTGATGGCGCATTCCCGGGCGCGGTTGATGCCGCAGCACTCTTTCAGCAATCCGCACAGGCTGCGGGCATTCCGCTGGAAATCAAGCGGGAGCCAAATGACGGCTATTGGTCCGAAATCTGGAATGTGCAGCCCTTCTGTGCCTCCTATTGGTCCGGTCGCCCGGTGCAAGATCAGATGTACACCACGGCCTATCTCTCGACTGCGGATTGGAACGATACCCGCTTTTTCAACGACGCATTCGACGCGCTGCTGAACTCGGCGAAGGCCGAGCTGGATAACGCCAAACGCAAAGAAATATACCGCGATATGGCAATGATCCTGCGCGATGAAGGCGGGCTGATCTGCCCGATGTTCAATGACAGCATCGAAGGCATCTCAACCAATGTCGGCGGCTGGATCGAAGATCCGAACCTGAACATCATGAATGCGATGGCAGGCGTGAAGTGCTGGCTGACCGCGTGAGAGTGAGCGCGTAGCATGCACCCCATCTTGAAACTTGTAGCTCAGCGCCTTGCGCTGAGCACCATGCTGCTTTTCGCAGCCTCGGTTCTCATATTCGCAGGAACGACGATACTCCCCGGAGACGTCGCGCAGCAAATTCTCGGACAGGCCGCAACACCGGAAAACCTGGCTAACCTGCGCGCAGAACTTGGCCTCAACGAACCCGCGCTGTCGCGCTATTTTTCCTGGCTCGGTGGCGTGATGCAAGGCGATCTGGGCACAGCGCTTACAAATGGTCGCGACATCGCCGAAAGCCTCGGCAGCAGGCTTGGCAATACGCTGTTCCTCGCCTTCTGGGCCGCTGTGATCTCCGTACCGCTCGCGATATTTCTCGGCCTGCTTGCCGTGCGCTACAAAGACCGCTGGCCCGACAAACTCATTTCCGGCGTGACCCTGACAACCATTTCGATCCCCGAATTCATGATCGGCTACATCCTGATCTATTGGGTCTCGATCAAATGGGGCCTGTTCTCCTCCGTGGCGATCATCAACGACAGCATGTCGCTGGGTGAAAAACTCAACGCCATCGCCATTCCCGTCATGGTCCTGACGCTGGTCGTTCTGGCGCATATGATGCGCATGACCCGCGCGGCCATCCTGAACGTCATGCAATCCGCCTATATCGAAACCGCCGAACTCAAAGGGCTCGGCATGCTGAAAATTATCCGCAAACACGCCTTCCCCAACGCCGTTGCGCCCATCGTGAACGTGGTGATGATCAACCTGGCCTATCTGGTGGTGGGCGTCGTGGTGGTCGAGGTCGTGTTCGCCTATCCCGGTATGGGGCAATATCTGGTGGATCACGTGGCCAAACGCGACGTGCCGGTGGTGCAGGCCTGCGGGCTGATCTTCGCCGCCGTTTACATCGGGTTGAACCTGATTGCCGACATTGTATCGATCCTGGCCAACCCAAGACTGAGGCACCCCAAATGAGGATCCCAATTTCTGCCCTCATCGGGTTGTTTTTCACCGGTCTGTTCTTTTTCATGGCCGTTTTCGCTTCCTTCCTCGCCCCCTACGGCATGGCAGAAATCGTCGGCGACGTCTGGGAAGCCCCCTCCGATCAATTCCTGCTCGGCACCGACAGCATCGGGCGCGACCTGCTCAGCCGTATGATCTACGGCGGCCAAACCACGATCTTTATCGCCACCGCCGCCACCGTGCTCAGCTTCGTAACCGGCTCGGTCCTGGGATTCTTCGCCGCCGTCTCGGGGGGGTGGGTGGATCAAGCCATCAGCCGCTTTGTCGACCTGATCATGTCGATCCCTTCGCTGATCTTTGCCCTTGTGGTGCTCTCGGTCATGCCCACAACGATCCCGATCCTGATCATCCTGATGGGCCTTCTGGACAGCACCCGCGTCTACCGGCTCGCCCGTGCCGTCGCGGTGGACATCACCGTCATGGATTACGTCGAGGCTGCGCGCCTGCGCGGTGAAAAAATCGGCTGGATCATCTTCCGCGAAACCCTGCCCAACGCCCTCTCGCCGCTGGTCGCAGAAATGGGCCTGCGCTTCATCTTTGCGGTGCTCTTCGTCTCCACGCTTTCCTTCCTCGGCCTGGGCGTGCAACCGCCACAGGCGGATTGGGGTGGCATCGTGAAAGAGAACAAAGAGGGCATCAACTACGGCATCTCCGCAGCCCTCTACCCCGCCTATGCAATTGCAGTTCTGTGCATATCGATCAACCTGGTGGCCGACTGGGTTCTCAACCGGACGACATCCCTGAAAGGCGGCAGAGGTTGACGCGCCTTTCAAAATCAAACGGAACAAACCGGGTTGGCGGGTGGGCGCCTTTGGCGCAGCCAAACAGACCAACCGCCACCCTCGCCAAAAAGGCGCGTATAATATGACGGAACCCCTTCTCAAAGTCCGCGGCCTCAAAATCGGCGCGACGATCTACCCGCCTGGTGAAAAATCCCGCGAGATCGAAATCGTGCACGGCGTGGATTTCGATCTCGCTCCGGGCAAGGTCCTCGGTCTGATCGGGGAATCCGGTGCCGGCAAATCCACGATTGGTCTCGCCTCTATGGCATATGGTCGTGGTGGCGTGGAAATCACCGGCGGTACTGTGGAAATCAACGGACGCGATATCCTCTCGTCCGGCCTGCGCGATGTGCGCAAACTGCGCGGCGCCGAAGTCACCTATGTCTCTCAATCCGCCGCCGCCTCTTTCAATCCGGCCAAACAGATCATGGAGCAGGTGACTGAAGCCGCGATCTTCCAGAATAAATTCTCCAAACAGGAATCTGAGGCCCGCGCCATCGCACTCTTCGCCAAACTCGGCCTGCCCGATCCGGAAAATATCGGCACCCGGTTTCCCCATCAGGTCTCGGGCGGGCAACTCCAACGCTGCATGACAGCCCTGGCACTCTGCCCCGAACCGGATCTTGTTGTCTTTGACGAACCCACAACGGCACTGGATGTGACCACCCAGATCGACGTCCTCGCCGCCATCAAGGAAGCCATCCGAGACACCGGCGTGGCAGCCCTTTACATCACACATGACCTTGCGGTGGTTGCGCAGGTCAGCGACCATATCATGGTCCTGCAACAGGGCGCGACCGTCGAATATGGCACCACCGACCAGATCATTAACCACCCAAAGGAAGCCTACACCCAGGCCCTCGTCTCGGTGCGCTCCATTAATCACGCCGAAAAACAACCGACCCAAAACCCGATCCTGAAGGTCGAAGGCATAACAGCGCGCTATCGCGGTACGGATTTTGACGTTCTCAAGAACATCAACGTGGAACTGCACCCCGGTCAGACGCTGGCCGTTGTCGGTGAATCCGGCTCCGGCAAATCGACGCTGGCCCGCGTTATCACCGGATTGCTCCCACCCTCGGCAGGTCAGATCACCTTTGACGGACGCATCCTCACGCCGGATCTGCCGACGCGACCGCTCGAGGATCTGCGCGAATTGCAAATGATCTACCAGATGGCCGATACCGCGATGAACCCGCGCCAGACCGTCGGCACCATCATCGGGCGTCCGCTGGAATTCTACTTCGGTCTCAAAGGCGCGGAAAAACAAAAGCGTATTCAGGAACTGCTCGATGAAATCGAGCTGGGCGACGGCTTTCAGGATCGCTACCCGGCAGAACTCTCGGGCGGTCAAAAACAACGTGTCTGCATCGCCCGCGCCCTTGCCGCCAAGCCCAAGCTGATCATCTGCGATGAGGTCACTTCCGCCCTGGATCCGCTGGTGGCTGATGGCATTCTCAAGCTGCTCTTGCGGCTACAAAAAGCGGATGATGTCTCTTATCTGTTCATCACCCATGATCTGGCCACAGTACGCGCGATTGCCGACAGCATCGCGGTTATGCTGCGCGGTGAGGTCGTGCGCTATGGCCCCAAAAGTGAGGTCCTTTCGCCCCCTTTCGATGATTATACCGACCTGTTGTTAAGTTCCGTGCCGGAAATGAAACTCGGGTGGCTCGAAAGCGTGATCGAGAATCGCAGAATGGAAAGCGCTGGCAACTAGCCCCCCACTGGCCGATGCCGGTAGGGTCGGCGATGTGATCCTGCACGCACTGATGGCACCGTTGGTGGTCGAGAAGTACCCTAGACAAAGTGCTTGTGCTTTAGCGTAAGGGCGGAGCGTTACAACTCGGACGCCACGCCCTAACATCCTGGCCAAAACACTAACGAAACGCCAAAGCGGTCTCAAGACGTGGCAAATCTGCCATGATGCGCCTTGAAAATCACATCCAACTCATCACGACTGTGCAGGCCCTCAACGGCCTGCTGCAATCCACCCCGCCCGTCAAAAAGCAAAAGCGTCACATTACCGACGCCGTGGCGCACCGCAAAAGCGCGCCCCTCAACGGTGGTGATATCGGCAATCAGATAAACCAGATCACATTCACCGAACCCGTAGAGTGCCTTGCGTGCCTGTTTCTGCAAAGCTGTGCAGGTGGGGCACTGCGGATCATGTACCTGCACCACCACCGGTTTGCCCTGCCCGACCCGGCTCAGATCGTGTTCCGCCGCATAGACGCGAAACGACCCCATTGCGAAATAGCCTCCCCCCGCCACCGCAACCGTAGCAATCATCCCGTTGCGTAGCAATTTGATGACATCACGACGCGTTGGCTCCAGGCGAGCCAGACCCTTCGATTTGCCTGTGCGGGTGTTGCGGGATTTACTCATAATCACTGTCCATTTCTCTGGGGTCACTGCATCCTAGGCTACCCCACATCACCCAGGCAAAGGCATTGAACCGATTACCACTTCACATTCGCGGCACTGCGCAGTGGCGGCATCAGCAAGCAGATCGCCATAACCGACCGCGCGCAACATCTGTTGAGAAAGACCCACAGCGTCCCGATACGGGAAAAGCATCGCTTCCGAGTTGGCCTGCGCGCTTGGGACTGCTTTCTTCCGGAAACCGTGCGAGCGAGGGCAGATGCCCCGGACCATGGCGCAGGGAAACGCCCGCCGGGCGGTTGCGGCGTAAGAGCCTTCACGGAATCTCCTTTCAGATGCCGGGCATTGCCTGTGAAACAATCGACCTGGGCGAAATCACGCCCGCATGTCCGTAGGAGATGGCCTGTCCGGGGCGCATCCTTGTCGATCAGCGTGACCTTTCGCTTCTGTTCCAACAGAGCCAGCGCGGTGCAGATGTGCTAGACTTGTGGTGACATCTCAGGCGTTTGCGATTGCAGCGCGGGTTCTTGCGCGCAGTTGCAGAGCGATCACCGGGCTTACGATCGCCAGAGCCAGAAAATCCGCCGACAGCGACGGCGCGATGAACACCAGCCCCGCGAAGGCGCAGAGGATCCGGCTGAAAACGCCCATTGGTGCCAGCCAGAAGCCCACCACCGCCGCCGACAACGACACGACGCCCATAATGCAACTGGTCGCCGAATAGGTGAAGGTCCATAGATCGAAGCCCGTAGAGGAAACAAACAGCAACACCGGCGCATAGACGAACGCCATCGGGGCCACGATCTTGCCCAGTCCCAGCGTGAAGGCGGAAATGCCGGTCTTGAAGGGGGGCGAATTGGCGATGGCCGCGGCCGCATAGGCGGATGTGCAGACCGGCGGGGTGATTTCAGCGACAACGCCATAATAGAGCACGAAGAGGTGGCTGGCGATGGGCGGCACGCCGAGTTGCGCAAGCGCGGGTTGAGCCACAGAGACCAGCATGATGTAGAGCGCCGTAGTCGGGATCCCGGCCCCCATCAGGATGCAGGCGATGGCGATGAACACCAGCGACAGGAAGAGTTGCAGATCCTCAACCGCAAAGAGCGCGTATTCCCCAAAGCTCAGCAGCGCATAAAAATCCGAGGCGAGGTTCCCGGCCCCTTGTGTGACCATGAAGCCAATGCGAAACCCGATGCCCGTGGTGTTGATCACACCGACAACGATGCCCACCGCCGCCGATGCGGCCCCCACGGCCAGCGCGTATTTGACGCCCGTTTCGATGGATTGAGACATCTCGGGCAACAACACGCGCTTTTGCGGGTTGAGCGTGGCAACGGCGGTTCCAGCGAGCAGGATAAACGCGGTGAGCGGTTCAAAGCTCCCCCCAGTGAATTTCCAGATGACGAAGGCACCGAAGGCCACGGCATAGATCAGGGTCGGGGGTTCGCGCAAACGCGACATGCCCGCAACAACCGCCAGCGATATGCCGCAAAAGGCGGACATGAAGGGGGTATAGCCGCTGAACAGGACCCACAAAAGACCGATCAGCGGGATGATATTGGCCCAGCCTTCGCGCCAGACGTTGCCGAGAAGGGGCAGTTGTTCCTTGGTCAGCCCCTTGAGGTCCAGCTTGCGCGCCATCAGGTGTACAACCGTGAACACCCCAACGTAATGCAGAACCGCCGGAAAAATCGCGGCGATCACGATGGTCGTATAAGGAAGTTGCAAAAATTCGGCCATGATGAAGGCCGCGGCCCCCATGATCGGCGGTGTGATCTGCCCCCCCGCAGAGGAGGCGGCCTCGACCCCGCCGGCAAAATGCCCCGGATAGCCCAGGCGTTTCATATTGGGGATCGTCAGCGCCCCCGTGGAAACCGTATTGGCCACGGAAGAGCCCGAAATCGTGCCAAAAAACGCCGAAGAGACCACCGAGACCTTGGCCGGACCGCCGGTGTAGCGCCCTGCGAGAATAGTCGCGTTGTCGATGAAGAGTTGCCCCAGACCGGTGCGTTGGGCGATCACGCCGAACAGCACGAAATGGAACACGATTGTGGAGACGACCCAGAGCGTGACCCCGAAAATACCCTCTTGCGGGAAATACATTGAGGACACGAAAGTGCGGAATTTGACGCCGGGGTGTTGCATGAGCCCCGAGAAGTAGGGGCCGAAAAGAGCATATATGATGAACAATGAAATGATCGCCGGGAGAACCCAGCCCAGGGTCCGCCTCGCGATGTCCAGCACCAACACGATGATAACCACACCAAAAAACATGTCGAAGTTGTTGGGATTGCCCATTCGGAAGGTCTGCTCTTCGATCCCGAGCATTGGAACACCGCGCCAGGCGAGACCAATATAAAGCGCCGAGGCAACGCCCAGGATCATCAGGATAATGTCCAAAAAGGGTATGCCGCCCAGGCGCAGACCGTCGGTTTTCAGCGCAAGGCTTGATTTGGTTTTGAACAGGGGAAAGAAGGCGTATGTCAGGATGAACAGGCCCGACAGGTGCCAGCCCATATGCCAGTGATCCGCAGGCAGCCCGAAACCGGCGGTGATGTAGTGATAGATCGCAAAGACGATGGCGACAGCGCGTAATAGAATGCCCGCAGAGGGGGCGACTTTACGTGTCGCGGAGCCTTCGTCGTATTTCTCCTCGATGGCCGCGAGTTCTTCGGCGCTCAACTCATGTGCAACATCTTTGGCTGGCTCGCTCATGGCGGCAGCACCTCGCTCTATCGGGATTTCGGTGAAAAAAGGGGCGGCCGCGACCTGCGCCGCCCCAGTTCAGGGAGTTACTTCAGCAAACCGGCTTCGCGGTAGAACTTTTCCGCACCCGGGTGCAGCGGCACGCCAAGCGCCAGAACACCATCCAGTGCCGTTTCGGGTGTGATCTGCTTGCCCTTGGCATGGCCATTGTCGAGCAGGCGGCGGGTGTTTTCGTTCCAAAGCGCCTTGGTGATGCCATAGACAAGTTCTTCGCTCAGTTCCGAGGAGACATTCAACAGCGCGGAGACCGCAGGGGTTTTGACTGCTTCATCAATGCCTTCATAGACGCCACCGGGAATCTCCGATGGGATATAGGCGGGGATGAGCTCGTTGATTTTCGCCAGATCTTCGTCGCTGAAGGAATGCAGCGCCATGCCCTTGGTCGAGGACAATTGCACCATCGCCGCAACCGGCCAGCCTGCCGCATAGAAATAGGCGTCAATCTGACCATCAGCGAGGCGTTCAGCGGATTGGCTGTTGTTCAGCTCCGCCTCATCCATATTGTCGCGCGTCACGCCCCATTCCGCGAGCATTTCCAGTACGCCAACCTGCGTGCCCGACCCGGCCTGTGCAATGCCCACACGCTTGCCCGCCAGATCGGCGAGGCTGTTTATGCTGGCACCCGCAGGCATGACCAGATGCAGGTCTTCTGGGTAAAGATTGGCCACAACGCGCAAATTTGGATGCGGCTTGCCCTCAAATTTGCCCTCTCCGAAGTACATTGAGCGCGTGACATCCGCAGCGGCCAGGCCTGCTTCCAATTCGCCGTTCTGCACGGCGGCATTGTTGAACACGGAGGCTGTGGTGGATTGCGCGATCGCAATCAGGCCGGGCACGCCGCATTGCCCGCCGTCTTCACAGGCCCGGCTGCCTGGAGGCGAGGAAATACCGTTGGCGATTGTGCCGCCGATGGGGAAATATGTACCACCAGCCCCCCCCGTCCCGATACGGAAAAAGGTGGGATCTTGCGCAGCCAGCGGACCCGCCAGCAATGTCGCGGCGACAACGGCCCCGGACAGTGATTTCAGCATTGTCATATAGTTAGTTCTCCCTGGAAGGTCATTTTGACCATTTGTTACGTTCCCGTTCGTCCATGTTAGAGGGCAGAATCATATAAATGCAAATTTGAAGTTGTTTCTTACGCACAATAAATTCTGATATGCCGTATGAATTTGCGCCAGCTTTGCGTTTTTCGAGACGTGATGAAACCCGGCTCCATATTGGAGGCTGCGCAAAACCTGGGGCGCACGCAGCCTGCCGTCAGCCTCGCTCTCAAGGTACTTCAGGAAACTTTGGAGATGACGTCGTTTGATCGCGATATCCGTGCTCTCAAACCGGTGCCTGAGGCCTATTTCCTTCTCGCCAAAGCCGAGAGCGTATTGACCCAAGCGTCACAGTTGCACCGCACAATGGGGCGCATGCAAATCGGTGATGACGGTGAAGTGTAGCTGGCGTTGATGACGGGTGTCGCCACGGTCCTAATTACGGAGTTTCTCATCATTTTCATGACGTTGCGCCCTGATATCGGATGATCGTTGCGCATCCGACATCCCGCCCAATTGCGTGAACGCGTCAGCAACCACGGGGTTGATTTAGGCTATGGCTATTATGACGAGGATTTCAGCCGCACGCAGCAAAGCAATGTGACGCAGATTTCAGCGGATACTGCCCATGTCTCACACGGCCTAACGGGTTCTACTTGACGCCCCGAGGGGTATGAAATAGTACCTAAATCGGTCTAGCGGGCGTTGTGTAATGGTAAGACCTCAGCCTTCCAAGCTGATGATGCGGGTTCGATTCCCGCCGCCCGCTCCAGAAAATCATACAAGATGCAGGTTTCGCGGATACAAGCGGCAGCTTATATCTGCGCGGTGCTTTGGGCGGTTGATCCAAAAGCTTAGTCCCCCTGACAAAAGCCACCGTTGAATCTCAAATGCGCCCAGATGCGTTTGGCGCGACTTTCATTCCCGCCGTCCCTCCGAGTCTTCGCGAAAACCATCGATGCGCTGCCAAAAGACTTGTTGAGCCGGATGATACCGCGGCATTTCGGCCCTATCCTAATAGTTAACGACTGGTGAGACTTGACCCTTTGGCGGCACAAGGCCATGAAATGGTTTCGAGTTAAAGGAAGCACCATGGCACGATCCACGACCCCCGTGCCCGCAGCGCCGGGCCAGACAGAAGAGCGCGCCAAATCCCGTAAGATCGGCGCGCTTTCCGCCTTGACGCCATTTGTGTTGCCCTATCGTGCCTTGATGTTTTGGGCCATTGCGGCCCTGGTTATGACGGCCATGATCTCCTTGACACTGCCTCTGGCCGTGCGCCGGGTTGTGGATAATTTTGACACCGCGAATGCGCATATTCTGGATCAATATTTCGCGGCCGCGCTGGGGATTGCCGCGCTTTTGGCCGTTGGCACCGGGTTGCGCTACGCCTTGGTGACGCGGTTGGGCGAACGTGTCGTGGCCGATATCCGCAAGGCGGTGTTTGCCCGTGTGATCGATATGAGTCCCGCGTTTTATGAAAAAGTCATGACCGGCGAAGTGCTGAGCCGGATCACGACCGATACCACCCTGATCCTGTCGGTGATCGGGTCCTCGGTGTCGATTGCGCTGCGGAACCTGCTGATCTTCGTGGGCGGTCTGATCCTGATGATGCTGACATCGGCCAAGCTGACCGGTCTGGTCTTGCTGATCGTTCCCGCCGTTATCGTGCCCATTCTGGTGCTGGGACGGCGTCTGCGGGTGCTCAGCCGTGAAAATCAGGACTGGATTGCCGCGTCCTCGGCCAATGCGTCTGAAGCTCTGAGCGCGGTGCAGACCGTGCAGGCCTTCACCCATGAAGCCGTCAGCCGGGAACAATTCTCCGACGTGACCGAATTGTCCTATGACGCCGCACGGCGCCGCGTAACAACCCGTGCCATGATGACTGTGATTGTGATCTTTCTGGTCTTTGCGGGCATCGTTGGCGTGCTTTGGGTCGGGGCGCGGGATGTACGCGCCGGGGATATGACGCAAGGCGCGTTGGTGCAATTCGTGATCTACGCGGTCATGGTGGCGGGGGGCGTTGCGGCGCTCTCTGAGATCTGGGGCGAATTGCAACGCGCCGCCGGGGCCACCGAACGGTTGGTGGAGCTGTTGCAGACAGAAGACAGCGTGCTGGACCCGGACGAAGGATTGAATTTGCCGACCCCGGTGACCGGGCGTATCACATTTGAAAATGTCACCTTTGCCTATCCGTCGCGGCCCAAGGTCAAGGCGCTCGATGAGGTCAGTCTTCAGATTGAACCGGGCGAAACCGTCGCCTTTGTTGGCCCGTCCGGGGCTGGCAAAACCACGATCATTCAAATGCTGCTGCGATTTTATGATCCCACATCGGGCAGAATTACGCTGGATGGGTTGAACCTGAGCGACGTGCGGCGGGATGATTTTCGCCAGGCCGTCGCGCTGGTGCCACAGGACCCGGTCATCTTTGCGGCCTCGGCGCGCGAAAACATCCGTTTTGGCCGCCCGGATGCGACGGACGCAGAGATCGAAACCGCTGCCCGCGCCGCCGCCGCGCATGATTTCATATCGGCGCTGCCAGAGGGCTATGACGCCTATCTTGGTGAGCGTGGCGTGATGTTGTCGGGTGGTCAGAAACAGCGCATCGCTATTGCCCGTGCCATTCTGCGCGATGCGCCGGTGTTGTTATTGGATGAAGCCACGAGCGCGCTGGATGCCGAGAGCGAGCGTGCGGTGCAATTGGCGGTGGATGTATTGAGCCAGGGACGCACCACTCTGATCGTGGCGCATCGATTGGCGACGGTCAAAAAAGCCGACCGCATCGTGGTCATGGATGAGGGGCGCGTGGTGGCCAATGGGCCGCATGACGCGCTGGTGGCACAGGACGGTTTATATGCACGGCTGGCGCGGCTGCAATTTACCGATGGCATGGCCGCAGAGTAGACCTTCGGTGTTCCAGGCCAGGCGTGGGCATCCCGTGACGCAGCGTCCAGGGATAATCCTCGGTGATTGCAAAGCTTGCACTGAGACGTTTTAGACACCATCTTTCCTCATAATGATAAAAAGCCCCGTGTCGGGCGGTCTGGGAGGACTTCAAATGGCTTTTGCCGGGATCGAAGATCGCGATGCGATCGAGGCTGAAATGCCGTGGGCGGATCGTCCGCTACCAAAAACGCTTTATGGGTTGCTCAGCGAAACCGCTGGCAAATTCCCCAACCACAACGCGGTGAGTTACCAGATTTTCTCCGGCCCCACGGACAAGGCGGAAACCATCACTTGGGCAGATCTCAAAACGCAGGCAACGCAGAGCGCGAATATGTTTCGCGCGCTGGGGATCGGGGAAAAAGACGTCGTGGCCTACATCCTGCCAAACGCCAATGAAACCGTCCTCGCGCTTTTGGGCGGGGCGATTGCGGGGATCGTGAACCCGATCAACCCGCTCTTGGACGCCGAACAAATCGGCTCGATCCTGCGCGAAACCAATGCCAAGGTCGTTGTGACTTTGCGCCCTTTCCCGAAAACGGATGTGGCGGATAAGACGGCGGCAGCCGTGGCGATGGCTCCCAATGTGACCACGGTGCTGGAGGTGGATCTGCTGCGCTACCTCACACCCCCGAAATCCTGGATCGTGCCGCTGATCCGGCCTAAGCGCAGCGTTCAGAACCAAGCAAAATACCTCGATTTCCGCGCCGAAGTCGCCAAACAGCCCAAAGTTCTGAGTTTCGAAGACACGCAAGAAGACCGCGTCGCCTGTTACTTCCACACTGGTGGCACGACGGGCATGCCCAAGGTTGCACAGCACCGCTATTCCGGGCTGATCTACAATGGCTGGATCGGGACAGAACTGCTTTTTTCCGAAGAGGATAACATCATCTGCCCACTGCCGCTGTTTCATGTCTTTGCCTGTCATGTAATCCTGATGGCGGCGTTGACATCTGGCGCGCATGTGGTGTTCCCCACGCCGCAGGGCTATCGCGGCGAAGGTGTGATGGATAATTTCTGGAAACTTGTAGAACGCTGGAAGATCACCTTTATCATCACGGTCCCAACAGCGATTTCGGCCAAGATGCAGCGTCCGATTGATGCCGATGTCAGCTCGGTCAAAACCGCATTCTCCGGCTCCGCACCCTTGCCGTTGGAATTGTTCCGCCGCTTTGAAAAAGCAACCGGCGTAACGCTGGTCGAAGGGTACGGGCTGACCGAGGCCACCTGTCTGGTCTCCTGCAATCCTGTGGATGGCCCCAAGAAAGTCGGCAGCATCGGCGTGCCATTCCCCTATACCACTGTCAAGATTTTCAAGAGCACACCGGGCGGTCCGATCGAGGCTGATACGGATGAGATCGGCGAGATTTGCGTGTCAAATCCGGGTGTCTATGTCGGCCATACCTACACCGAAGAAAATAAAAACAACGACCTCTATTACGGCAACTACCTTCGGACCGGCGATCTGGGCCGTGTGGATCCGGACGGGTATTTGTGGATTACCGGGCGCGCCAAGGATCTGATCATTCGCGGTGGGCATAACATCGATCCCGCAGAAATCGAAGAGGCCCTGTTGCACCACGAAGCCGTCGCATTCGCCGGTGCCATCGGCCAGCCGGATGCGCATTCAGGCGAGGTGCCTTGCGCCTTTGTCGAACTGGTTGACGGGGGCAGCGCCACGGAGGAGGAATTGCTGGCTTTCTGCAAGGAACGCGTGCATGAGCGCGCTGCCCAGCCGAAACATATGACGATCATGCCGGAATTGCCCAAGACCGCAGTTGGCAAGATTTTCAAGCCAGACCTGCGCAAAATGGCGATCACGCGCATCTATAATGCCGCGCTTGAAAGCAGCGGGGTCGCGGCGCGTGTCATTGCCGTCACGGATGATAAAAAACGCGGTCTGGTGGCGCAGATTGACCCCAATGGTGCCGGTGAGGATACAATCTCGGATGCGCTGAGCGCTTTTGTGAGGCCTTGGGAACTGGCCAACAGCGCCGTCACCGCCTGAGGATCACCGCTGGACAATTGGTGCTCTCATCCCATCTTGAATGGGAGCACCGAACGACGCTGGTTTCAGCAGAACGATGATGCCATCCTCTTGCGGCTCTCTCGCGGAACCGAAATAAGCGGGCACCATCGTCCACATCCCGCCGCAGGGATCGCCCTCTTCGGCATGCCCCAGGTGGATTGCGAAAGGCAGGGTGGTTTTTTCGAACAACCAGTTGGCGATCATCAATTCTTCGAAGCTTTTGATCTGTTCGCCCTGAAGGGTGCGAAGGTCCACCTTTTCAATGTAGGTGTATTAGTCGTGTTTTTTCTTGAAATCCCACTCGGTCTCGCCTTCCAATCCAGCACAAGAGATCCATCGAATGATCAACTTGGAAACAGCGGCTATCGTTTGGACAAGATTGCGCAAGGTGTCCTTGATCAGGGCCATAAACGCTTTGTCGTCTGTAGTATGGGCCGCTAGGGCGGGTTTGCTTCCCTCGACGACCCTTATGATGTCGTAGGGCCAGCGGGAATGTGCGGGCCTCTACCCTCAAGGGCCTTCTTAGCGGCTGTCAGGGCATCTCCTGTAAGAGGAACTGAACGGTTGCTTGAGGCTGTCTTGAGGTGACGGATTGAGTTGGGACGGACGAGGACATGAGGCACCTCGCCATGAAGAACCAGATCATCATGAGTCAGACCAGCAGCTTCGCCCAGCCTCATTCCGGTTCCTGCTAAAAGTCTCCAGATCAGCGGCAATTCCTTAGTCTTCCCTCGGCTCAGACGCTCTCCCACAGCAGCCACCACTGCATCAGGCAAAGGCAGTTTCTTGTCCACCGAGCGGGTAACTGAAGAACGCAGGGCCTTTACGGGCTGCCGTCCATTGGCTTGCAGGATCAGAATGGGACGTGAACTTGGGTTCAACCTCAGATGCTGCGCCAAAAGCTGCGTTATCCAAGACATCAAGATACTCCTTCACGGCACGCGGCGCATCGTTTGGATCGATGGCATTATGGTCCCAATCTTCCTTCGGCGTCGCGTTTTGTTTGTTCGCATCTGCCTCGATCAAACTGGCGTCTGCCGCAAGGCGCTGGCCACTCACCAAGCCATCCGCGATGCACCGAGCTACGGTCTTCTCGAACAGGTGTCGCAACAATGCACTCTCCCGGAAACGCCCATGCCGGTTCTTGGAGAACGTCGAGTGGTTCGGCACCGGATCAGATAGATCGAGGCGGCAAAACCAACGATACGCCAGTTTCAAATGCACCTCTTCACAAAGACGGCGCTCCGAGCGGATGCCAGAACAATAGCCCACGAGCAGCATGCGCCCTCTCATGCATGTAAACATGCACTGCCGGGTAATAGATCAGCAGTTCTGGGTCGATGGACGGGCGGCCAGTGTGGCTATAAAAGTCCGCTAGGTATTGGCGGATGTCGCTTAGATCAACGAACCTATCAATTGACCGCAGCAGGTGATCTTGGGGCACATGATCGTCAATCGAGAACTCGTAAAACAGCGCGCCTTGTGCTTCTTGCTTTGGTCCCAGCATCGAAATCACCCCCGTTGCTAAGGAAAATTGAATCAGCGAATAGCCACCCGATCAAGCAAGAGTTTTTCAACAGAATCGGCCGAACTGTTGAAGCACTGAAGGCCGAACACAGGCGCGGGTCGTGTCCGCTCTGGGCTACATCCTAACGGCGGGCGCGCGCTCGGGAAAGTTGCGCGACATCCTGATGTTCAATATCTGCTCTGGCGTTTTGCCCAACGAGACGCTGTTAATTTTTGACATCAAGGGCGAGCTGGCAGTGGTCTCGCAAAATCAAACTCCCGATAAAAAACACTGTATCTACTGGAATCCGCACGGATTGCACGGCATGCCGCAGGACAAGATCAATCCGGTCTCCCAGATCCGCTGGTCGAGCCCAACACTGATCTCCGACATTAAGGTCATGCTGGAAGGCCTTTTGCCGCAATCGGGCGCTCCGCAGGCCAAGTTCTTTGAACTCAACGCCGCCCGCATTGCCGAGGCGCTCTGCGTCATCCTCACCAAAACCAACGGCGTTTTGACGATGCCTGATCTTTACAGGGCTGTTCTTCTGCTCAAGGCGGGCGGGCAGCGCTGGCTCAATTTTGCATGGGAGATGCACACGTCCGGCATTGAGGAATGCATCAGCGTCGAAGCAGAGATCCATGACGCCAAGAAATCGGAAAGCCGCAGCTTCAACGAAATTATTGGCGAGCTTCAAGGCGCGCTGAGTTGCCTGTCAGACGACAGGCTGTGCGAATCGCTCTCCGGGCCATTTGATTTTTCCATGGAAGATTTTTGCCGCGAAGATCAGGCCTATCAGGTGTACTTGATGTGCCCGGAAAGCATGGTCAAAGCGTGGGCCCCGATGGTCAAAGCGATCCTCGCCAGTGCCAAGACGCTCAAGAGCCGCAATCCCGCAGCCCCTCGTCAAACATGGTTCATAGATGAGGCGGGACGGCTGTTCGGCTACGAGCAGATCGTCCGCTTATTCACGGATGGCGCTGGCCTCGGCATTCATCCGTTCGTTATTTTCCAAGGCTTTTTGCAGGCCAAAAATTTGATGGCTGACGGAGCACAGTTGATCGCCTCAAGCGCGGCTGTGCATATCTTCTTCGGCGTGCGGGATGATGTCACCGCCGGGCGGGTCAGCAATCTGCTGGGGTACGAGACGCTGCTCTATGACGATCCACTGGTGCAATCCCGCGCGCAGACAGAGCGCAGTCATTTGCTCAAATCCATCTTTAGCGGCGGTGATCCGGTGAAGATTGCTATCAAGCTGGCAGGAACAGCCTATGAACTGCGCCACAAGCTCAAGGTGAAACGCGCGATCCGGACGCCTGATGAGGTGCGGTTTGGTCCCGAGGATGAACTCTTCCTCTTTGCTGATGGTCTGTCCGGCGGTGTAATCGGCAGCCGCATATGCGACATTTGCAGACCGTCGCTGTGCTTCCATTGGCGCTACTGTCCCCGGTCTCTACTTTGTCGGCTGTGAAGTCGTTTTTACGGATCAAGCCATCGGCAATGTCAAAAACCGCCCTAGCTATAAAGCGTTGCGCAGTGTGCTCCGCAAGGGCGACAGATTGGTTTTAGACAGGGAACAGAGTTTCGGCACCAAGCGCAGACACAGCGAAAAACATATGGAGATGATTGCGGCAATGGGTGTCGAAATCATGATTCTGACGGAAAACTGCGAGGGGTTGAGATATGCAGCCTGACCATGAAGCCGAGATGACCTGTTATCGTCAGGTCCAAGATGCAATCAAACAAGTAAAAGGCCTTTCGCTGGCCCTTCATGAACTGGAACGCCGCGCAGACGAAGTTGCCATTCCTGTGGCTGCAGCCGATGCACTTCACATCGCAATCGGGCGCGCATTGGACGATGCCGGTTCCATGCTTGAGGCCCACTATCACCCACGTACATGGAGGCCCAGGCAGGCAGTAAAGGCCAGCTAATTTTCCAGTTGGTCGCGTTAACGAGTAACATTTTTAAGGAGTTTTTATGAATGCGTATTCCACCAATAGAAATTGGTCAGACCGGTTCCTTCCCGAAATAAAGCGATTGGTGGGCGGCCACCTTCTGGAAACCGCCCCTGATCCCTTTGATCACTTCCAAGCCACAGACCTGATGATGCTGGATGCCCGCGATATGCGGGTGGCTGCACGTGTGCGTCGTCCAGGCTTTGCGCAACGCTTCCCCCATCAGTTCACGATACGCTCACGGGTCGCCTCTGGGGCACAGACAGAGCTCAGCAAGATTGTGGAAGGCAAAGGCGATTGGATGTTTTACGGCCATTCTGACGCCGCGCAGACGCGGGTGGAGACATGGTGGCTGATTGACCTCAAAGCGTTCAGGGCAGCGCTGATTAGGAGCGGCGGTCGCGGTTACAACCTTGTGTCTGGCGAACAGGCAAATCCGGATGGGACACACTTCGCTTGGTTTGACATGCGGTCCTTCCCATCAGATCCACCGTTGGTGGTTGCACAATCCCGAACGGCATCCTGACAGACAAAAGGTCACACCACATGAACCAATTGGCCCGCCAGCAGTTTGCGTTGGAGCCAGATAGGAGCCAATAATGACCCTTGCCATCTTGTACGTCGTCACATTCGCAGTTTTTCTTACAATCGATTATATCGGTCTCAGCTACATCGTGAAGCCAACCTTTGAGAAAGACATTGCGCCACTACTACTGGATAGCCCCCGGATCGGCCCCGCCTTCGCGTTCTATGCGTTCTACGTTGGCTGCCTCCTGTGGTTCGTGAGCTGGCCCGCGCTGCAGGACGACCGGTCGCTGTTGTGGGTGTTTGGGTCAGCAGCACTCATCGGCGCGATGGCGTACGGCACATATGAATTTACCAACCTTGCAACACTTAAGGATTGGACCCGGCGCATGGTGGCGACGGATTTGACTTGGGGGACGGTGCTGACAGGCACGTCAGCAACCGCTGGCGTTTTTGTGGCCCGTTGGGCTGGCAAAGCGGTGACGTAGGTGCAAAGAACGCGTGCTGTTCGTGGTGACTGGCGCACAGTGGGGTCACGATGTTGTAATGGGGGATCATCGGAACCCCGATGGCACGTGGTTCAAGTGGTTTGATGTCAGGTCCTTCCAATCAGACCCGCCATTGGTAGTGGCGCATTCGTAAAAGCCTCACTTGATCGTGGTCATGATAACTTAGACAATTTATCCTGACTGTTGGAAACGAACGACATCGAAAACTAAATATGGACGTTTGGCGATTTAGGATGACAGATTCTACTAGATATGCGACGATTCGATGCGTGGGATACGTCGGACTAACCTCTTGCGGTTGCCAAGTTTGAGCAGCCGCGGGCCATCAAACGGTTGCACAATGGATTGCAGCCTATCGTTTTTGGCCAATCAGAGGCCGGGGCCCACGCGCCTCATAGCGCTGTATAGCCGTAGTATCGAAATATAGCTTTTTGATCTTCGGTTAGATTGATGTCACGAGGGTTTGTTGGCTGTAGGGCCAGCCCGAAGTCTGCAACTACATTTCGTTCCTTAGCCATGATTGGCTGCAGCATTTTAGCATGTCGCGGCTCCCATTTCAGAGTACTTGTTTCAACTGACTGATAAAATGCACTGGCTATAATATCTGCAATCTGCAGACCTGCATTCTGCTGGTGAGGAAGGTAGTCAATGAGATTGAAGCGTAAAACCTGATGTCTGATTTCGCGCTTATTAAGTACCGTAGTCCCACCTGCGGCCTGTCGTTTCAATATCTCCCAATAAGCTTTGGTTTGGCCATAACTGTGACCTCCGCGCGCACTAAAAACTACCTTGAGAGGCCGCGGTTCTTTATAGTGCTTAAGAGAGTCTTTGAGACACATTTCGGTGGCTCTTTCCATCAACAATCGAACGCAATAATTATAGAACCACTGCTTGCCGCCCCGAATAGCAGCACTACTGCTTTGATGCCCCCTCATATTCACTTTATGAGAGCAAACGACAAATGCCTTAACTGGCAAATCTGCTAGAAAGCTACAGGCTGCATCCTTCTTCGAGGGGCTCAGCTTTCGGTAATGCAATGCCGGTCCTTGGAGGGCGCTGATATGCCGTCGCATCTCTTTCACCCATTGGACTGTCTTCGCTTCGTAATTTGCCCGCGTTAGGAAGCCGCCAATACATAGCCATTCGCTCGCTCCGTTTGAATCAACTGGCTTTATCCTGGACAAGCCATCATCGCCAGCTTCATCAATGTACAATATATATTCGTAAGGCTTTGAAACTGGTAGCATGTCTAATGGGACAAGTGACGCTAAAGAGAGTCAACCATTTCAAAGCCAAACCTTCTAGCTTAACCGCAAGTCACTCAGGATCTGTTTCCTGATAGTAGATCAGTTCCAGAAAAATATCTCCCCTGGACGCCCGGGCCACATCTTATGGGTCTGAGGGATAGCAACCGCGTTCGGATCGCCTGCCATTTCCAACGCCTCACCCATGCTGGCTGCCAGCGCATAGTCTCCGCGCTGGCCCTTCAAGGCACCCAGCGGACCGAGCCGTAATACCCCTTCTTTATCGATTTCAGCTGGTCGCCTGACCAGGAGATATTGTGCGCCGCGCCCCAGCTTTGAACGCGCATCCGATAGCGGTCGTCGTTGGATCTGAGCGAACGATTGCCATGGGAAATGTTCAGACCGCCCAAATGCGTCACCCAATGGTTCGCAAAAGATGACACTGGCCCGCCCGGGACTATCTCGGCGCAGACAAGGTGAATGGCGACGCCGCCTCTATGACGTGCTTCATGGGCCCACTTCAACGCGGCCTCTCGCATGCGCGGATGGAAGGCCCGATTGACCCGCGCCGTTCCGGATTTGGGTAGCAAATGGTTTAACTGGAACCGCATTTCGTTCGGGGTGGTAATCCCATTTCGCACATCCGCGCCATCATTTTTCACTCGCATGAACTGGCTTGCATCATCACGTAACAACGCCGTCAGAACCCAGTCGTTGGACGTGATGCCCATGTTGGGCAGCCACGGCTCGTCATAGGTTTTGTCGCGTGCTTTGAATGTCCGTGAGTGGGCCTTGATGGTCCCGGTTCCCGGTAACCCGCCCCTTCCAAGGGCACCCAGAAAGTAATCGACGTATAGGTCAGGAAAATACTGCGCGAGACAAAAGATCACCGCAGCCTGCCCACAGGTGGGATAGCTCCCCTGATTCACGCGCATCGGCGTCGCAAGAGTGAGTGCCGTCTGCCCAAGCGTCTCCGCCACATCGACATTGGCCCAGTTCGCCGGAAGCCGCGCGCGCGCACGCTGGCGCAGAGGGGCGAGCCGCGTGCGCGGGATCGATGGCTCAAGGCCCGCCCAGGTGTCCGATATCTTGATCGTCGTGGCGGTCATCGGTCGCCCTCGGTTCGGATCGTAAATCGACGCCGTATCACCACGCACCACATAGAGGTAATCAAGCATATTTGGACGCCCCCCCATGAAGTAATAATCAGCATTAAGCGACATCTGGGGGAATATCTGCGCTATGGGGTTTGGGCCCGTCGTCGTCTTTTGTCCCCAGATGTGCTCAATGCACTCAGCGCCCGCAAAGAAGAAAATACGCCCGCCAGGCAAAGTCACAGCGCCATCAATCCCGTGTTCCCGAGCGCGATGGAAGGTGCCCATTTCGAACCAGACGTCGCTAATTTTCTTGGGATGTCCCGGATCCAGCGGGATGTTTCTCGAGCTTGGCGTAGGTGCATCGTACCGCCAATATTGCCCGCGCGAAAAGACGTAAATCTTATGCGCGCGGTTGCCTCTACCGATCAACAGAGCTTCGGGGAATGCGGGGAAAGTGGGGCCGAAGATGTCGGCGGCATCCATGGGTGGACGCAGGGCGGTCTTGTTCGGAGGATTAATAAAACTGACCCAAGGGCCACTGCAGAACATCAATTCGCCCGAAGCCAAGCGCACAGCACAATCCATCGTCATAAAGCACCCATCCTTTACAATAGGTTAGCAATATGTCTGGGCAGTGTTCAAGTCCTGCAGCCTCTGACGAAAGGCATCTGGCCTAAAAACATAAAAACAACCCCGCGCTACCGAAGGAAGGATGGATTGAAGGATTAGCAATTCATTTCGAATTTTGTCATGCCCTAAAAAGAAGCCATCAGGGTTTTATCATACTGTTAGGCGGGGTGTCAGGGTAAGCAATGGTAAGCTTTCTCCGCCCAACTGGTCATTGTTTGGCTGGAATGGTCCGCAGCGGCGCAAATAACGCCAAAACAAGTTCTTTGTGCCCCATATGCCGCCGGACCGAATTAGCATAAGAACAAAGCAACTGGGTGGACAAAAAGATGGTCTAGTAACTTCGAAAATCTCACATCTATTTGATTTATAAGAGTTATTTTTATAAAAATGGTGCGGATGAGAAGACTCGAACTTCCACGGGTGTTACCCCACAGCGACCTCAACGCTGCGCGTCTACCATTCCGCCACATCCGCACGCTTTAGAATGTCTGGCGTCTTTAGCCTGCTCCGACTGTCTTGTGAAGAGCAATTTTAAGCAAAATACCCCGACGGTGCCAGACCGCCGGGGCATAGGTCGAGCCGCTTCTGCCGCCCTCTTTGCATTTGGACCTATTCCGCGACGGAAAACACCGGCAGAACGCCCGCTTGCGCCGGCATCGCCTTGCCGCTGAGTTGCAAGGACGCTTTACGCAGAATATCCGTCCGCTCCGGTTGGCCAGGCACGAATACCGCATCGGCACCCGCATCGGTGGCCGCAAGGGCCGCTTCATACCATGGGCCCGCTGCATTCACATTTTTCTGCGTGCCAAAGCCAAGCGCCAGGTGATGGCCCATTAACTCACCGTAAACGGTTTCGCCCAGCGAATAGAGGATCAGCGCCGAGCCCAACGCCACATTCATGTTATCCGTACGGTACCCCACGCCCAGACATATCTGCGCAGTGGCAGACATTTGCTGTGCGGAAGTGCCGGTTGAGGCCACAAAACCCGATACATCTTTTGCAACGACGTCACGGGGTTCACCCGGCAATTCATCCACATAGGGCTGCACAACCGGGCCAAATCCATCACATTGTTGCGCGACCTGCTGCGGCGTGAAGCCATTGACCTGGCTGATCAACTCTTCGCTGCGTGCGATTGCATAGGTCCGCGCCAGGCAGAATTGTTCATTCAACGCTGCTGTCGGATCACTCATAGAGGCCGCCGTGGTGTACCCGTTGGTGCTGGTGAGGAGCGATACGGTATTGCAATGCGAGGCCAAGGAGGCTTCGGGTGCGCCGCTCTCAAAGAAATTCGGCAAAGCAGTGCCCGATTGTGCGGTCGCGTTGAGCACCGGGGCGGGCTGCGGCGTGACAGCGGGCGCGCGCACCGCGACGGTCGCGGGGGCCTGTACAACCGGCGCGACAACCTGCGGCACGGGTGCCACGGCGACAACCGGAGCCGGGGCCTGTGGTGCGACCTGACCGGCCAACTCATTGCGATAGGTGCGCAATAACCCGCGCGGACCTTCAGGGCTCTGGGCGACGAGCTGCGTCGTCTGATACCCGCCAGCCTGTGCACGATTATAGGATGCGACGAGGAAATCCTGCTCGAACGGCGACAACTGGCCGGTGGCCGGATAGCCCAGATAGGCCTGATAATTAGCGATCGCCGTGCGTGATTGTCGTCCCAGTTGGCCGTCGACGCGCCCGGCGTTAAATCCAAAATAATTCAGCGACGCCTGAACCTGACGTCCCTGTTGCGTCGAAGGAATACCCGAGCGATAGGTTCTGGTTTTCTTTTTCTGAGCGTTTTTCGTGGCAGCATGGCCCACGATCCCACCGATAAGGGCACCAGCGATGAAATCGCCTGCGTCCGCAGACACGCGCGCGGCCGGGAAAGCCGCCACAGATGCGGCCAGAGCGGCTGCAGTCAAACGTTTGGAAAACATGTATAATCTCCGCAATAAAATAAATCTCGCGGAAAGCCTAACACAGGAAGTGATTCGACCGAACCCCCAGACAGGCGGCTTTTTCCGGGGCGTTTTTCCGGGGCGCAAGACGTCATGAAGGTCCGCGAAAGGGCTTTGCCATGCCCGCTCACTGCGATACAGCAGCGCCATGGTGGAGTGGATCACAACAAGCGACCTAACAGACTATCGCGCCGCGGAAAGCTGGATGGAGGCGCGCGCAGAGGCGATCGCACAAGGACAGGCGTGCGAGTGCATCTGGCTCGTGGAGCATCCGCCGCTTTATTCCGCCGGAACCAGCGCCAAGATGGCCGATCTTATCGCGCCCGATCGCTTTCCAGTTCACATGACACGGCGCGGTGGGCAGTTCACCTATCATGGGCCCGGCCAGCGGGTCGCCTACGTCATGCTCGACGTCGGCGCGCGCGGGCGCGATGTGCGCAAATTCGTGCAGGACCTGGAACATTGGGTCATCGACACGCTGGCACAATTCAACATCAAGGGACACATCCGGCCCGGTCGGGTGGGTGTCTGGGTCCAAAGACCGGATCGCCCGCCGGATGAAACAGGCGGGATTCGCGAGGATAAGATTGCCGCGATCGGGATCCGACTACGCAAATGGATCAGTTTTCACGGTATTTCCATCAATGTCGAACCGGATTTGGAGCATTTTTCCGGCATCGTTCCTTGCGGGATCAGTGACCATGGCGTTACCAGCTTGGTCGATCTGGGGTATCCCGTCGCTATGACAGATGTCGATGTTGCCCTGCGCCAGAGTTTTAAAGCTGTGTTCGGGGATGAACCGGTGGCGGAACCCGCGCGAATTCTACCAATTAATGCGCCGCAAATCTCTGATACTGATTGACAAACCCGGCGATGTCGTCTGCACCGATGGGTTTGCTGATGAAGCGATACACATTTGGATCCGCCTCTGCGCGGTCCTGATCCGCGCGCAAAACGGAGGTGGACAGCATGATGATCATCGGCTTCACCGGGCGGAATTTCACCGACAAGCTGGCGTAATCCTCAAGAAATTCGAACCCGTCCATGCGCGGCATATTGATATCCAGCAAAATCATTTCGGGCGTGGGCAGGCCATTGATCCGCTTCTCCTTCAGATATTCAAGGGCAGCAAGGCCGTCGGTAACAACATCAACATGATCGATTAACCCGGAGCGGCGGATCAGCCGCATATGCATCAGGTTTGTCACCTTGTCGTCATCCACGAGCAAAACAGATCTCAGCCTTCGCGCCATCACGTGCCACCCGCCCCGATGGGCAACCGGAAAGAAAAGCAACTGCCCTTGCCCGGCTCACTCGCGACGGCAATCGATCCGCCTATACGTTCCAAAATGCGTCGAATCGCATAGAGCGACACACCGGCCCCCTCAGGTGTGGCGTGCGCGCGTTTAAACAACCCGAAAACCTTGGCCTCATCCCGCGCCAGGTCCAACCCGGTCCCGTTGTCGATAATCGACACCTCCACCTCATTGTCGTATACACGCGAGCGCAAAATGATGCGGGGCCTGCGCTCGGCGGCACGGTATTTGATCGCGTTGCCAATCATGGATTGCAGGATATTCTCCAGTTCGCGCGGCACGAACCAAACGGTTTTGACTTCCAGATCAAAGCGGATCACCGATTTGCTTTGCGCGACCTGAAAATGCAGGTTGACCAGCACACGGTCCGCGACATTTGCAATATCGATTGCCTCAAACTCCGATAGCTCGGCGGAATGGGCCTGCGCCACACAAATTAGCGCGTCCAATTTGTCGTTGGCTTGCCGACAAACGTCGTGCATCCACGTCAGGGTTTCGGCATGTTCGGGCGGCAAGGCCTCCTCGGCCTCTAAGAGCATATGCGTCAGGCTGGTCATGTTATTGACCGGAACACGCAGGTCATGCGTCGCCACAAAGGTAAGTTGTTTGAGGTCACGGTTGGTTTCGACCAATTCGGCGGTACGTTGCGCAACACGCGTTTCCAACTCCTCGTTTAGGGCCTGAAGTTCAGCCGTCCGCGCCCGGACCTGTGCCTCAAGAGTTTCATTCGCCTCCAATAATCTGTTTTCGTTTCGTTTTTGAGATGTGATGTCTACCGCAACGCCGATATGTCGCAGCACAGAGCCATCTGGCGCGGTTTCAAAGACCGTATCCACGCTGCGCATCCATACTTCATTGCCCAGTTTCGAGTTCATGCGATATTCAAACGCGCTTTCCGCGCCGATCGGCAAGCTGCGCAGCGAGCCGAGATAGTTGAACAGCCGTTCATGGTCATCATGATGCACAAGCGTCGGCAGGACCGCGTCCCCCATCGCCAGCACTTCCTCCGGCGTGTAGCCCAGAAATTCCGCGATCGTGCAATTGCTATACTCGTTGCACATCGTTTCATGGTTGAAGATATAGATGATTCCAGGCACCAGCTCGCTCATGCGACTCCAGAATGCAAGGCTGCTTTCATCAACTAAAGCAGGCGTCTGCTGGATGTATTGAGCCTGAACCACCTGCATTTGCCACCTATTAATCTGCCTCTCCGCGCCGGAAAGGACTTTGCACACACTGGCGCTAAAATGGCTCATGAATGTTAACCGCGCGTGAACGATCAGCTGGACCGATAGGATTGGAACTATATTGCCACAACCTGCACGTGTTTCACCCGCTCGATTACAACATGATCGAAAAAATTCCGACTGCGACGAAGTCGATCATTGCCCCGGTCGCGGCTTCTCTCTAAAACCGGCAAGACTCCGGTGCGCGGCTCGGGAACCGCTGCGCGTCGATTAACACCTTACTCAGGAGGCAAGAGCATGGCAGACGCAGCCATCCACGGCCAGGAACATCATGATGAACGCGGGTTCTTCACACGTTGGTTCATGTCCACAAACCACAAAGACATCGGGATCCTCTATCTGATCGTCTCCGCCCTCGTGGGCTTCGTGTCGGTGGCATTTACCATCTACATGCGCCTCGAACTGATGAATCCGGGCGTTCAGTACATGTGCATGGAGGGCGCGCGCTTCATCGCTTCGGGCGAAGTCTGCACCCCAAATGGTCATCTATGGAACGTCCTGATCACCGGTCACGGCATCCTGATGATGTTCTTCGTCGTCATCCCCGCCCTTTTTGGCGGATTTGGCAACTATTTCATGCCGCTCCAGATCGGCGCGCCCGATATGGCCTTTCCGCGCATGAACAACCTGTCGTTCTGGCTCTATGTCGCCGGGACCACGCTGGCGATCTGCTCGGTGCTGGCACCGGGGGGTAATGACCAGCTCGGCTCGGGTGTCGGCTGGGTGCTCTATCCACCGCTCTCCACCAATGAGGGCGGCTTCTCCATGGATCTCGCGATCTTCGCGGTCCACGTCTCCGGGGCCTCCTCAATCCTGGGCGCGATCAACATGATCACCACCTTTCTGAACATGCGCGCACCGGGCATGACGCTCTTCAAGGTGCCGCTGTTTTCCTGGTCGATCTTCGTGACAAGCTGGCTGATCCTTTTGTCCCTGCCGGTTCTGGCGGGCGCAATCACCATGCTTCTGATGGATCGGAACTTCGGCTTCACCTTCTTTGATCCGTCAGGCGGCGGTGATCCCGTGCTCTATCAGCACATCCTGTGGTTCTTCGGACACCCCGAAGTCTACATCATCATTCTGCCCGGCTTTGGCATCATCTCGCATGTGATCGCGACCTTCGCGCGCAAACCAATCTTCGGCTACCTGCCGATGGTCTGGGCGATCATCGCCATCGGCGCTCTGGGCTTTGTTGTCTGGGCGCACCACATGTATACGGTGGGCATGTCCCTCAACCAGCAAGCCTATTTTATGTTGGCCACGATGGTCATCGCGGTGCCCACGGGCGTGAAGGTCTTTAGCTGGATCGCCACCATGTGGGGCGGATCGGTGGAATTCAAAACGCCCATGCTCTGGGCCTTTGGCTTCCTCTTCCTCTTCACCGTGGGCGGCGTCACCGGCATCGTGCTGTCACAGGCCGCGGTGGACCGCTATTACCACGACACCTACTATGTGGTGGCGCACTTCCACTATGTGATGTCGCTCGGGGCGGTCTTCGCCATCTTCGCCGGGGTCTACTTCTACCTGCCGAAAATGTCGGGCCGCATGTACCCTGAATGGGCGGGTAAACTGCACTTCTGGGCTATGTTCATCGGGGCAAACCTGACCTTCTTCCCCCAACACTTCCTGGGCCGTCAGGGCATGCCACGCCGCTACATCGACTATCCGGACGCTTTTGCCTACTGGAACCAATGGTCGAGCATCGGCGCATTCCTCTCCTTTGCGTCCTTCATTTTCTTCTTCGGCATCATCGCCTGGACCCTGCTCAAGGGCCGCCGCGTGACGGAAAACAACCCGTGGAACGAATATGCGGATACGCTGGAATGGACTCTGCCCTCCCCGCCGCCCGAACATACGTTCGAGCAGCTCCCCAAGCGGGAAGACTGGGACAAACAGCACTCCCATTAAGGCGCGCAATCAACCTAACGACAAAAGCCCCGGATACCTCCGGGGCCTTTTTTTTGTGGCGGCACCAAGAGGATCAAGATGCCCAGATATCGTATTGACGGCCCCGGTCATGCGCGGTCTACTACCGACACTTTTTGAAAGGGGATACATAATGAATTTCAAGACAAAGATACTTGCGAGCGGCCTAAGCATTGCAATGCTAGCATTGGCGAACATGGCCTCCGCCGCATCGGTGACACCAAATTTCGACACATTCGGCAATCTGACGACGCAAAGCGGCGGCCAGGTGACCTTCGGCGGCAGCGGAATACCCACCAGCCCCGCCGCGGTCTCCGACTTCATAGTCGGAAGCGATAATATTCGCGTCGGCATTATCGCAACACCGCGGTTTTCCAGCCCGACACCCACGAACGACGGAGCTGGCACCTACACGGCTCAGACCGGTGAAAGCGCGTCCGGTCTTTCGCTTTGGAACTTCAGCTTTTTTGCGGAAAGCTCCGGCGATCTGGCGAATGCAGGCATCAAACTCTATTACGATCTTGACCCGACGGTCGGCAATGACCTCTCGACGCTGGGCGTGATCGATGTTGGGTTCTTTAATACCGGATCTGTCTTTGACGGCAGCCAGAACCTCGGTTTTGGCTATCTGGCCAGCGGTGCGCCCGGCGTCACGGCACCCGTCCCATTTGCCGGAGCCTTCAGCCCTTTCGCACCGGGCGAATATAGCTTCCGCATCGGAACCGACACCGACTTCGCTGCAATCAACGTGAACGTGGCAGCCGTCCCCCTGCCCGCAGGTCTGCCGCTGTTCCTGACTGCCATCGCCGGTCTCTACTGGGTACGTCGCAAACCGGCGTAACCCCAAACAAAACATGTAACAAAGGACCGCTTCGGCGGTCCTTTTCATTTGGATCACAGCGCTAAAACACCATGGCACGGTCGCATCGCTAATTATCGACCCCTCATTCACAAACTCCGTCGCACCAGTTCTTAATCCGGGCTCTCAGCGCACAATCGATGCACGGGTAGTGTACAAGCTTGTGTACGCATGATGCATCGCGCATTTGCCCTGTTTCACGAGCGTTAATCTATGATTCGGCCCCTCGCGCACTTCGCCCCACCGCGCGTTGCGCGCCGGGGTCAGAATGTCACCTTGAACGCAGCACGAACGCCGCGCTAGGGTAGCGTCATCGTTAACCATCACATCGAAAAGCCCATGCCTTACCAATGGACATCCACGCCCGGTGCCTCACCTCAGAGGCTCAAACTCTGGCCGCATAATTCGCTGCCCGCGCGTGGCATGGCGGCCTTTGTGCTGACCACCTTTACGCTGATCTGCATCCCGACCCTGCCCCTGCTGGGCTCGCCGATTTTATGGGGGCTCCTGCCCTTCCTGCTGGCGGCGGTCTGGGGCATTTTCTATGCGCTGCAACGCAACCACCGCGCGCGCCAGATCACCGAAGTACTGACCCTGGACCGCGATGACGCGCATCTGATCCGCGAGGAGCCATCGGGCAAAGTGCAGGAGTGGGAATGCAACCGCTATTGGACCACCATCACCAAATATGAAGACGACGGACCGATTCCGCATTACGTCACGCTCAAGGGCAAGGGTCGTGAGGTCGAAATCGGGGCTTTTTTGAGCGAAGAGGAACGCATTTCGCTTTATGAAGAGTTGCAGATTGCCTGGCGGCGGTGATCCACGGTCACGGCCTGCCGCTCTATATTGCGCCGTACTCAAAGGGGGTTGCTGCACAGCTCTGCCCTTTATCCCCACCTCATTGGGTCGCCAACCGCGCCAACCCGCCTAAACGTAAATGTGCCGGAGCAGTGATGCGCAGAAGGTCAGCGACGCAATCACGATCCTATCCCCGACAGGGATGCCTTGAAGCGGAAGAGCGCCCGATCATACCGCTCATCAGCTGAGCCGCGCCTTGACCATCGGGCCAACAGTGCCGAAATCCATCTGGCCGGTGTATTTCGCTTTCAGTAGCCCCATGACCTTACCCATATCGCGGATACTATCGGCACCGACTTCGTCAACCGCCTCCGATACTGCTTTTTCCGTTTCCACATCAGATAGCTGGCGCGGCAGGAACTCCTCGATCACCTCGATCTCCGCCTTCTCGCGCTCGGCCAGATCAAGCCGGCCGCCCTCCTCATAAGCGCGCGCGCTTTCCAGCCGTTGCTTGGACATCTTGCCCAGGATGGCCAGAACCTCGCCGTTGCCGACACCCTCATCATTACTCTCCGCCCGCGCGGCTATGTCCTTGTCCTTGATCGCGGCATTGATCAGGCGCAGCGTCGAAAGCCGGTCCGCCGCTTTGTCCCGCATGGCCTGTTTGAGGGCCACTGAGACCTTTTCGCGCAATTCCATTGGATTGTTTCCTTCAAGGTTTCACCGCACACCATCAGGGACGGCGCACATCATGTTCGAGCCTTGGACCTTATCCAATGCCGCAAGGGGCCGCAACATAATCCGCCACGTCACTCAAGCCCCTCATATTGCGTCGATGGCACCTTGACCCGCGCCGGTCGCGCGTCTAGGAACACAAGGATTTCACTGCTCGCCCCTGCCCGAAAGGATCGCCCATGCAGCCCTCTGCGTCCGACCGCCCGACCGCTTGTCTGGCGCTTGCTGATGGCACCTTGTTCTATGGGATCGGGTTTGGTGCCACCGGCCAGACGGTCGCGGAACTGTGCTTTAACACCGCCATGACGGGGTATCAGGAGATCATGACCGACCCCTCCTATGCGGGGCAGATCGTGACCTTCACCTTTCCCCACATCGGCAATACCGGCGTGAACCCCGAAGATGACGAAACCGGCGATCCGGTGGCTGAGGGCATGATCGTCAAATGGATGCCGACGGATCCCTCAAACTGGCGCGCGGTGCAGGGGCTGGATGCGTGGCTTTCCGCGCGGGGTCGCATAGCGCTTGGGGGGGTGGACACCCGCCGCCTGACGCGCGCGATCCGTCAATCGGGCGCACCACACGTGGCCCTGTGCCATGACCCACAAGGCAATTTTGACGTCGAGGCCATGGTGGCCGCAGCGCGCGCCTTCGGCGGTCTGGAAGGTCTTGATCTGGCGCGTAAAGTCACCTGTGCGCAATCTTATCGCTGGAATGAAATGCGGTGGGCCTGGCCAGAGGGATATGCCCCTCAGACCGATGCGAAACACAAGGTGGTCGCGGTGGATTATGGCGCAAAACGCAACATCCTGCGCTGTCTGGCCAGCGCGGGGTGCGATGTGACCGTGCTGCCTGCGACAGCCAGTTTCGAGGACATTATGGCGCATGATCCGGATGGCGTGTTCCTCTCCAACGGTCCGGGTGATCCGGCCGCGACGGGGGCCTATGCCGTGCCAATGATCCAGCAGGTTTTATCCGACACACAGCTGCCGTTGTTCGGGATTTGCCTGGGGCACCAGATGCTCGCCCTTGCCCTTGGGGCGCAGACGATCAAGATGAACCACGGCCATCACGGTGCGAACCATCCGGTCAAGGATCACGATACCGGCAAGGTTGAAATCACCTCGATGAACCATGGGTTTGCAGTGGACGCGCAGACCCTGCCCGCGGGTGTGGTGGAAACGCATACCTCGCTGTTTGATGGCTCAAACTGCGGCATTCGCGTGGATGGACGCCCCATATGGTCGGTGCAGCATCACCCCGAGGCCAGCCCCGGCCCGCAGGACAGCTATTATCTGTTCGAGCGCTTTGCTCAGGCGATGGCGGAGCGTGTGGCCTGAGCCCGTCCACGCGCAAAGGTTGAAAAAGGTTAATTTAACAGAAACTTAACCGTGTTCTGACATCTGTCTTGCCTTGAGTCTATGCAAGGCATGTAACGATGAATACCCTGCGGTTGGTCCTGCCAGAACCCGAACCGGTCTCGGATCTGATGGCGCCCGCGATCACCTATGAACCGATTGGCCGTATGCTGTTGGATCGTGGCAAGATCGCGGCGACCGATCTGGAACATGCGCTCAAAATCCAAGGGCATATTGATGCGCCGCTGGGCGAAATCATGGTGTCCGAAGGGCTGCTGCTCAAACGCGATTTGCTGGGCGCGCTGGCCGCCCAATGTCATGCGCCGGACGCCGATCTGGATCTCGAGCCCCCCTTGCCCAAGATGGCGTCTTGCCTGCCGGCCGAGGTTTGCCTGCGCCACGGGGTTGTCCCGTGGAAACGCGACGGCTTGCGCATCCTCGTGGCCACCAGCAGCCCTGCGGATTTCGCGGCACTATGCCAAACCATGCGGCGGCGCGGGCTGTCCCTGTTCCCGGTCATCGTGGATGAGTTGCAAATTCAATCCCATATCAGCCGCCTTTACGGTCGCGAACTCGCCGAAAAAGCTGCCGTGCGCGTGCCCGAAGTGGAGAGTTGCCGCAATTGGGCCACGCGGGGCAAGCACCGCCTTTTCTGCGCCTTGGCGGTCGGCCTCATGATCATGGCTTTGACGCTGTGGTCCCCGCTGTGGACTTTCACAATCGCCGTTCTCTGGGCGGTTTTAACGCTTGTCATGACCACAACGATGAAGGCCTTCGCCTTTGCGGCGCAGCTTTTGCACAGGAAACCGGCGCGCAAGGATTATTGCACCCTGGCATCGGCCAAGTTCCGGCTGCCGCGTGTTTCCGTATTGGTGCCGCTGCTCAAGGAAAAGGAAATCGCCGGTCAATTGATCCGTCGGTTGAGCCGATTGACCTATCCCAAATCGCTTCTGAACGTCGTTCTGGTTCTCGAAGAGGGTGACAAAACCACCCACGAAACCATCGCGCGCACACAATTGCCCGACTGGATGAGCGTGATCGAAGTGCCAGGTGCGGGCGATCTGACCACGAAACCGCGCGCCTTGAACTATGCGCTCGATTTCTGCCGGGGCAGCATCATCGGCGTGTGGGATGCCGAAGACTGGCCCGAAGCGGATCAGATCGAGCGCGTCGTCAGCCGTTTCAATGAGGCCCCTGAGAATGTCGTCTGTCTGCAAGGTATTCTGGATTACTATAATTCCCGCACCAATTGGCTCTCGCGCTGTTTTACCATCGAATATGCGACCTGGTGGCGTGTGATTCTGCCCGGCATTGCCAAGCTGGGTCTGATCATTCCGCTGGGCGGCACCACGCTGTTTTTCCGCCGTGATGCGCTGGAAAAATTGGGCGGCTGGGATGCGCATAACGTCACAGAGGATGCCGATTTAGGCGTACGCCTGGCGCGTCATGGGTTTGTGACCGAACTCTTGCCAACCGTGACGCGCGAAGAAGCCACCAGCCGGGCCTGGCCTTGGGTGCGGCAACGCTCGCGCTGGCTCAAGGGGTTCATGATCACCTATTTCGTTCACATGCGACACCCGGTCAGATTAATTCAAGACGTGGGTTTTAAACGGTTTATGGGCCTGCAGACGATCTTCCTGGCCTCTTTTTCGCAATTCGCCGCCGCCCCCTTGCTCTGGTCATTCTGGTTAACGCTGACCGGGGTCCCGCATCCGGTCGAAACCACGCTGGGCACCCCCGTGATCTGGGGCTTGATGGGTCTGTTCATTTTTTCCGAAGCGCTCAGCCTGGCCATGGGTATCTATGCCGTCTCGGGCCGGGTGCATCGCCATCTCATCCCCTTCGTCCCCAGCATGATGATCTATTTCACGCTGGGCGCGCTGGCGAGTTACAAAGCCCTCTGGGAGATGGTCAGCGCGCCGTTTTACTGGGATAAAACCCAGCACGGCGTGTCCCATCCGGCAGAAACCGACTAGGTTTCCTCCTCCCGCCGCGCCGCATCCTGTTTGAGGCGTGTCATGAAAGCCACCGAAATATGCTCTCGCAGGGCCGCACCCGCGCCCTCCGCGTCCTTGTTTTCAATCGTGCGCACGATGGTGTCATGCTCGGCCTGGGCAATTTCACCCCGCCCCTGTGCGGCCAGCGACGTCGTCGCCATCAACGCCATGGTGCGATGCACGAGATCGAGCTGCTGCACCAGATAACGGTTATGCGAGGCCAGATGTATCTGCTTGTGAAACCGCCGGTTCGCCCGCGCCAGCGCCACCGGGTCATTGATCAGCGCATTATCCGCCTCCACCATCTCGCGCAGGATCCGCACCTCCTCCGGCGTGGCGTGCTGTGCGGCCAGGCGTGCGGCGAGCCCTTCAAGTTCGCGGCGCACCACATAAAGCTCCGCCATCTGGTTGTGATCCAGCGAGGCCACGATCAGGCTGCGCCCGTCCCGCGCCAAAAGGGATTGCGTTTCAAGACGTTGCAGGGCTTCCCGGATCGGCGTGCGCGACACTCCGAAGCGCTCGGCCAACTCGCTTTCCACCAGCCGGTCGCCGGGACGATAGACACCAAGATCAATGGCATCCAGGATCAGCGAATAAGCGTCCGTCTGTTGTGATTTCTGCAACCCCATGGTTCTGGCCTTTTGTTCTTATCGGTGGGATACCTTAACGACGCCCTGCGTCAACGCGCAACCCTATGCCCGACCCCACCGCAATGGAAATACCCTATGCCAAAAGACGCCTTTGATCATGTCACCACTTGGGTCTTCGATCTCGATCACACGCTCTATCCGCCCTCTGCGCGGCTGTTCGATCTGATCGAGGTGCGCATGACCGCCTATGTGATGGACGCCTTGGGGGTGGATCACGCCGAAGCCGACAGGTTGCGCAAACACTACTGGGCCACGCATGGCACGACACTGGCGGGGTTGATGCGCGAACATGACGTGGACCCCGCCCCCTACCTCACGGATGTGCATGACATCCCGATGGACAGCCTGAGCCTCGATCCCATCCTGGCCGCTCAGATCACAGCGCTGCCGGGACGGCGCATCGTTTACACCAATGGCTGCGCGCCCTACGCCGAACGCGTTCTGGCCGCGCGCGGGCTGAGCCATGCCTTTGACGCCATCTATGGTGTGGAACATGCGGAATTTTTGCCCAAACCCGATCACGCTGCTTTTGAAACGGTGTTTCGCAAGGACGGATTGAGCCCGGAAACGGCGGCGATGTTTGAGGATGATCCACGAAATCTCAGGGCACCGCATGACATGGGGATGCGCACGGTTCATGTTGCTGAAATCCGCGGTGCAGGTGTGCATATTCATTTCCATACGGATGATTTGAGCCGGTTTTTGGCAAGTCTAATTTGAACGACCTGCGACAATCAGGCCTCTTTGAATATCCGATTGTGCACCTATCTGACAGTTACGGTCAGAATTAGGAGCACATCAATGACACTCGCCGCAAACCCACCCAACCTGCCAATCTGGCAACGTCTGTTTTTCAAAATCCCCGTCCTGGGATGGGTCGCACGAGATTTATTGCTGGGTGATAAAAACAATGTCTGGTTCGCCCTGATCGGTTTTGTCAGCCTGTGGATGAGTTCGGCTCTGGTCTTCGGATTGCCGGGGCTTTATTTGCCGGCGCTGGCGCTTGTGCCGGTGATGTTCGTGGTGTTGTTGTTGATCACGAAGGGCTAAAGGGCGCTCTGGCAATTTCTGTCGCTACCCCATAATCTCCTGATCGTAAGGCGGAGGGCCAATGTCCAGCAACACATGTGACGTCTTGGTGTCAGGCGGCGGCATCGCCGGGCTGACGGCTGCGGCGGCTTTCGGAACCGCAGGGTTTGACGTGGTATGCGTGGACCCCGCCCCGCCCATCACGCAGCGCGATTGCGCCGGATCGGACATGCGCTCGACGGCGATGTTGCAACCTGCGCGCGGTGTCTTGGAGGCCGCGGGTCTTTGGGAGCGATTGTCACAGCATGCATCCCCCCTTCAGGTGATGCGGATCGTGGATGCGGGCGGCGATGAGGCCACGCCGCGCTTGACCCGAGACTTCAACGCCTCTGATGTGTCCGACTTGCCCTTTGGCTGGAACTTCCCAAATTGGCTGTTGCGCCGCGAGATGGTCGCGCGCCTGGCTGAATTGCCCAACGTGACCTTTATGCCCGGCACCGGCACCACTTCTCTGTTCACCCGAGAACGGCAAGCGCGGATCGGCCTCAGCGATGGATCGAGCCTGCGCGCACGTTTGGTGATTGCGGCCGATGGGCGCGCCTCCCCCATGCGGCGCGCGGCGGGTATCGACGTTAAAACAACGCGTTACGGGCAAAAAGCGCTGGCTTTTGCCGTCACACACGCCATTCCGCATGAAAACGTCTCGACCGAAATTCACCGCACCGGCGGGCCGTTTACGCTGGTGCCCTTGCCCGACCGCGACGGGCTGCCCTCCAGTGCGATTGTCTGGATGGATGATGGCCCTGCATCACAGGCGCGCATGGAGATGGATGTGCCAGCCTTTGAAGCTGACATGTCGGGGCGCAGCTGTCATCTTTTTGGTCCGCTGACACTGGCGTCCGCGCGCACGATCTGGCCCATTATCAGCCAGAAAGCTACGCGTTTGACCGGTGAACGCCTTGCCCTGATCGCCGAGGCCGCGCATGTCGTGCCCCCGATCGGCGCGCAGGGGCTGAACATGAGCCTTGCGGATACCGCAACGCTCTTGTCACTGGCACAGGAACGCCCCGAAGGTTTGGGGGATCGCCAGATGCTGGATGCCTATCACAAAGCGCGATATCCTGATATTTCCGTTCGTATTCAAGGCATTGACCTGCTTAATCGCGCCAGCCAGATGAGCGCACCGCTGCTGCGCGATGCGCGCGCGACCGGGTTGAACGCGCTTTACGCGCTCGGCCCGGTGCGCAAGACATTGATGCAGATGGGTTTGGGCGTGAAGTAACCGATGCGTTACAGCACCGTGTCGATGACCCGCTGCAACCGTCCCAAAGTCCCCTCAACGTCATAGAGTTTATCCAGCCCGAACAGACCCAAACGAAAGGTCCGGAAATCCGCAGGCTCGTCGCATTGCAGCGGCACGCCGGCAGCGATCTGCATGCCCTCGGCCATGAATTTCTTGCCGTTCTGGATGTCAGGATCGCCGGTATAGCTGACCACCACACCCGGCGCGCCATACCCATCAGCGGCAACAGAAACCACACTCTTGGCCGTCAACATGGCCCGCACGGCGTCGCCCAGCTGCCACTGCGCCTCTTTCAGGCGTTGAAACCCGTAGTCCCGCGTTTCAATCATCGTATCGCGAAACGCGCGTAACGCATCCGTCGGCATGGTCGCGTGATAGGCGTGACCGCCATTTTCATAGGCCTTCATGATGCTGTGCCACTTGCCCAGATCAATGGCAAAACTATCCGATTGCGTCTCCGCCAGGCGCGCCTCGGCACGTGCGGACATCATCACCAGCCCTGCCGAAGGGGAGGCAGACCACCCTTTTTGCGGAGCCGAAATCAGCACATCCACACCCAGCGCGCGCATGTTTACCCAGGCACAGCCTGAGGCGATGCAATCCAGCACCACAAGCGCGCCAACTTCATGCGCCGCCTTGGCCATGGCCTTGATGTAATCATCCGGCAGGATGACGCCGGCACTTGTTTCCACATGCGGGGCAAACACCACATCGGGCTTTTGCTCGGCAATCGCCGCGACGACCTCGTCAATCGGGGCGGGTGTGAAAGGCGAAGGCGTCGCGTTGCCCGTCTGGCGCGCTTTCAGCACTGTGGTATTGGCGGTCAGACCGCCCGTTTCAAAAATCTGGCTCCAGCGATAAGAAAACCAGCCATTGCGCACCACCAGAACATCCGCGCCGCGCGCGAATTGGCGCGCAACCGCCTCCATGCCGAAGGTCCCCCCGCCCGGAATGATCGCCACGGCGTCTGCGGCGTAAACATCCTTGAGCATAGCGGACAGGTCATTCATCACCTCCTGAAACGCCACGCTCATCGAATTCAGGGACCGGTCCGTGAAGACAACCGAAAATTCTTCCAATCCTGTCGGATCAATGGTGTCGAGCAATGCTGCCATGGTAATTTCTCCTTGAGTTTCCTCATGACCTAACGGCTGATGGCGGGCTTGGCAAAGGCTACTTCCGTATACAATCGACCGCGCGACCCGCGCTTTGGCACCGATGGCAAACAAATGCCGCCCTCCTTAGCCAAGCGGCCCGGCACTGCGCTCTTCGCTCAGCAGAACATTCGCCTCCACCTCTCCGACACCGGGCAGCGTCATGATCCGACGACGCAGGACCCGTTCGAAATCCGGCAGATCGCGCGCCACGACCCGAAGGCGATAATCATAGAGCCCCAACACATGCTCCACGCGCTGCACCTCGGGGATTGCGCTGACCGCGCGCTCGAAATCCTCCAGGCTGACACGCCCCTTGGTGGCCAGCTTGATGCCCAGAAAAACCGTCACGCCAAACCCCAGCGCCTGCGCGTTCAGACGCAGATGACGCCCTTTGAGGATTCCCGCGCTTTCCAGCTTGCGGATGCGCCGCCATGTCGCAGGTTGCGACAGGCCAAGGTTGCGCCCCAAAGCGCCCGCACTTTGCGTCGCGTCCCGTGCCAAGGCGCGCAGCAAAGCACGGTCCATATCATCCAGATCGATCATAGCGGCAGGGCCTCTTCGGCCTTGATCTGCGCAATCTGCATCAAGGCTTCAATGTCCGAAATATGTGGCAGGGTCAGGATGCGCATCCGGTAAATCTCCTGATAATGCGCCATATCCTTGGCGATGATGTTGAGCCGCACGTCCACGCGTCCCAGAAAGGTCTGGATTTCCGTGACCTCCGGGACCCTGCGCGCGGCTTTGATAAAATCATCGAATGCAGAGGATTGGGTTTTATCTAATGTTATCCGCAGCGATACGGCGACAGAATACCCGAGGGCGGCCCAGTCAATGAGCGCACCCACGCCTTCAATCACCCCGGTTTCCTGCATGCGCGTGATCCGGCGCGCAGCCTTGCCCGGCGTCACCCCACACGGACCGGCCAGTTCCGCCGGCGACAGGCTGGGGTCTGCCTGCCAATGCCGCAGAATTCTACGATCCAGATCGTCAAGCATGATTTTTTTCCTATGCTTACATTAGGCGCATGACTTTTTCATTAACATAGTGATATTCGGTCTGATCGGTGATGGCAATTGGCGCTTTATCGCATAATTTGACGCCAGTTTTAACCGATAAAAGGACCGCTGACATGCGCGTATATTATGATCGCGATTGCGATGTTAACCTGATCAAGGACATGAAAGTCGCCATTCTGGGATATGGCAGCCAGGGTCACGCCCATGCGCTGAACCTGCGCGATTCCGGTGCGAAAAACCTCGTCGTGGCGCTGCGTGACGGCTCTCCCTCCGCGGCAAAAGCCGAAGGCGAAGGCCTGACGGTGATGGGTATCGCCGAAGCCGCCGCCTGGGCCGATCTGATCATGTTCACCATGCCCGATGAATTGCAGGCCGAAACCTACAAGAAATACGTGCATGACAATATCCGTGAGGGTGCCGCCATCGCATTTGCCCATGGCCTGAACGTTCATTTCGGCCTGATCGAGCCCAAAGCCGGTATCGACGTGGTGATGATGGCCCCGAAAGGCCCCGGCCACACGGTACGCGGTGAATACACCAAAGGCGGCGGCGTGCCCTGCCTTGTTGCGGTCGATAAGGACGCGTCCGGCAAGGCGCTGGAAATCGGCCTGTCCTATTGTTCGGCCATTGGTGGCGGACGTTCGGGCATTATTGAGACCAACTTCCGCGAAGAGTGCGAAACCGACCTCTTTGGGGAACAAGCGGTTCTATGTGGTGGGCTGGTTGAGCTGATCCGCATGGGCTTTGAGACATTGGTCGAAGCCGGGTATGCGCCTGAAATGGCCTATTTCGAGTGCCTGCATGAGGTGAAATTGATCGTCGATCTGATCTATGAAGGCGGCATCGCCAACATGAACTACTCGATCTCCAACACGGCGGAATACGGCGAATATGTTTCCGGTCCCCGCATCCTGCCCTATGACGAAACCAAAGCCCGAATGAAAGCCGTTCTGACCGACATCCAGACGGGTAAATTCGTGCGTGACTTCATGGCCGAAAATCAGGTGGGCCAGCCCTTCTTCAAGGGAACGCGCCGCATCAATGATGAGCATCAGATCGAAGCCACCGGTGAGACCCTGCGCGGTATGATGCCGTGGATTTCAGCCGGTAAAATGGTCGATAAGGCCAAAAACTAGGGCGACATCAGCGTCAACATCGACATTGGCCTGCTAAGCAACCAAGCTGAACCGGGCGCCACAGTCCGGCCAGATGTCACCGTTCAAAACACAAAGGCCCGGGTTAATACCGGGCCTTTCGTCACATGATCCTCACACGTCGGCGGGTTTGCCTTTGGATGATTTATCCGCAGCCAGTGTGGATTTGGTACTATTTGGATCATCCATGCGAGCTTCCAGCCTGGCCTTGCTCACCAGCGCAAAAACAATCGCCGCCAACATGGTGATCAGCGCCAGGATGACAATCAGATATGTAAAGTCCATGGTGTACTCTCCTCTGTTTCCAGTTCACTAAATGAAACTGCGCAACAGCGCATATCGTTCCCTCAATAGATTGCCCTTCATGCGTGACGCCCCCGACATCACCCCCAAGAGCTGGCTCATGATCGCCATTTTGGGGTTCACCTGGGGCGGAACGTTTCTGGTGACGGAGATCGCTTTGGAGGGCCTTACGCCTTTCTGGCTGGCCGCCGGGCGCATCGGTTTTGCCGCCTGTCTGATGGGGATCATCTGGTCAATCTCGGGGTTTCGCCTCTTTGAGGCCCCGCCCGGCAGGCGCGCATGGGGTGAAACCATTCTCATCGGCGGACTCAGCTCGGCGATTCCCTTCATGCTCCTGGCCTGGGGGCAACAATTCGTCACCTCCGGTTTTGCAGGCGTTTCGATGGCGGCGGTGGCCTTGATCGTCCTGCCACTGGCGCATTTCCTGGTGCCGGGCGAACGTCTGAGCCCGCGTAAGGGTGTTGGCTTTATCATCGGTTTTGCAGGTGTCTGCGTGCTGATCGGTGGGCAGGCGCTAGAAACCACGGGGGCTTCTATGGAGCCCGCCGGGCGTCTGGCCTGTCTTGGTGCTGCGACCTGCTATGCGATGTCCTCAATCCTCATGCGCCGGTTGCCGCGCGTGGATACGATTGGCCTGTCAACGGTGCTGCTCTTGATCGGCGCGGTGCTGGTCATCCCGCTGGCGCTTTGGGTCGAAGGCCCGCCCCCGGTTCCTGACACTCAAACGCTTGTCGTGGTCGCAGTCTTGGGCTTGATCCCCACTGCCGCCGCCAATCTGTTGCGGGTTCTGGTGGTGCGCTCGGCGGGACCGGTGTTCATGTCTTTGACCAATTACCAGGTGCCGGTCTGGTCGGTTGTCCTGGGCGCAACCCTACTGGGGGAACCCTTGCCCGCCTCACTGCTCTGGGCCATCGTTTTGATTTTATCGGGCGTGGGTCTGAGCCAATACGGCGCACTGCGTCGCTTGTTTACGCGCGGCTAGAGGCTGACGGCATCGGCCACGGCCTCCACGACACGATCGACCGCGCGCTCCATCATATCCGCGTTTTCATGCTCCGCCATGACCCGCACCAGAGGTTCCGTGCCTGATTTTCGGATCAACAAGCGCCCCGCCCCGGCCAGATCGGCTTCGGCCTGTGCAATCGCTTGTTTCACATTGGGTGCCTCAAGCGGCGTCTGCCCGGCTGCAAAACGGACGTTCTTGAGCAACTGCGGGACCGGCTCGAAATTATGTAACAGCGTGCTTGCCGGTTTTTCTGATCTCACCATTTCGGCCAGGAATTGCAAGCCCGCCATAAGCCCGTCGCCGGTCGTGGCATAATCCGACATGACGATATGCCCCGATTGCTCCCCGCCAAGATTAAAGCCGCCCGCGCGCATGCGCTCCACGACATAGCGATCCCCCACCGCCGTGCGTTCGAGCCGCAGACCCTTATCGGCCAGGAAATGTTCCAGCCCCAGGTTCGACATCACCGTCGCCACCAGCGCGTCATTGGCCAATCGCCCCTCGGCGGCCCACCGCGCGGCCATCAGCGCCATGAACTGATCGCCGTCGCCCACCTTGCCGTTTTCATCCAGCAAGATCACTCGGTCAGCGTCCCCGTCCAGACAAATCGCCACATCCGCACCATGGCTCACAACCGTTTCCGCGGCCATTTCAGGATGCGTTGATCCGCAGCCTTTGTTGATATTGTGCCCATTGGGATCGACCCCCACCGGGATCACCGTAGCCCCCAATTCCCACAACGCCTCAGGGGCCACACGATGCGCCGCCCCATTGGCACAATCCACGACCACCTTCAGACCATCCAGACGCATCTGGCGCGGAAAGGAGGATTTGACACGCTCGATATAGCGGAAACGACCGTCATCAATCCGCTTGGCACGTCCGATGTTTTCAGCCTCTGCGGCGGGGACGCCCTCCGCGATCAGCGCCTCAATATCAGCCTCCATCTGGTCGGATAATTTAAACCCATCCGGGCCAAAGAACTTGATCCCATTGTCGGCAGCCGGGTTATGGCTCGCCGAAATCATCACGCCAAGATCCGCACGCATAGAGCGCGTCAGCAGCCCGACGGCGGGTGTCGGAACGGGGCCAAGCAACAGCACATTCATGCCCGTCGACGTCAGCCCCGCCGTAAGCGCATTTTCAAACATATAGCCCGAAAGCCTTGTATCCTTGCCGATCACAACGCGGTGCACGCTGGAGCGGTCACGGCTGAAATAACGCCCCACGGCGGCCCCGATGCGCAGCGCCATTTCGGCCGTCATTGGGTGAATATTGGCGGTGCCGCGCACGCCATCGGTTCCAAAGAGTTTATCCATCCGCGCAACCTGCCATGGCTGCTTGCCAAAGCGCAATGGCCTGCGCGGTCTCTGCCACATCATGCACGCGCACGATTTGTGTCCCATGTTTCAATGCCGCGAGCGCAACCGCGACGGAGCCGGGCATGCGGTCCTGTACCGCCTGGGTCTTGGCCAGGGTGCCGATGAATTTCTTGCGCGAGGCCCCCAAGAGGATCGGCACGCCCAGCCCGTGGAAAACAGACAGGCGGGCCAAGAGGCGCAGGTTGTGATCCAGTGTTTTGCCAAACCCGATGCCGGGATCCGCAATGATGCGATCCCGCGATACGCCCTGCGCCACGAGCGTTTCGATCTGCGCCTTCAGAAAGTCAAAGACATCCAGAACGACGTCATCATACTGCGGATTTTGCTGCATGGTGGCCGGATCGCCCTGCGCGTGCATCACGCAGATCGGCGTGGCCCGTGCCGCGCACAGCGGTGCCAAAGCGGCATCATAGGTAAAACCGGAAACGTCATTCACCAAATGGGCGCCGGCATCCAGCGCGGCCTTGGCGACCCCGGCCTTGCGCGTATCAATCGAGATCGATTGGGGTATGCCCGCCTCGCGCAGGGCCGTGATAACGGGCGCGGTCCGGGCGATTTCCTGATCTTCGGGAACAACAGAAGCGCCGGGGCGGGTGGATTCGCCCCCCACATCCAGAAAATCAGCCGCGCCCATAGCTGCCGCTCCCGCAAGCGCGGCATCAAGCGAAAAATACGCGCCCCCGTCCGAAAAACTATCCGGGGTAACGTTCAGAATTCCCATGATACGCGGCTTGTCCATCGACACATTGGCGATGCGCGCGCGCGGCGCAATCAAGGGTGCGAGGACCTGTGGGTCCAGATCGGTGACGGGCATGATCCGGGGGGGCGCGCCGCGCGACAAAACCTCAACGTCGCTAAACCAGCCCCATCCCCCCGCAAGGCGCAGCGCATGATCAGGGCGCGCAACATCCACCTGCACCATCGGGCGATAGTACGCAGCCATTGTTCAGAGCTTTTCGTCGTGAACCGACAAGACGCGCAGGGGGAGGGAAACATCCAGCGGACCCTCCGCGCCAATAACGCGCAACTCGCGGGCGTCACAGGTCTCGGCAAACCAGGCCGCCAGAGCAACCGCATCACGCGGCTGCGCCGAAGGGCCATCCACCGCATCCAGAACAATTTTCGACGGTGCCCAGACACAGGACTGCTCGTTTTTCATCGCCCAGTCGAGTTCTGTCCGCGTACTGACCACCACGCAGCGGTCGTCCCTGGAGGCCAGAACCCATGCATTTTGTTCAATCGCCAAAAGATCAATACGACGCTGCGCCATTTTATGCTGCGTTTGCGGGGCTGGCGTATCCGACGCCCCCACACAGAAAATGATCGGTTTCCCGGTCTCTTCGAGCTGGTCGATCCAGCTTTTCAGAAACGGGGATTTAATCGCCGCGTTGCTCAAATAAATCAGCTCCGGTCTGAGAGCGACACTATCGTCCGGCTCAGCAGAAACGCTGTGGCCTCGTGCCCGCACGATTTCCACGCCCAATGCACCCGGACCGCGATCAAGTTTTTCGATCCGTACGAAAGCGCGCATGGCTTGGGGCTGCAAGAGGATCCGCTCGGCCACGCGCTCTGCAAGGGTTTCCAACAGGTTCAGCCGTTCATCCGAAAGCTCCGCCGCAATAGCTTCCGTCACCTTGTCATAGCTTAGGATCCTGTCCACGTCGTCATCAATGACACCTGTCCAGGGCTGGACCTCGACCACCACATTGAAACAGATCCGCTGCGTGACACCGCGCTCTGCTTGAAACGCGCCGATCTCGACTTCAACTATGTGATCTCGCAGCGAAATCCGATCAAGCGGATCATCACCACCCGTCGCCTGAGAACGTTCGCTTGGATGCGAGAATGCCAGTTTTATTTCGGAATTCATGGTCTAGGGCCTTTTAACCTGTTGCCAGCAGCATAGCGATGCCCTTCGCCTTAAACAGCCCCCGATACGGCGCGCGAGGCACCGAAACCGTCAGTTGCTCGCCGTACGCCAGGTGTGGCGGTAAAATACATGCACCCCGATCGCCGCGGTCTTTGTGTAAACCTTGCTCCAGCGTGGCTTGACGGCGGTCGTGTGGTAATGCGTGGCACCCTCGGTCAGCTCCGGCGCAGCCCCATCCAAAGCCGCGCGCGCAACTTTCGACACACGCTCAAACGCTCTGGGTTCCGCGATAACTTCCTTGTGGCCGTCACATGTGTAAGTGAATTGGCATTGGTATTTTTTGCCAGTGCCCTGATGGATCACACCACAGGCTGAACTTGGAAAACGTTCTGACTCGACGCGGTTCAGGATCACTTCGGCGACAGCGAATTGTCCTTTTACGGTTTCGCCCCGCGCTTCGAAATACAGCGCCTCCGCCAGGCAACGCCACTCGTCGCCACCCTGTGGCAACGGTTGGCGATCCACCCAGGATTTGGAAAACTCCAGCTCTGCCGCTGACGCCTTGCCCTTTTGCTCGGCCGCAGATGAAATATCCCCCGCAACCTTGCTGTTTTCACGATCAGCTTGTCGTGCCAGACTGGCGTCAGCGACAAAAAAACTTAATGCCAACCCAATTGATAACGATAAAATCGTCTTGCTTAAAACACGCACGATTGCGGCCCCCAGATGAAAAAATCTTGACCGTGCTCTACCGAACAAAAAACTTTTCGTAAAGTTTACTGGTTTATGGATGGTTAACATCGGCAGGCAACCGCTCAACACGCTGAACGGGATTGCGCAACATATAGTGGGCTTCTAGTATAAAAACACTACATAACCGCCCCTATAGCCAGTTGTGCGGCAGCAAGTCGCGCCACCGGTACACGGAAGGGCGAGCAGGACACATAGTCGAATCCGGCGTCCCGGCAGAAGGCAATCGATTCGGGGTTGCCCCCGTGTTCGCCACATATCGACAATGTGACGCCAGGTTGCGCCGCGCGCCCGCGCTCTGCGCCGACCTTCAACAGCTCGCCAACGCCATCGGTATCAAGCACATGAAACGGGTCTTCGGGAAAGACACCCTGTTGCACGTAATCCGACATGAACCGCCCCGCATCATCACGCGACAACCCATAGGTCATTTGCGTCAGATCATTGGTCCCAAAGCTGAGGAAGGCGCAATGCGGCGCAATTTCTGCCGCCCTGAGGGCCGCACGCGGCGTTTCAACCATGACGCCGAGACGGTAATCGAATGCCTGATCCCTTTCCGTGCGCACGGCAGCGGCCACGGCATCAATGGATGTCTTGACCAATTCAACCTCGCGGCGCGCCGACACCAGCGGGATCATAATCTCGGGCACAACCGCCGTGCCCGTGCTGTTTACCTCGATGGTGGCCTCAAAGATCGCACGGGCCTGCATTTCATAGATCTCAGGCACCGTGACACCCAACCGCACGCCGCGAAGACCCAGCATCGGGTTATATTCGGACATGGCATCAATCCGCCGGGTGACATCAGACAGGGGCAAGTCAAGCGCTTCGGCCAATTCACGTTGCCCCACCCGGTCGCTTGGCAGGAATTCATGCAGCGGCGGATCAAACAGGCGAATGCACACGGGTTGCCCTTCCATGATCCGGAAAAGCTGCGTGAAATCCTCGCGCTGCATCGGCAACAACCGCTCCAGAACGGCACGTCTGTCCTCGGAGGTTTCGGCAAATATCATCTCGCGCATGACCGTTAAACGTCCGGCTTCAAAGAACATATGCTCGGTCCGGCACAATCCGATGCCCTGCGCGTTGAAATTACGCGCCGTCTGGGCATCCGCGGGTGTATCCGCATTGGCCCTGATCCCGATGTCACAAAATTCCGTGGCCCAATCCATCAGCTTCCGGAAACTTTCGTCAAGCGCTGCTTCGCGCATCTTGGGTGCCCCCGCCAGAACTTCACCGCTGGTGCCGTCCACGGTAATGACCTCGCCGGTCGTAAAGACACGGCCGTCCTTGGTGACCAGCTGGTTCTTGCTCAGGATGAACCGCATATTCGAGGCACCCACGACGCAGGGCAACCCGATCCCCCGCCCAATCACGGCGGCGTGGCTGGTGATGCCGCCCCGTTCGGTCAACACCGCATGGGCCGCATGCATGCCGCGAATGTCCTCAGGGGATGTTTCGCGCCGCACGAGGATGCACGGATCGCCCCGCGCCGCACTGGCTTGCGCTTCGGCGGCGGTGAAAACAATCTGACCGGTGGCCGCACCGGGGCTCGCCGCGATGCCGCGACCGATTATGTCCCGCTTTGCGTTCGGGCTGATCTGGCGGTGCAACAGTTCCGACAGGGTACGCGGCTGGATGCGCATCAAGGCTTCGGCACGTGAAATGATCTGATCATCTGCAAGCTGCACGGCAATACGCACGGCCGCTTGGCTCGAACGCGCAACACGCACGCCGTCCAGAATATGCAGCGCCCCGTTTTCGATGGCAAATTCGACCTGCATTTCTTCGCGCAGTTTCGCACGCATCAGCGCGGCATGAGCCTGGAGGTCTTGGAAAGCCTCCGGTGCAAGGTCTTCAAGCGATGCGCCGCGTGGATCGCGCCGCAGATAAAGCGCCGCAGCATCCCCTTCAAGCGCGTCGCGCCCCTGGCTCTGGCTCAGATAGCGCCCGGTGATCTGGGGCAGACCGGTATCCCCGTCCACCAGTTGCAACACACCCGAACCGCATTCCCCCTGTCCCAGACCCAGCGCCATTTCCTGCACCACAAGCCCCAGCCCGGCATCCGCCGGCGCGCCCTTGGCCTGACGTAAAAGCCGCGCCGAGGTCCCGTCCCAGGCCCGCGCCATGGATTTCAACACAGCGGCGAGTTGCGCGGAAGGGTCTGCGGGAAAGGGTTCTTCCAACTCGTTCTCATAGGCACGCAGAGCTTCGCGCAACCCTTCGCATCCCTCCCCATGCACATCCTCGAAAACATCCGGATCAAGGCGCGCCACATCCACCGCATAGGATTGCACAAACCGCGTATAAATCGCCCGCGCCGCCGTTTCTCCGAGCCGTTCCTTAAGCGCGGCAAACCGGACCTCATTCATCCCGATGTTCAAAATCGCACCCGGTCCGCCCCAATCGGGATCCTCCGAAGAGGGGCGCACACAAAGCAATGCACCATCGGGAAACTGTGACACGATCGCGCGGATATCGGGCAATTCGCCGCGCGCGATCCGCTTGACCGCGTCGAAGGACAGCGCGACCGTGCGCGGCACCGGCAATTCCAGACGCACCAGACGTTGCAGGCATTTTGCGCGACCACCGTGGGTTTCGGCGGTGATCGGCGCTTGGGCCGTTACAAGGGTCGTATCTGGGTTATTCTGCACTGCGGCACCTAAATTGTGTGGGTGCAGCATAGGGTGTAAACCTACGCTGACAAGTGCCTAGACATGATACCGGCATGCACCGGCATTACCCCTCGATGCGGCGCAGGTCAGCCACCGAGGTGCAGAGTTTGGTGATCTGGCTCAGCAAATTCAACCGGTTGCGCCGCACCGCGCCATTGTCCGAATTGACCTGAACCGTTTCGAAAAATGCATCCAGCGGTGTGCGCAGGGCGGCCAGCGCGGACATGGCCGTGGTGAAATCGAGGGCTTCCATCGCGGGTTTGATTGCGGCCTCGGCGCCCTCAAGGGCAGCAAAGAGAGCGCGCTCTTCTTCCGTCTCGGCGAATTTCACATCCGCACCGTAGGAGTATTCGACGCCATCCGCCTCTTCGGCCTGCGTCAGAATGTTATTGGCGCGTTTGAAAGCTTGCAGCAGGTTTTCACCGTCATCCGTCTTGAGCGTTTCCGACAAGGCGCGCGCGCGTTTGACCAGCAGGGCTAGATCATCATTGCCCGGCATGGCGATGCAGGCGTCGATGATGTCATGCCTGATACCTTGATCGCGCAGGTAGACTTTGAGGCGGTCGTGGAGGAAGGAGACAAGACCATCAGCGGCCATGCAGGGAACCAAGCCAATACATAAACTGGATCTATCCGGATCATTAATTTTCTCAGCATCTTGCCTAGTATCGCGCTCACTATCCGAGTTGGCCCAGAATAAATATTGTCCAACTTCAGTGCCACTTTCATACTTATCGGCAATCCACACTAGTTTTTTGGGAGACCCATCTGGCGAATAGATTTCTTCTTGTAGTTTCAAAACATGATTTTTCTGAGCCATTACATCATATTGACTGACAACAAGTAGATAAAATTTTTCTTGCAGAAAAATGTACAGATCATTGTCTAAGATTATCCGAATAACCCCCAAAGCCGCCCGCCGGAGCGCGTAAGGGTCCTTGCTTCCGGTGGGCTTTTCATCAATCGTCCAGAAGCCCGTCAGCTTGTCGATTTTCTCGGCCAGTGCGACGGCCACGGAGACCGGTGCGGTGGGCACATCATCTGACGGACCAAGCGGCGCGTAGTGTTCCTGCGCCGCTGCCGCAATAGCATCGGAACGACCTGAAGCTTTAATGTAATACCGCCCCATAAGCCCTTGAAGTTCTGGGAATTCATAGACCATTTCGGAGGATAAATCCGCCTTGGCCAGGCGCGCGGCCTCTTCGGCCTCGTCGGGGTCAGCACCGACAAGCGGGGCAAGCTCGCGGGACAGGACAGCAACACGTTCGATCAAATCGGCCTGACTACCGAGTTTGTTGTGAAAGGTCACGTTTTCAAGAGCTTTAAGCCAGACGCTCATGTCGCTCTGCGCAATCCGCAGGTCATTGTCCCAGAAGAACTTCGCATCCGCCAGCCGTGCGGACAGGACCTTTTCATTGCCCGCCAGAATCGTCGCCCCATGATCCGCAGTTTCGGTATTGGCGACCGTGATGAAACCCTCAATGCGGCCCGTCTTGGGGTTGCGCACGGAAAAGAACTTCTGGTGCTCTTTCATCGAGGTTTGCAAAACTTCGGACGGCAGGCCGAGGAAATCCTCGCCGATCTTGCCCATCAAGACCACCGGCCATTCGACAAGCCCCGCGACTTCGGCCAGCAGGCCCGCGTCCTCGACCACCTCCAACCCATTGGCAAAGGCCGTGTTGGTGGCGTCATGCCAGATCGATTGCTCCCGCTCCGCCGGATCGAGCACCACAGAGGCGCGTTTGAGCTTGGCGGCGTAATCCTCAAAAGAGGCCACGGCGAAGCGTTTGGGCGCAAGGAAGCGGTGGCCCGCAGTCGTGTCCGAGGTCAAGATACCATCGACATTAAGCGGCACGATGTCATGCCCAGCCTCATCGCTCAGAATGCACAGGATCGAGTGCAAGGGGCGCACCCAGCGCAGGGTCCCCGCGCCCCAACGCATGGATTTCGGCCAGGGGAAATTGCGGATCGTAGCCTCCAGAACCTCGGCGATGATCTCGGAGGCTGGGCGACCAGGCTTTTCGATCCGCGCAAAAAGCACCGCGCCTTTGGGCGTGTCGCGTTCTTCCAATTGATCACGGGTGAGGCCAGCACCGCGCAGAAACCCGTCGATGGCCTTGTTCGGCGCATCGGCGCGCGGGCCTTTGCGCTCCTCAACGGTGGTAGGGCTGGCGGCCAGCACCCCGTCCAGCGTGAGGGTCAAACGGCGCGGGGTCGAAAATTCCGCCGCCGAGGCATAGGTCAGACCGGCCTCGACCAGACCATCCGTGATCCGCTTTTTCAGATCCTGCGCGGCGCGGCGTTGCATGCGCGCGGGGATTTCTTCGGAAAAGAGTTCGATCAGCAGATCAGGCATCAGTTTTCATCCAGTCTCGGGCATTCCTCGCCCACAATCGTTCCGTCATAGGCTTTTTCACCGCAATCGTTGAGTTCGTGCCAGATGTAGCCGCGCCCATCCTGGGTGATCGCCACGATGCGGTCGACGCCGAAATCCACGTTTTTCTGGCCCAGGAACGCCGCGGCCTGTCCGGAAGCGAGATCTTGCGCGATGGCCTCTGCGTCAAAGCAGTCAAACCAGTTTGGGGCGTTGCGCGGGGTGGCGCGTTCAAGGCTGACGTAAGCGGCGCTCAGCACGGCAAGGCTCAGGGGGGTCTCGAAACAGGCGCGGAAGCGGATGGGCGAACTGTCGGCGTCAATCGCCTGAATAGCCCGAGTTTCAATCGTCTCGGATTGGTCGGATGTCAGCGACACCAACTGGACTTCAGGCAGCGCCGATGTGGCTTCGCGGTAGAAGCCGTAGACCTGCAGATAATAGAGCGCAGCACCCGCAAAGAGCGCGCAGGACAGGATCACAATGCCGACGATTTTGCCGTTCATGTCGCAGCATCCGGGGTCCAGCCCCCAGCACGGGTTTGCACAAACGCATCCGCGCAGAGTTTCGCCAGGCCGCGCACCCGCCCGATGTAGGCCTGCCGTTCGGTCACGGAGATCACGCCGCGCGCATCCAGCAGGTTGAAAATGTGGCTTGCCTTGATGCATTGATCATAGGCCGGATGCGCCATGACGATCCGCTTGCCGGTTTTGGGGTCATCGTGCGGGGCATCGAGAATTTCGCGGCAATGGGTTTCGGCCTCCACGAAATGGCGCAGCAGCACGTCCGTATCAGCCGTGTCGAAATTCCATCGCGCGTATTCCTCTTCGGTCTGTTTGAAAATATCGCCGTAACTCAGGGCGATCGGCGTTTGCGGATCATTGAACGGCATGTCCATCACGTGATCGACGCCGAGGATATACATCGCCAGCCGTTCCAGACCATAGGTCAATTCGCCCGAAACCGGGTGGCAATCATGCCCGCCAACCTGTTGGAAATAGGTAAACTGGCTGACTTCCATACCGTCACACCAGACTTCCCAGCCCAGCCCCCAGGCACCGAGCGTCGGGCTTTCCCAGTCATCCTCGACAAAGCGGATGTCATGCAGGGCCATATCCACGCCGATGGCGCGCAGGGATCCAAGATAGAGATCCTGAAGATCGGGCGGGCTGGGTTTGATCAGCACCTGAAACTGGTAATAATGCTGCAAGCGGTTGGGGTTTTCGCCGTAGCGCCCATCGGTCGGGCGGCGCGAGGGTTGCACATAGGCCGCAGCCCAGGGTTGCGGTCCCAGCGAGCGCAGGGTGGTTGCAGGGTGAAACGTCCCGGCGCCGACCTCCATGTCATAGGGCTGCAGCACAGCGCAGCCCTGATTGGCCCAGTAAGACTGGAGCCTCAGGATGATGTCCTGAAAGGATTTCGGGGGAGATATAATATCCGACATTGGGGCCGCCTCGGCTGCTCTTGCGCGCCTTTCCTACGTGGGTGTGTGGGAGGCGTCAATTGCGCAGCGCGCGATAATTCCGGCCAATGCCTTATGGTCACCACGCTCATTTCCTGATTAATAGTGTCGAAGAAAATTTGGTTCGGAGTCAATCTTGGCATGATACGGTTATTTGTGGTTTTTGTTGCGGTTTTTATGAGCGTTGTGCAGGTTGCGCGCGCGCAGTCATCAGATCAGACGGTTTGGATACAAATCGAAGCTCAGCCAAACCTGCAAGACGGGTTGGAACGCGCCCGCGCCTATGCCCGCACCTTGGCCGATGTGAACGGTTTTGCGCTTGGCGGGGACTGGTTTGGGATCGTTCTGGGACCCTATACGGCGGCGGACGCTGAGCAGGTTTTGCGTCTTTACCGCAGCGATGGGCGCATCCCGCGCGACAGCTTCATTGCCCAAAGCACCGCGTTTTCGGGCCGATTTTTTCCCCCAGACACCGAAACCTTGCCGCGTGACGTACAACCCCTGGCCACTGTGGACAGCCCGGAACCCCTGGCACCGGTGATTTCCGACAGCGCGCGCGACATCACCCTTGGCGGCCTTTCCCAACCTGCGCAAGGAAACACCGCAGGGCCGGATGAAACACCCGCAGAGGCCCGAAACAACGAGCGCAATCTGACGCCAGCCGAACGGCGCCAAATCCAGACTGCGCTGCAATGGGCCGGGTATTATAGCGCGACCATCGACGGCGCATTCGGACGTGGCACGCGCAATTCCATGACCGCCTGGCAGCAGGCCAAGGGCTTTGAGGCGACGGGCATTTTGACCACATCCCAGCGCGCCATTCTGTTGCAGAAGTATAACGCCGTATTGGAAGGTCTGGAGCTGCGCCGGGTCACGGATAATGCGACAGGGATCGAGATTTTGATCCCGACGGGCAGGCTGGCGTTTCAGCGGTATCAGGCCCCCTTTGCCCTCTTCACCGCCGGTGATGAAAGCAAAGCACAAGCCTTGCTGATCAGCCAGGAAGGCAATCGGGACACGCTCAATAGCCTCTATGAGATCATGCAGACGCTGGCAATTGTGCCGCTTGACGGTCCGCGCAGCCTGACACCAACCGGGTTTTCCATCACCGGGCGCAACGCGGAAATCACCAGCGAAACGCGGGTGTCCCTGAGCAACGGGCAGATCAAGGGTTTCACGCTGGTCTGGCCCGCAGGGGAGGAAGAGCGCCGCACCAGGCTCCTGGCCGAAATGCAGGCGAGTTTCACGCGCCTGCCGGGCGTGCTTGACCCAGCGGCGGGTGTTGAGGCGCAACAGCAGGTGGACCTGATTGCCGGATTGCAGGTCCGCAAGCCCCGCATTTCGCGCTCTGGCTTCTTTGTGGATCAGAACGGGTCTGTCGCCACGACCGCTGAAGCGGTTCAGGCGTGCACGCGCATCACGCTGGATGAAGAGTTCGAGGCGGATATCAGCACGCTCGACGCCGGGCTGGGGATCGCGATCCTGACGCCATCGGCAAAGCTCTCCCCGCCTCAGATTGCACGTTTTGCGGATATTTCGCCGCGCCTTGCTTCCGACGTGGCCGTTGCGGGTTATTCATATGAGGGGATTCTTGAGGCCCCGACCATGACGTTTGGCACCTTGTCGGATCTGCGTGGATTGCAGGGGGAAAACAACCTGAACCGGTTGGCGCTGGATTCTCTGCCCGGCGATGCCGGCGGGCCGGTGTTTGACGATGCGGGCAATGTATTTGGCATGCTGTTGCCGCGCGGTGGTGCCGAGCGCAAGCTGCCACAGGAGGTGACGTTTGCCTTGGCGGGCGAGGCGATACTTGCCACCATGCAACGTGCCGGGCTGGCAGGTGCGCGCACGCAGCGCACCGAGGCCATGCCCCCCGAAGACATCACGCGGCAGGCGCGGGCCATGACAGTATTGGTCAGTTGCTGGGAATAACTGTCCCGCGCGCTTGTCTTGGAAGCCCGCGAGGCGGCCCCCGGCCTTATGCAGAGCCGCGCCTCTCGCCGCACTTTGCCGAAAACCGTGGACCGGATGGGTTAAAACCTAAGGGTTTTTTTGATCCCTGCACAGGCTCCAGATCCTTGGCAATGGGCTTGGGGCTTGGCTGTTCACAAGGCCAAAGGGGGGGGTGCCCGCACGGACCATCACAAGCCCGCTCAACACATCACCCATCACCCCGTGATATCCGGCGTGACATAAATCAACGTCGGTCCATCCGCATGAAACGCTTGTTGGACACTCGCTTGCAGCGCTTCCAGCGTCTTTGGGGATTGCGTCAACGCGCCAAAGGCCTCGGCCAGTTTGCAAAAATCCGGGTTGCGCGCGATGACCGCATTTGGGGCAATCTGGGCGCGCACCATGCTGTCCTCGATCTCCTTGAGCTTGCCATTGTCCCAAAGGATGATCGGCAGGCTCAGACCCAACTCGACCGCCACGCCTAATTCCTGCATGGTATAGTGGAACCCGTAATCCCCGATGATCGCCATCGTTGGTTTGCCCCGCCGCGCCATCGCCCCGCCAATGGCCGCCGGCGTCGCATACCCCAAGGTCCCAAAGCCGCAAGGGTGGTGCCAATGGCCGGGACGGTCCATGTCCCAGATAATTTTGGCAGTATAGGCGATCTGTGTCATGTCAGAATAGATCATCGTACCGCGCGGTACAGCCGCGCGCAGCGCATCACAAACCGCCCCGATCCCCGGATAGGCCGCGTCGATTTCCGCGCGCCCACGTGCGCGTGCCTGTGCGACCTCCTGTGTTTGCCACGCGCTCACCGGGGCATGCCCCACCAATGCGGCATTCACAGCCGCCAGCCAGGCGGCGGCATCGGCGAGGTGTTTGTGATCCCCCGCCTTTGCACGGCTCAGGACGGCAGGGTCCAAATTGACGTGGATGGCCGGGGCATCGTGACCCAATTCAGCGCGATAGTGATCCACCTCCGCCAGATCGGTCCCGACACAGATCACCAGATCGGCCTTGCGCAACTCCGCGACTGCCGCGTCGGTGCCCAGCATCGCGCCATAACATAAGGGATCATCCAGCGCGGCGATCCCACTTCCGGCGTAGGTCACATAGGAGGCCGCGCGCAACCGCTCCAGCAATGCGCGGGCCTGCTCCGAGGCCCTCACCGCCCCACCGCCCAGGACAAACAGCGCCCGTTTGGAGGTTTTCAACCTGGCCACCGCCTCGGCCACATCCTCAGCCCGCACGCCAACGCCACGTGGTGGGGCCGACATCAAGGGCGCAGGCTCGGCCAAAGCCTCAAGACAGGCAATCGGCACCTGAATATGTTTGGGCAGTGGGCTTTGCGTTTGAAATTCCGTGAAGGCCCGGTCGACCAGCGCATAGGCGGCCTGCGCTGTTCTCGCTTCCAAGGACCAGTCGCAAACCGTGTCAGCCGCTGCACGCTGATCTTTCATCTGATGCAATTGGCCTTTCTGGGCGGCGGTTTCATCCAGACAAGAGGATATCACCAGCAAGGGGACGGAATCCGAATAGGCCTGCCCCATCGGCGTCATGATATTGCACAGCCCCGGCCCGGTGATCACATAGGCCACGCCGGGTTTGCCCGTCGCGCGCGCATAGCCATCGGCCATGAACCCCGCACCCTGTTCGTGACGCGCCAGCACATGGGTGATGCCCGCCTCTTCGATGCCGCGGTACATTTCCTGATTATGCACGCCTGGAATGCCAAAGATCACATCGACACCGCGATCTTTCAGCATGTGAGATATCTGTGCACCCAAGGGGCGTTGCATATCAGTTTCTCCAGAATTGGACGGTCAGGATGGCGTAAACCGCCAGAAGTTCGAGCCGTCCCAGTAACATCCCCGCCGACAGCAGCCATTTCGCAGTATCATTGAGGCCGGAAAAATTACCCGCCGGTCCGATTTCCGGTCCCAGTCCCGGACCCACATTGGACAGCGCCGTCGCCGCCCCCGACAACGAGGTGATGAAGTCGAGGCCCGTCAGGCTCAGCGCCACGGCCAGAAGGCCAAGCGTCACGATGAAGAACATGAAGAAGGAGATCACCGAGGACAGGACATCCTCGCCCACGGGACGTTTGTCATAGCGCACCACGAAGACGCCATTGGGTGAGCGGATCCGGCGCAATTGCATCTTGATCGAGGCAAAAAGCAGCTGATACCGGAAAATTTTGATTGAGCAGGTGGTCGAGCCCGCACAGCCGCCAATCAACCCCATGAAAAAGAACATGGAAATCAAAAAGGGACCCCACAACATGTAATCCGTTGAGGCATAGCCCGTGCCTGTCATGATCGAGGTGACATTGAACAGAGCCTCGCGGATGGACTGCGCCCGGTCCAGCGGGAAAAGCTGGGTCAAAGCCAGCGATACCACCAGCGTGATGACCAGCAAAGTGATGATAAAAACCCTGACCTGGCTGTCCTGCCAGAGCGGTTTATGTTGCCCGTTGAGCAATTGGACATATCGCACGAACGGCAGCGCAGAAAGGATCATGAAAAGCGTCGCGGCGATTTCTATGTTGCCTTTGAAGACCCCGAAGGAATCGTCATAATTGGCAAAACCACCCGTCGAAACCGTGGTCAAAGCATGCACGGTCGCATCAAAGGCATCCATGCCCAAGGCCAGGTAACTCAGCGCGCAGACCATGGTGAGCCCGAGATAGATGCTGGAAATCTGGCTGGCGATCTGCCCGGCGCGCGGCAGGATTTTGCCCATGGTATCAAAACCCTCGGAGCGGAATATCTGCATCCCGCCGACCTTGAGTTCCGGCAAAAACACCATGGCAACAACAATGATACCGATGCCGCCCAGCCATTGCAGGATGCCCCGCCACAAGAGTAACCCTTTGGGCAGGTCCTGAAGCCCCGAAAACACCGTGGAGCCCGTGGTCGTCAGCCCGGACATCGCCTCGAAAAACGCATCGACAAACCGCGCTTCGGTTTCGCCGAACATAAACGGCAAGGCCCCGAACAGCGGCAGGGCAAGCCAGACGCCGGTGGTCAGCAGGAAGGTTTGCTGGATCGTCAGGCCTTCTTTGACACCGTTTGCACAGGCCAGCGAAATCAACCCCCCCGCCAGCACCGTGATGACCGCGGATTGGATGAAGACCGGCCAATGACCGCGCCCCTCTGCGATATCCACCAACATCGGCAGCAACATGGCCGCTCCCAGAACGGCCACCAGCAATCCGATCACATATCCAACGGGGCGCAGGTCCAACATGGGTGCAGGCTTGGCGTTGCGCCGTGCCGGTGTCAAGCGCATGCAGGGGGTGGATTGGATCAGGAGTAATAGAGATCCTGAAAAACATGGTGCACGATATCATCGCGCTTGATGTTCAGCGCCGCCAGTTGCGCATCGGATTTATCATGCAACGCCTTGAATTGCTGCGCGCGTTTTGCCTGCGCACTTGACGCCATCAGCGCTCGGGTCAGGGAAACGAAAAAACCGCCCAAGGCGGAGGTCAGAGCATAAAATACGCGCGCAACGCCATTTTCACGTTCAATCAGTTGGTAAGCCATCGAAAATTCTCACTTTTGTTCGGGTTCCCCTCCCCCGGATCGATATAGTTGGAAAGCGGCGGTATGAGAATTGCGCATTGTGCATAGCCGCTATCGCTTTGGCTTGATACGAAAAAACGCACCCCGCCGGGACGCGTTTGATCCGAGATGTCACCGTTGGTTATCCGACGTGAAACAACGTGTTGAACAATTTCGGATCAAGGCTCTCGGCCGCGAAGGTTTCGCCTTCCACCAAGACGCTGACGGCATCATGGCTGTGCAGGCTTTCTTGATGGCTGGCAATCACACGGAAATCACCAACACGTACATCCGCTTGTAATTGCTCACAAAACAGGCGCGCTGCGTCTTCGACAAAAATCGGGTTGGCCGCGTTCAATTCGGCAAAAGCCTGTTCGTCTTCGCGTTTGACCATGACCTGCGTCTCGGTCGGGACCGCGCGCCGGCAGGCCTCAATCAGGTCCTCAAACCACAAACAGCCCGCATCATCGTCAATTTCCACCGACACCCGCGCAACTGAGCGTTGCGAATGCGGTGTGGCCAATTGTCCACGGGTCGCGCGCGCATGTTCAGAGAGTTCCAGTGAGCACGGGCAGGTTGAGGAGTAAACATAATCAAGATGCATGATCTTTTTGCGCACACCGCCGGTTTCGACCAGTTCCAACGCAATATCGTAATACTGATACCCCGACAGGCCCGAACGCAGGCTATCGACCTTCATTGGGAAGCTGAACCGCATCTGGATGCGGGCATCGAAGCTTTCCAGATCGCTGATGTAATCATCCAGCGCCGCCTCGATCACCTCAAAACTAAAGGTCGCCTCGGCATGCTTGTAAAACGAGCGCATGATCCGCGACATGTTGATGCCTTTTTTATCGGCCTCAAGGCTAACGGAGCCCGTCACGGAGGTCTCCAGCATCAGCTCACCATTGTCACGCGTGCGAAACCGGATGGGCAGGCGGAAGTTGGAAATGCCAACATGCTGGATCTGCTGGCGCGCGCCCCGGATCAGGCTGGACGGCCCGTTCTGCAAATCGGGGAGCGTTGATTTATACCCCTCGTCGGTCTCGAATCCTTCGGGATATTCGCGCGAAAACGCCGGGTAGTCGGCCATATCCCCGCCCGGCACCAGACGCGCCACGGAAGGGTCCAATTCCAAAATTTCCGTTGCCGTCGCGCCTTTTGCCCATTTGCGCAAAAGGGTCAGGGCCGCTTCGGCCTCTTCGCGCTCGGGTGCCGCATCAAGGATGGGTGTGTGGATGTTCATCGCTATGTCCCTCATGATGGTGTCTGTGACAGAAGGTAGACCTTCAGCGCCCGTTTACCAACTCTCCTCACAGATACGTCAGATGATGCCAACAGGATCATAAAACCTCGAAAATCTGGTAGAGAAAAATTCCACACACCCCATCACAAGCATCAAACCGACTTCAGCGCACGCAAAATATCTTCAATCAGATCGGTCGCATCTTCAATGCCCACGCTGATCCGCACAAGACCATCCGTGATGCCCAAGGCATCTTTTTGATCCTGCGGCAGGCGTTGATGCGTCGTGGTCGCCGGATGAGTCATGATCGTTTTTGCATCCCCGAGGTTGTTGGAAATCACGCCAATTTCGATCGCGTTCAGGAAGCGAAAGGCGGCCTGCTTTCCCCCTTTCAGTTCGATGGACAGAACGGTTCCCCCCTGCCCCATCTGGCGCTGCACCAGCGCGTGTTGGGGGTGGCTGGCGTGGCCGGGATAGATCACCTTTGACACGTTGACATGCCCCTGAAGCGCCTGCGCGATGGCGGTGGCATTGGACGTTTGCGCCCGCACGCGCAAATCCATCGTCTCCAACCCCTTGAGCATGACCCAGGCGGTGAACGGGCTCATCGAGCCGCCGGTGTGTTTCATATAAGGTTCAACGGTTTTGCGGATGTAATCACGGGTGCCCAGGATCACCCCGCCCAGCGCGCGCCCCTGTCCGTCGATATGTTTGGTTGCGGAATAGATCACCACATCCGCCCCCTGCGATATGGCCTTGGACCAGACCGGCGTGGCAAAGACGTTGTCCACGACGACTTTGGCCCCCTTAGCATGCGCGAGGGCTGAGACGCCTTCGATATCAACGGCTTGCAATGTCGGATTGGACAGGGATTCAAAGAACACAAGCGTGGTGTCATCGGTTATCGCCGCCGCCCAGGCGGCAAGTTCCGCGCCATCCACAAACGTCACCCGGACCCCGAAACGCGTCAGGATTTCCTCGAGTACATAAAGGCATGACCCAAACAGTGCGCGGGCAGAAACCACATGGTCCCCGGCTTTGAGCATGGAGGTCAAAGCGCCCGAAACCGCCGCCATGCCAGAGGCGGTGGCAAAGGCATCCTCCGCCCCCTCAAGGGCCGCGATGCGGTCTTCGAACATCGCCACAGTGGGGTTGCCATAACGCGCATAGATGAACTCATCCGGACCGGCCTCAATAAAGCGCGCCTCGGCATCCTCAGCCGTGTCATAGACAAAGCCCTGCGTCAGGAATATCGCCTCAGATACCTCGCCATATTGGCTCCGGCGTGTGCCTGCGTGGACGGCTTTGGTGCGTGGCTTCAAATCCCGTGTCATCTTCTCACTCTCCAGCCCCATCGGGCACAAAAAAACCCCAGACGCGGTCAACGCGACGGGGTTCCCTCATCGGTGACCTTTTAGCGGAATGTTTAAAGTGGCCCGCAATCCGGTAACAAATCGCCACTGCGGTATCGTTAGGACAAAGGCTGTTGCGCGTCAACACCGTCACGGTGGTGTAACATTAATTTCACCGCACTGTCTTAGGCATATGGCACATATCGACCACAATATCTTGTAGAAGGGGCAGCGCATGCCAGTGCTCAGGATCAATGCCACCGAAGACGGCCTGCAGCACCATGCCAGCACCATCCCCCTGGCGCGCGTTCTGGCGGCACAGGCGACACAGACCGGCCCCATCGTCATCATGCTGCATGGGTATAAATATACCCCCGAAGACGCCGCACATTGCCCGCATCGCAAGCTCTTCAATGCTGCCGCCAACGGCTGGCCCCGCGCGCTCGGATTTTTGAGCGATCAGGTTGATGAAGGCCTGTGCATCGCCTTTGCCTGGTCCGCGCGTGGTCCCCTGTGGCGGGCGCATCGTCGCGCTGCAAAACTCGGCGCGGTTCTGGCGGGCCTGATCGCATCGTTACGCGCGCTGGCACCTCACCGCCCCCTGCATCTGATCGCCCATTCGCTGGGCGCGGAAATCGCGCTGTCGGCGCTGGTCCATCTGCCCGGTGCCAGCATTGATCGGATGCTGCTGCTGACGGGCGCAAGCTTCATCGGCAAGGCCCAGGACATGCTGGCAACCCCCGCCGGGATGACAACCGAAGTGTTCAATATAACGAGCCGCGAAAACGACCTGTTTGACCTCGCCTTCGAGCATCTGGTCGCCGCCCGCGATCTCAATGACCGCGCCATCGGCCAGGGGGTACAGGCCCCCAATGCCCTAAATCTGCAACTGGATTGCGACACAACGCTTAATGCGCTGGCGCTTCTGGGCTTACCGGTTGCGCGCGCGCAGCGCCGCGTCAGCCATTGGTCCGTCTATCAACGCCCTGGCGTCATGGCGCTTTATGCTGCAATCCTGCGGGGCGATGGTGCGCTGACACAATCACGTCTTGCGCATCTGTTGCCTGAAGCTTGCGCGCCGCGCTGGTCCCGCTTCAAACCTGTGCGGTTTGCGCGGGGTGGCCCCACGGGTCCGGCGTTGGTGCCCCTTGCTCTGAGGATGAAAAACCGCATCATGGCGGCAACATCAGCGCAGGGAAAAAATAATGAGCACGCCTATTGATCTCTATTTCTGGCCGACACCCAACGGCTGGAAAATCTCTATCGCGCTGGAAGAAATGGCGCTGCCCTATGAGACCCACCTGATCAACATCGGTGCGGGCGATCAATTCGCGCCGGATTTCCTTAAAGTTGCGCCTAACAACCGCATCCCCGCGATTATCGATCCGGATGGACCCGATGGCGCATCAATATCGGTCTTTGAATCCGGTGCGATCCTGCAATATCTGGCGCGCAAGACCGGGCAATTTGGCGGCACCACCGAGCGCGAAAAAATCGCCGTAACGGAGTGGTTAATGTGGCAGATGGGCGGGCTTGGACCGATGGCCGGACAAGCGCATCACTTCCTGAAATACGCCCCCTTCATGGAGCCGCCCAACGATATCCCCTATGCCAAGGACCGGTACCGCGCGGAAACAGCACGTCTTTATGGGGTGTTAGACCGGGAATTGGCGCGACACGAATATGTCGCGGGCGATTTTTATTCCATCGCGGATATGGCAATCTGGGGCTGGGCCTCGCTCTGGGAGGGGCAACAACAGAGCCTTGAGGATAAACCAAATATGGCGCGTTGGCTGGATATGATGGCCGCGCGACCGGGGGTTCAGGCGGGGCGTGCGCTGCATGCAGAAAAGCGCGCTGATTTTCGCAAGGACAAGGACGCACAGGCCAAGCTGTTCAAGAAAAGCTGATCCGCCGGATATGAAGGACGCATTTTGCGAGACTTTACGTCCCGATTTTCTTTGCAAAGCGAATGATTTGCCGCCACAACCCCGAAGGTGGTGTTAAAAGGTAGTCAGCCCGTATGCTCGAATCTGTGATCATTCCACAGAACCTGGTCTATCTCGCAGGTGCGTTTTATGTCGCGGGTCTCGCGATCACAAATCAGATCGTTCTGCGCCTTTTCATTCTGGCCGGAACCGCGATTTATCTCGTCTACTATTCGACCATCGCGGAAAACCCCCTTTGGGAGGCCATTTACGTCAGCCTGTTGATCGGTCTTGCCAACCTGGGCGGGCTCACGGCGCTGATTGCGCGCAATTCGCGGCTGGCGATTCCGGCCGCCCATGCAGATATTTATTTCGATTTCCCGCGATTGCCGCCGGGGGATTTTCGCGCGCTGATGAAACTGGCGCACCGTTATACTGTGGAGGAAGATCGCCAGATCACCGTTGAAGGTGAGCCGGGCAGCAAGCTTTATTTTGTGATCAAGGGGGCCACGCTGGTGCGCAAAGGGGATCAGGCCTTTGTTCTCTCCCCAAAGCTGTTTCTGGGCGAGATCGCCTTTCTGATTGGCACGCCAAGTTCGGCCTCGGCCTGGCTGGAAGAGGGGGCCGAAGTGCTGGAATGGCGCTTTGACGATTTACGCCGAAAATGCGCCAAGAACGTGCGGTTCAAACTGGCGCTTGAAGCCGCCATTTCGGTGGACCTGGCGCGCAAGGTCGCCCATTCCACCGGCAAGGATGCAAGGCGCATTGCGGATATTCCAAAGCCGATGGTGGACGCCTTGAGTTCGGTCCAAAAGGGTTAGGCTTCCTCGTCGGGCTCTTCGGTAATCAGATGGTCTTGCAGGGTGGTGAATTGCCACATCAAAAATGCCATCAGAACAACCGGAAAACCAAATGTTTCGATCTTGACCCAGGCATCTGTGGACATGCTGCGCCAGACCACCTCATTGGCCACGGCCAGCAGCGCGAACATCGCACACAGCCGGCGCGTCAGGATCATCCAGCCTTCTTCGCGCATCGGCATCATCTCGTTCATAACATAGGCGAGGTAGGATTGGCCGCGCAAAAGACCGATGCCCAAAAGCACCGAGAACAGCCCATAAACGATGCTGGTTTTCATCTTGAAAAACCGCTCATCGTTGAACCAGGCGGTCAGGCCACCAAAGAAGATCACCATGAAAGCGGTGAAGACCTGCATCCGGCTGAGTTGCCCCGTCAAGCGCCACAGGATCGCCATGGCCACCAGCAGGATCGGTACGAACACCAGAGCGGCCACGATGAAGCCGGAATATTCCGTGCCTCCGATCACAAATACGTCTTCCTTGATCTTCAGATAGATCAGGAAAAACAGGATGGTAGGGCCCAGTTCGAGGACCTGTTTCAAAATCGGGTTGATCGGTTTTATCTCTGACATTGTTCTTCCTTATCCGCCCATCTCCACTATCACAGCCCCCAGCGCAATCAATGCCATAAGGGCGATGCGGCGCGGCCCGACGGTCTCCTTGAGGAACAACCAGCCGATCAGAGCTGCGAACACCGTCGAGGTTTCACGCAAGACGGCCGCCTCGCCGACCTTGTCCAGACGCGTGGCCATCATCACCGCGCCGAAACTGAAGGGGGCGACCAGACCGCCGACCAGACCGCGCATCATCAAGGGGGCCAATGTCGGGCGATCCTGCAGGCGCAGCCACCGCGCAGCCGCGACCAAGGGCATGAAAAACCCGTCGATCATGAAGAACCATGCCAGGAAGGTGAAGGGGTTCGCCGTGGCGCGGATGCCGTAGGCGTCATAGGTCGTGTAAAGCGCGACAAAGAGGCCGGTGAGGACGGCCAGACCAAGGGCAGCGTTGAGCGTGTCGCGTTCGGAGATCAGAAAGATCATGTTATAGATTGCCAGACCAAAGATCCCCGCAAGCAATACCGCAATGCCGAGCCATTGGGTGCCGGTGAAGGTTTCCTCGAAGATCACATAGGCACCGATCACCGTGAACAGCGGCCCCGTGCCCCGCACCACCGGATAGACCACCGTATAGGCGCCTTTGGTATAGGCCCAGGCTTGCAGCAATTTGTAGATCACATGGATCAACCAGACGGCGGCAAATATCGGCCACATATGAGATTCGGGCCAGGGCACCACAAAGAGCACGAAGGGGATGGCCATGACCATATAACAGAAATCAATGGCTCCGCGGGTGAGCCAGGGATCATGGCGGCCCTTTTGCAGCGCCCCGAAGACCGCATGTAGCAAAGCCGCCATCAAGGCCAGAACGAGGGCCATACGGTGACCGGTTTCCGTGCCCTCAATAGAGATCAGCCAGTCGGTCACGCAGGCAAGGAAGGTGGCCCAAGGCCCACCTTACGGGCGCAGGCGTTTGGGCATGTCATGCGCGCTCAAGGCCCATCAAGGCATCCGCGAATTCCTGCGGATCGAAGGCATCCAGATCGTCGATCTGTTCGCCCACACCGATGGCGTGGATCGGCAGGCCAAATTTATCCGCCAGCGCCACCAGCACGCCGCCCTTGGCGGTGCCGTCGAGTTTGGTCATCACGAGGCCCGAGACATCAGATATTTCGCTGAAGACCTTGACCTGGTTGAGTGCGTTCTGACCGGTCGTGGCGTCCAGCACCAGGAGCGTGTTGTGCGGCGCGGTTTCGTCCTTTTTGCGGATCACGCGCACGATCTTGGCGAGTTCCTCCATCAGATCGGTGCGGTTTTGCAGACGCCCTGCGGTGTCGATCAGCAGCAGGTCCGCCCCATTGGCCTGCGCCTTGGTCATTGCGTCATAGGCGAGGCTGGCAGGGTCCGAGCCTTCGGGTGCGGTCAGGACCGGCACGCCCGCGCGATCCCCCCAGACCTGTAATTGTTCGACCGCAGCGGCGCGGAACGTATCCCCGGCGGCGATCACGACCCTCTTGCCCGCCGCGCGGAACTGGCTGGCCAGTTTGCCGATGGTTGTTGTCTTGCCCGATCCATTCACGCCCACGACCAAGACCACCTGCGGGGTGCGCGGATAAAGCGGCAGCGGTTTGGCCACCGGCTCCATAATGCGCGCGATTTCACCGGCCATCAGGTCCTTGATTTCGGGCACAGAGAGTTTGCGCCCCATCCGCCCTTCGGCCATGTTCGCCACGACCCTGAGGGCGGTATCCACGCCCATATCGGCGGTGATCAGCAGTTCTTCGAGCTGTTCGAGCATCGCATCATCAAGGGTACGGCGCACCACCGGTTGTGCGCTTGAGCGGCCCATCAGGCGGCCCAGGATGCCCGGTTTGGACGGTGCTGGCATCGTATCCTGTGCGATCAAGTCTGAGGATATCGGTTCAGGCCTGCGCAAGGGTGAAACAGGCGTGACAACGGGATCATCGTCCGGGAGTAACGGAGGCTGTGACGCTGTTGCCTGTGTCGCACCCGCATCCAATTTAGCAGGGTCGGCACTTCGGGGCTCTGGCTCTGGCTCTGGCTCTGGCTCTGGCTCTGGCTCTGGCTCTGGCTCTGGCTCTGGCTCTGGCTCTGGCTCTGGCTCTGGCTCTGGCTCTGGCTCTGGCTCTGGCTCTGGCTCTGGCTCTGGCTCTGGCTCTGGCTCTGGCTCTGGCTCTGGCTCTGGCTCTGGCTCTGGAAGGGGATCAGGCAACACGTCAGGTGTGTCAACAGGTGCCGCATCTGCGACATCCGCATCATCAACAACCTCGGATGCTTGCGCCGGTTGCGCCATGACGTCATCAACGGCGGGTGCGGCGCTCTCTGCAACGCCACCCTCCTCGACGATCGCCTCCAAACCCTCATCCAGCTTGGAGGAGGACTTGAACAGGCGATCCTTGAGTTTCTTGAAAAATGCCATCTACGCCCGCGCCCCCTTGACCGTTCTCCCCCCTCTAAGGGGAATTCACGGCAAGGGGAAGACCCGGACGGGTCCAGTTCATATCTCGTCGGGGAAGTGCTTGATGACCATGCGGATCGGGTTGGGGGCGGCCTGCCCCAGACCACAGATCGAGGTATCCACCATCGCCGTGCTCAACTCTTCCAGCAAGGGCTGGTCCCAGGTGTCCTGCTGCATCAGCTTGACGGCCTTTTCACACCCCACACGGCAGGGCGTGCATTGCCCGCAGCTTTCATCCTCAAAAAACCGCAGCATATTGAGCGCCGCGGCGCGTGCCGAATCCTGGTCCGACAAGACCACGACCGCCGCCGACCCGATAAACGAGCCCAAAGGTTGCAGCGTGTCAAAATCAAGCGGCACATCATGGATCGCGGCGGGCAACAACCCCGAGGACGGCCCGCCGGGTTGATAGGCCTTGAAAATATGCCCCTCAGCCATACCGCCCGCCGCCTCGATGATATCGGTGATAGTGGACCCGGCGGGCAGCAGATAGACGCCAGGTGCGGCCACGCGACCCGACACGGAATAGCTGCGCAAACCCTTGCGACCGTTCTTTTCGGTGGCGGACAACACCTCCGGCCCTTCGCGGCAAATGCGCGTGACCCAATGAAGCGTCTCGACATTATGCACCAGCGTGGGTTGGCCAAAAATCCCGACCTGCGCCACAAAGGGGGGACGGTGACGCGGCATGCCGCGCTTGCCCTCAATGCTCTCGATCATCGCGGATTCCTCACCGCAGATATAGGCCCCGGCGCCCCGGCGCAGGTCGATATAGCCCGGCTCCACGATCCCGGCCTTCTCCAGCGCCTTGATTTCACGGGCCAGAATTTCCAAAACGGCGGGGTATTCGTCACGCATGTAGATAAAGGCGGTTTCAGCTTCAACGGCCCAGGCCGCGATCAACATGCCCTCCAGGAACAGATGCGGCACCCGCTCCAGATAATAGCGATCCTTGAATGTGCCAGGCTCGCCCTCATCGCCGTTCACGGCCAGATAGCGCGGACCCGGATTGGCGCGCACGAAACCCCATTTCTTGCCCGACGGGAAGCCCGCCCCGCCCAAACCACGCAGGCCCGAAGCCAGAACCTTATCCTGCACCGATTCCCAATCCGCGCTGGCGCGCATATCTCTGAGAACGGCATATCCGCCCTCCGCGCAATAGGCGTCAAAATCCTGATAGGCGGGGATATGGGCGTGGGTGTGTCCCGCCTCAATCGCCGCGTTCACCTTTTCCGGCGTCGCGTGATCGATATGCGCATGCCCCAACTCCAGCACCGGTGCGGTGTCGCATCGCCCCATGCAGGGCGCGCGCAACACGCGCACCTCCATCGGATCGAGCCCTTCCTCCAGCGCCGATTTCAGCGCCTGCGCGCCCGCCAATTCACACGACAGCGAATCGCACACCCGGATGGTCAGCGCGGGCGGCGGTGTCTCGCCTTCCTTGACCACATCGAAATGCGCATAAAACGTCGCGACCTCATAGACCTCGGCCATGGACATGCGCATCTCTTCGGCCAGCGCCCGCAGATGGGCCGCCGAAAGATGCCCGAAACGGTCCTGAATTTTGTGCAGATGTTCGATCAATAGATCCGCGCGGCGTGGTGCATTCCCCAGAAGCGTGCGCACCTCATCCCAGGCCTCATCGTGCAACTGGCGGCCTTTGGTATGGCGACGTCCTTTACCCTTGCCGGATTTCCACACCCCTTTACGCGGGGTTTTATCTGCTGTGTCCAAGGCCATTTCCGTCTCCCGTGCCCGCGCGCGCCGCCCGGGGTTTCAAATCTCTGAACGTGACCATAGCAGCCCGTTTTCACGCAGGATATGACCAAAACGGACGCAGAACCGCACCAGAAACGACACTCTGTGTCTGATCAGAAACTTCCGTCATTAACTGAGACATCATCCAGGCCTTGGAGGCGGCGTGCGAAAATAGTAAACAAATCCCTAATATGAGCAAAAGCAGATCCTCTTTGATCCTTATACCGGGTGGCAATCGGCATACCGCCGCGGTGGTCCCCGCATCTTCCGGGGCGCAAAACGCCTGCAATAGGACCCGCGCGCCTAAATCACCCGCTCCTGCGCCAGGCGGGCCTAAAGCCCATGCAGATCACCGCATCGTCACAGTGCAAACGCATCGCATTGGTCGTTTCACACCCCCAGCTATGTAAGGGTTATTTATGTTTTCCATGTCCAAATACGGTATGTCCGGTCTTTTGAGCCTCTGCCTTCTCGCAGGCCCCGTACTGGCTGGCGAACCCATGTCGGCTCAGGAATTTGACGACTACACGCGCGGCAAAACCCTGTTTTACGGGCAAGGTGGCGCGTCCTATGGGGCCGAACGCTACATGAGCAACCGCCGCGTGCAATGGTCGTTTCTCGACGGGCAATGCAAGGAAGGCGAGTGGTATGAGGAAGGCGGGCAAATCTGCTTCATCTATGAAGACAACCCCGATGACCCGCAGTGCTGGACCTTCAGCGAAAAGGGCTCCGGGCTTATCGCACGCTTTCAGAACCTGCCCGGTACGACCGAGCTCTATGAAGCGGGTGATATGGGCCAAGAGATGATCTGTCTGGGTCCGGAAATCGGCGTCTGAACGGCCTCAAAACAGGTTTCCCTGCTCGGGCGGCTTGCGGGCCACCTTGCGCGGTGCGGGTTTTGCGCCGACTGTCACGCGGCCATCGGCGAATTGGATCTCCAGCGCGGTGGCTTGTTGCGCCGCTTTGCTGTCGGTCACCAGCACCCCTTCGCTGCGCACAACGGCGAAGCCCCGCTCCAGCGTCGCCTCATAGCCCAGCGTCCGGCGCAGCCTTTCCAGCGTCTCGATCCCGCTGCGCCAGCGGGTGATATTGCGCTGACCGGCATCGGACAGACGGCGGGAAATCGCGCGAAACTCGCGGGACTTGCGCGCATGCTCCTGGCGCAGGGCATCGGGGCGGAACCGCTGCGCGCGCGCTTCCAACTGCTCGCGCCGCGACGCAACCGCGCGTAACAGCGACGGGGACAAACGCGCCGATGTCTCGCGCAAGCGTCGCTTTTCAACTGAAATCGCACGATCCAAGGTCGCAGGCCGCAGGCTCCCGCTCATATCCGCAAGCCGGATTTTGCGCCGCTGCACAGAGGCGATCAGCGCCGGTCCCAGCCGCGCGCTCACCGTATCGAGCCGCTGGCGGGGGGTATCGAGCAGCGTTTCCGCGCGTGGCAGAGCACGTGCAACATCCCGCAGCCGTTGCCCGCGCCGCGTCAACCCCTGGCTCAGCGCCTGTTTCATGCGCGCATCCTGCCCCTCCAGCCAGGCCATCAATTCATGGCGCACCGGCACGGCCAATTCCGCCGCCGCCGTCGGGGTCGGGGCGCGTCTGTCGGATACGTAATCAATCAGCGTGGTATCGGTCTCATGCCCCACCGCCGAAATCAGCGGGATGTTTGAGGCCGCCACAGCGCGCGCCACGCTCTCCTCATTGAAGCCCCAGAGGTCCTCAACCGACCCCCCACCACGCGCCACGATCAACAGGTCCGGGCGTGGCAAGGCCCCCCCGACACTTAATTTGTTGAAACCCTCAATCGCGCGGGTGACTTCGGGGGCGCAATTGGTACCCTGCACCGCCACCGGCCAGATCAGAACCTTGCGCGGAAACCTGTCCCGCAAGCGGTGCAAAATATCGCGGATCACCGCGCCGGTGGGTGAGGTCACAACCCCGATCACCTCGGGCAGATAGGGCAAGGGCCGTTTGCGTGCAGGCTCAAACAGCCCTTCCGCCTCGAGCATCTTCTTGCGCTTTTCCAAAAGCGCCATCAGCGCGCCCTTGCCTGCCACCGCAACATCATCCACGTTCATGTTGTATTTGGATTGCGCCCCATAAGCCGTGATGCGCCCGGTGACGATGACCTCCAACCCCTCTTCGGGGATCACGCTGAGCTTGGCGACCTGCCCTTTCCAGGTGGTGCAGGACAGCTGGTTCCGATCATCCTTGATGTCGTAATACATATGGCCTGAGCGCGCCTTGATCACACGGCTGACCTCGCCGCGCACCCGCACACGGCCAAATTCGCCCTCCAGCGTGCGTTTCACCGCGCCGGAAATCTCGCTGACAGTGAATTCGGGCGTGTTCTGGCCCGGTGCGGGATCGTCAATCAGGTCCATGGTGCCTCTGGTGTTGTATCAAGGATGCGCGCAGCTTAGAACGCGCGGGACCTAAGGCCAAGCAGATCAGGAGCACGCCCATGAACATTCTCATCCTTGGCAGCGGCGGGCGCGAACACAGCCTCGCCTGGGCGGTGATGCAAAACCCCAAATGTGATCGTCTGATCGTGGCCCCCGGCAATGCGGGAATTGCCGAAATCGCCGATTGCGCTGCGCTGGATATCGAGGATGGCGGGGCCGTCGCCACATTTGCCGAAGAAAACGCCATTGATTTCGTGATCATCGGCCCCGAAGCGCCGCTCGCGGCGGGCGTCTCCGACCGATTGCGCGCGGCGGGGTTTCTGGTGTTCGGCCCCAGCGGGGCGGCGTCCCGGCTAGAGGCCTCCAAGGCCTTCACCAAACAGATTTGCGATGCCGCCGGGGCCCCCACCGCCGCCTATGGCCATTTCACCGATTCCGCCGCCGCGAGGGCCTATGTGCAAGCGCAAGGCGCGCCGATCGTGATCAAGGCCGACGGGCTGGCCGCGGGCAAAGGCGTGATCATCGCACAAACGATCAATGAGGCCCTGAGTGCGGTCGATGACATGTTTTCCGGCGCTTTCGGGGATGCCGGCGCGGAAGTTGTGATCGAAGAATTCATGTCCGGTGAAGAGGCATCGTTTTTCGTGCTTTGTGACGGTGAAAACGTGCTGCCCATCGGCACCGCGCAGGATCACAAGCGCGTCGGCGAGGGCGATACCGGCCCCAATACCGGCGGCATGGGGGCCTATTCTCCGGCGCCGGTGATGAGCGATGACGTCATCGCGGCTACGCTGGAGAAGATCGTGAAACCGACGATGGCCGAAATGGTACGGCAAGGCACACCTTACCAAGGGGTGTTATTTGTCGGTCTGATGATCGAAGATGGCGCGCCCCGTCTGGTGGAATATAACGTGCGCTTCGGGGATCCAGAGTGTCAGGTGCTGATGATGCGGCTGGGCGCGCAGGTGCTGGATCTGCTGCAAGCCTGCGCTGAAGGACGGCTGGCACAAGCGCAGGTCAATTGGGCCGCGGATCATGCGTTGAGCGTTGTTCTGGCGGCCAATGGCTACCCCGGTGCTTATCAAAAAGGGTCCATCATCGGGGGGGTGGACAAGGTGCCCGAGGACAGCAGCCACATGATCTTTCACGCCGGCACAGGCCGCCAGGCGGGCCAGTTCACCGCGCAGGGAGGCCGCGTTCTGGCCGTAACCGCACGCGCCGGATCGCTGGTGGAAGCACAGGGCAAAGCTTATGCAATGGTGGATGGCATTGATTGGCCCGAAGGGTTTTGCCGCCGCGACATCGGCTGGCGCGCATTACCCGAGACCTAGGAGGCACAGGCCAAAGCCCGCGCAAAAGCAGCGCGGCTTGTGTCCTCACCAATCACGCGCCCCGCCAACGCCCCGTCAAATGTGACGCTGAGCATCTGCGACCAATCTGGCGAAGCCACCAATAGCTCGGGACGCCCCGCACAAACGCGCACCCCACCGGCAATATCGCGCTCACCAATACGGTGGTTGGTCAACCCGGAAAGCTGCGCAATCAACGTCAGGTTCTGATCGCGATAGCGCAAAAGGCGCAGGGTCTTGGCCAAATGCGGCCGGTCGATATAGGCGATTTCCATATGCCCGTCGCCATCCAGATCCGCCGCGCCAATAGGGGCTAGCCACCGGAACCGTGTGCCGATGAAATCGGTCGCTGCAATCCGCCCCTGCTGACCGTAAATGGCCAACCGCGCCCCCCGCGACTGGCTGCTCTCCACGACAATCACCTCCGCCGATCCGTCAAAATCCAAATCGACAATGCGCGGCTCTGTATCCTCAAAGACCAGATCGTCCGGCAGGGTAAAACGGCGCGTCACCCCACTCGCCAGACCCACACGCAGCGTGACATGCTCAATAGCATCCCCGAGCACATCATGCGCATACCGCGTTGTCGGCCCCTCATAGCGGGCCGATATGATCGCATCACTGGCCGCAAGCGTCCCGGGCAACAGGCACAACATCAGCAGCGCGCGGCGGACGACACCTTGCAGGCACCGCCACAGCGGACGCCGCGCCCACTTGTGCATTATATCTGTTTTTCGGGCATCTTCACGATCAGACCATCGAGCGCGTCCGTGACCTTCAACTGGCAGGTCAGACGCGAGCGCGCGGGATCCGGTTCATAGGCAAAATCAAGCATGTCTTCTTCCATATCTTCCTTGGCCGGCAATTTCGCGACCCAGGCCGGATCGACATAGACGTGACAGGTGGAACAGGCACAGGCACCGCCGCAATCCGCTTCAATCCCGGGGATATTATTGTCGCGCGCGCCTTCCATTACGGTAAGGCCGTTGGCAACATCCACCACATGCTCGGTGCCGCCGTGTTCGATATAGGTAATTTTGGCCACGTCTGTCGTTCCCTTCGTAATCTGTTTCCGCCTGTCTATCGGGGCGATATAGGACGCGCCAGCCTCTTTTGCGACCCTTAAAACCCGAGGGTGGGAGATTGCGACAATATTCCCTATTTATTCTTGTTCCTACCACCACCCCGTTGATTGAGGTCGCAGGCGTCCTTAACAACGCGTGTCACTGATCTCGAAAGGGCCGGCGCTTTGTTGCGCCTCCAGGGGTCTTATTATCGCGGCCACGACAGCCGCGCGAAACCGACCCCGCCATGCCGCGTAAATCACAGGCTGAAACGCGTCCGGAGATTCTGCCATCAATGCCGATACGCGCTTCTTACCGGGTGGTGCTCGTCGGGGCCGGACCGTTTGAAAACACGGATAACGTCATGCCCAGGCGGGGCAAAAACAACGCGTGCATCTTGCCGTAGTTGACATCCATGGTGCCAACAGGGCGCTTTTGCAAAGCCTCTGGTCACAGATTGGCGAAGCCGCTACCACGGGGTCACCCAAAGTAAGAAGCATGACCATGACCCGGACGCGCGCGCGCAAACTCATTCGACCGATCACAGCGGCATGTGTTTTTACATTGATCATCGCCTGCGCCCCGCCATCAGATCCGAAAGGGCTCGCGGCAACGGGCCCCTTGGGCGCTGAGCCTGGCACCTGCTGGGACAAGACGGAAACACCGGCTGTCATTGAAACACGGCGCGAAAGGGTTCTGATCTCTCCCGCTCAGATCAGCACGGATGGTAAAATCCAGGTCCCCGCGCAATACCAAATCGAGGCGCGCCCCCAAATCATTCAGCCCCGTCAGGAAAACTGGTATCAGATCATGTGCAGCGCCGACATGACGCAAACCCTTGTCGCGAACCTGCAACGCGCCCCGAGAGCGCGGGGGTTCTACGCAGGCCCCGCCACCGGCAAACTGGATCGCGCAACCCGAGCCGCCCTTGCGGATTTTCAGACCACACAGGGCTTGACCGGCGCTGTTCTGACGGTGGCGGCGGCACAGCAACTCGGACTTGTGCCCATCGCCAGAACATAAAAAAGGGGCACCCCGAAGGACGCCCCATTCCGATCGTTGCAAGTTTTTTTATTCGGAAAGCGACAGCGCAACAAAGCGCGGATCACCAGCACGGCGCACCAGTAACAAAATGGATTTGCGCCCGGCGTCTTCGGCTGCCTCAACGCGCTTGTCCAACTCGGCGACGGTCGTGACCTTCTGCTGACCGGCTTCGGTGATGATATCACCCGCACGCAGACCTTTTTCAAAGGCCTCCGACGTCTCATCCACAGCCGTCACTGCCAAGCCCTGCATATCCGCATCCGCCCCCAGTTCCTCGCGCAACTCAGGCGTCAACGACGTGATGGTCAAGCCCATGAAGTCCTTGGTCACCGGCGCTTCTTCCAGATCAGGCCCCGCCGCAACGGCTGGCACGGCACCCTCCGCTTCCTCGCGACGCCCCAGCGTCACCTTCAGCGTCACGGATTTGCCGTCGCGCATGACCACAACACGCACCGTTTCGCCCACAGGGCTGTTGCCCACGCTGCGCACCAACCCACGCGTGTCCGCCACGTCGTTACCCGCAAAGCTCATGATGACATCGCCCGCTTCCATGCCGGCCTCCATCGCCGGACCTTCGGGCACATCCGTGACCAGCGCACCGCTCGCCGCGGCAAGGCCCATGGCTTCGGCCACATCCTCGGTCACGTCCTGAATGCGCACGCCGAGCCAGCCGCGCCGGGTTTCGCCAAACTCCTGCAACTGATCCACAACGCGCGTCACAACGTTGGACGCCATGGAAAAGCCGATCCCGATGGAACCGCCGTTGGGCGACAGGATCGCCGTATTCACACCGATCACATCGCCGTCCATATTGAACAACGGACCGCCCGAGTTGCCCCGGTTGATCGCCGCATCGGTCTGGATGTAATCATCATATGTCCCGCTGAGAGCGCGGTTGCGCGCCGATACGATCCCGGCGCTGACCGAGAAACCCTGTCCCAACGGGTTGCCCATCGCCACGACCCAATCGCCCACACGCGCCAGATCACTATCGGCAAAGGACACAAACGGTAGCGGCCCTTCGGCTTCCACCTTCAGCAGCGCAATATCCGTGTTGGGGTCGGTGCCAATCACTTCGGCTTTGAGTTCATCGCCATTGAAAAATTCGATGAGGATCTCATCAGCCCCTTCAATCACGTGATTGTTAGTGACAACAAATCCATCCTCGGAAATCACGAACCCCGACCCAAGTGCGGAAGAGCGGCGCGGCCGTTCACCATCCCCATTGTTGCGGTCCTGAAATTCACGGAAGAAATCCTCGAACGGCGAGCCATCCGGAACGATCCCCTGCGGCCCGGTACGTCCCGCGACCACCGTGGAGGTTGTGATATTGACCACCGAGGGGCTGATTTTTTCGGCCAGAGGTGCAAGGCTCGCTTGCTGCGCCAGCGCGCTCATCGGATGAACCAGCAGAACCGCCAGTGCTAAAATCGCCATCGCCAGCAGGTGCATCGGACCTGTCATATATCTGGTAATGGACACGGATACCGCTTTGGGGTGCATGTGTCGTCTCCTGAAAATACTTGTTTGTTGGCCTTACGGCATCTTGAATGGGTGATCGGCGCTCGATCTTAAAGTGCATCTAGGACCACCCTCATGCAACTTCAAAGATGTAGTGAACTTTTACAGTTTCAACAGTCCGTTACCAAACTGTGAACGCAGCGGACGCATTTTTTCCGCCGTTGCAGCTTTATCCGAAACTGCCGCCCAGTTGCCAGGCCAGCCAGACCAGGATCAACCCGCTGACAACAATGAGCAATCCCAGCTGTCGGATGGCGGCCTCCGGCAGGGCGCGCAGGGCTTCAAGCATCCGTTCAATAAGCGAAGGGGCCAGCGCATAGGCCAGCCCCTCCACGATCATTACCAACCCAAGGGCCAGTAAAATCCATGTCATCTTGATTCACCCTCGGCAGAGCGCGAGCCCTGATCCGAGCGCAGATAGTTGAAGAATTCCGAATCCGGTGACATCACCATCGTCGAATTCTCCCCGCGCAGCGAGCGTTCATAGGCCGTCAGCGAGCGGTAGAATTCAAAGAACTCCGGGTCCGCCCCAAAGGCCGCAGCAAAGATCGCGTTCCGCTCGGCGTCTGCCTCACCACGGATGATATCGGCTTCCCGCGTCGCATCCGAGGTCAGCTCCACCACGGTACGATCCGCCAAGGCGCGCACCCGCTGGGCGGCTTCTTCACCGCGCGCGATTTCATCCGCCGCTTCACGTTCCCGCTCCGCGCGCATCCTTGCGAATGTCGCATCCAGGTTCTGCTCGGGCAGGTTGGTTTGCTTCAGCCGCACATCAACCACTTCGAGACCCAGAGGCAAAGCCCGCAGACGCGCCTGATCCGTGATCCGCTGCATCAGCCCCGCCCGATCAGCAGAGAGGATAGTGTTCGATGTCACACCGTCGGAACCCAAAACAGTTCGGATCACAGGGTTAAGGATGTCTTGCAGCCGATCTTCGGCCAGACGCATGCCGCCCACACCCACAGCTTGTCGGAACTGCGTTACGTCAGAAATACGGTAGCGCGCAAAAGCATCCACGACCAAACGACGATCATCCGAGGGCGTCACTTCGACCACATCGGTATCCAGCGAAAGCGTGCGGTCATCATACCGAACAACTTCTTGAATAAGCGGGATTTTGAACGCCAATCCCGGTTCTTCCTTGACCGATTTGATCTGCCCAAATTGCAGAACCAGTGCTTTTTCGCGCTCATCCACAATAAAGACCGAACTCATGATGCCCACAACAGCAACCGCAACGATGGGAATGAGAAATTTAGCAGCTTTCATCAGTTTGTTCCTCCGCCGGACCGGCGCAATTCATTCAAGGGCAGATACGGCACGACGCCTTGTCCGCCTTCACCGCCGAGACCGCTTTCCAGGATGATCTTGTCTACATCGCCAAAGACTTTTTCCATTGTCTCCAGATAGAGGCGTTTGCGCGTCACTCCCGGTGCCTTGACGTATTCTTCAAGAACGGATGTAAAACGTGCCGCCTCACCCTGCGCTTCGTTCACTTGCTGGGCGCGGTAGGCTTCGGCGCGCTCAAGCGAGCTTGCGGCCTCACCACGGGCACCCGCTGTGACGCGGTTTGCATAGGCATCGGCCTGACGTTCCAGCCTGTCGCGCTCCTGCTCTGCCGCCTGCACTTCACGGAAGCTGTCAATGACTTCACCGGGTGGGTCGGCTTTGTCGAGGTTAAGACGGATGATATTCATACCACTGTCGTATTGATTAAGCGTTGCCTGGATCAGCTCACGCGCCTCATCTGCAATCACCTGACGGTCCCGGTTCAGGATTGGCGCAAGCTGGTTGCGCGCGATCACTTCGCGCATGGCCGATTCGGACACGGCGCGGATGGTTTCCTGAGGCTCTGCCAGATTAAACAGGAACTTCGCCGGATCATTGATGTTCCAAACCACCTGGAAATCGATGTCGATGATGTTCTCATCCGTGGTCAGCATCAAGCCAGTATCGGTGCGCGCGCCGATATCTTCGGTTTGCTCCCGCGTGACCGGCAAGACTTCTGCGGTGACCAAAGGCCAGGGCGCAAAGTTCAGACCGGATTCACCCGTGGCGTAATATTCGCCCAGGAACAATTCGACCGACTGCTCTTCGGGTGCGACCGTATAGAAACTCGCCATACCCCAAAGGATCACAGCCCCCAGACCGACAAGGCCCAGCGTGCCGCGTGTAAAGGCCGGACCGCCACCGCCGCCACCGCCCCCTGTACCAGAACCGCCGCCCTTGCCGCCCATCAGGACGCGCAGACGCTCCTGCCCTTTTTTGACCAGCTCGTCGATTTCAGGGATCTGCGGCCCATCGCCACCAGGTCCGCGCGGACCCCGTGGGCCCCCGCCGTTATTGCCCCGGTTACCGCCATTGGGCTTATCATCGTCGGAATTTCCACCGCCGCCCCCCCAGGGGCCGCCATTGTTACCAGCCATTAAGTCTCTTTCCCTCTTGGACCACGCATATCCGCGGTCAATTTCAAGTCATAGGTACGCGCGCTTGCGCGGATTTCAAGCCGTGCGCACGGGCGCGCGCATGGTCACCATTTCTTCGGACATGGTGGGGTGCACCGCCACGGTCCGGTCAAAATCCTCTTTTGTTGCGCCCATCTTGATCGCAACCCCCGCCAGCTGGATCATTTCACCCGCGCCCGGTGCGACGATGTGACAGCCCAGAACCTTGCGCGATGCCTTGGAAACGATCAGTTTCATCAAGACGCGATCGGGGTGCCCCGCAAAGGCCGTCTGCATCGGGCGGAACGACGTGCAATAAATCTCAACCGGCTCGCGGTCACGCGCCTCTTCTTCGCTCAGGCCAATGGTGCCCATTTCAGGCTGTGTAAAGATCGCCGATGGGATCAACGCATGATCGACCGGTGTCGGGTTACCATGAAACACCGTCTCCACAAAGGCCATACCCTCGCGGATCGCCACTGGCGTCAGGTTCACCCGGTCGGTCACATCACCGATGGCATAAATCGACGGCACGCCCGTCTGGCTGTATTGATCCACTTCAATCTGGCCGCGCCGCCCCAGTTTTACACCGACCTGCTCAAGGCCCATATCACGCGAATTCGGATCACGCCCGGTGGCAAAGAGCACCGTGTCGAACACCTGCTCGGAACCGTTGGTGGATTTGACCCAGATCGGGCCTTGTTCTGTGCTGCCAGCAGTCTGCGCTACGAGGCGTTCCTGTACCGGTGCCCCCATCGCCGCATCCGACCCGGTGCCGGCACCGCTCATGGAATGATCCGCTCCCGCCGGGGCCATTTCCACGATATTGGTGCCGACATGAAGGTTCACGCCGCGCTCTCGCATCTGTTCGGCGACCAGCCCGCGCGCCTCATCATCAAAGCCCCGCAGGATTTGCGCGCCGCGATAATATTGCGTCACCTGCACGCCCAGCCCGTTCATGATCCCTGCGAATTCACAGGCGATATAACCGCCCCCGATGATCAGCAACGATTTGGGCAGGGCTTCCAGATGGAAGATATCATCCGACACGATGCCCAGATGCGCGTTCGGTATGTCCGGGCGCACAGGATGACCCCCCGTTGCGACCAGAATATGCTTGGCCGTTTTGACCTCGCCGCTGGACAGGGTCACTTCATGGGCACCCGACACTGACGCCCGCGCATCAAACGTATCTACGTTCGATCCCTTGAGCAGATTGCGGTAGACCTGTTCCAGCCGGTCCAGCTCCGCGTTCAAACGTCCCCGAAAGGAGGACCAGTCAAACGGTCCCTGTTTGAGGTCCCAGCCATAAGATTGCGCATCCTCGACCACGCCCGCGTATTCGCTGGCAAAAACCATCAGCTTTTTGGGCACACAGCCCCGGATCACGCAGGTCCCGCCATATCGGTCCTCTTCGGCCAGGGCGACCTTTGCACCAGCCTCCCCGGCGGCGACGCGCGCCGCGCGCACCCCACCCGAACCGCCACCAATCACAAAGAGGTCATAGTCAAAATCGCTCATGTGCGGGCCTTTCAGGATCATAACGTTTCGTAGGGTCTATATATGCCTGCACCGGGGTATTACCACAGCAAAGCGGCGCATTTGACCCTCTGCATCCTCAGGGATCAGGGTGCCGGGTCACCAAATAGATTTTCCGCATTTGCAAAATCCACCTGATCGGTTTCGATTGTGCCGGCGTTGATGTCGCGAGTCTCGACCTTGCCGTCACCGGATCCAATGATCACCCGGTCGCAGATGTCGATGAACAGCCCGTTTTCAACCACGCCCGGAATTTGATTCAGCGTCATTGCAAGCTGCGGCGCATTGCCGATCCGTTTGAGGTGCAGATCAAGGATATGGTTGCCCTCATCGGTCACCAAGGGGGCTGTCTCCTTCATCCGCAGGCTTGTCTCACGGCCCTCGACCTCCATGGCAAGCAGCATTTCCTCCACCTGCTTTCGGGTGCTCTCAAGCCCAAAGGGAATCACCTCGATGGGCAGCGCAAAAGCCCCAAGCGTTGCCACTTCCTTGTCGCTATCGGCAATCACGATCATCTGCGCGGAGGCGGTTGCGACGATCTTTTCCTGCAATAGTGCTGCGCCACCGCCCTTGATCAGATTCAGATGCGCATCAAACTCATCCGCCCCGTCGATGGTCACATCAAGCGTCCCCGCTTGATCCAGCGTGATCACATCCAGGCCAAGGCCGCGCGCAAGTTCCGCCGTCTGTGTCGAGGTCGGGACGCATTTGATCGCCAACCCCTCTTCGCGCACCCGCGCGGCAAGGCATTTCACCAGCCAGGCCGCTGTGGACCCCGTGCCGAGCCCGACCCGCATACCCGTTTCAATGGCCAAAGACGCTTGTTTCGCGGCAGCCAGCTTTGCCTTGTCGCTTGGGGAGAGGTCGGGGATCATCAGCAGCTTCCTTTGGCGGTTCTGCGCGTCTTATAGAAAACATGCGCACGGGGTGCGAGGGGTGATTTCATCCGCTCCGGGTCAAAACGGATGCCGCACCACCGCCGCGACATGCCATCCTGCGCCAAAATCAGACTAAAGGTCGCTTTTTGCGCGCTTACCAACACGGAATCGGATTAGAGCAGAGGGCATGAACGACACACCCTATATCCTGCATTACGCACCCGATAACGCCTCCATGATCATCCGCATCGCGCTGGAGGAGATCCGCGCGCCCTATGTTACGCGCCTCGTGGATCGACACCGCGGGGGGCAGAACGCGCCTGACTATCTGGCGCTGAACCCGGCGGGCAAAATACCCGTGCTTGAAACCAGAGATGGCGCGCTGTTTGAAACCGGCGCAATTCTGTTGTGGCTTGCGGATCGCCATGGGGGGCTCGGCCCTGCCCCCACGGCCCCTGGACGCGGCGATATGCTGAAATGGCTGTTTTTCCTGTCCAACACGCTGCATCCCGCCTTGCGGATGTTATTCTATCCCGGTTCCTATGCCGGAGCCCGCGCGGCGGATCAGGAGCGGCTGCGCGCGCAGGTACGCGACGCCATCCTCTGCCACCTCCGCCTTCTCGACGCAAACTGGCGTCAGAGCGAACACCCTTGTATCAGCGATATATACCTCGCGCCGATGCTGCGCTGGTTGCGTCTTTACCCCGCAGATCAGGACGCGGGATGGTTTGACCTCACCGCTTTCCCTGCCCTACACAGCATGGCACAAGCTCTGGAAACGCGTCCCAGCGTGATCGCCACACAAGCCGCCGAAGGCCTCGGCCCGCACCCGTTCACCGCGCCCCGCGCACCCTGCCCTCCCGAAGGAAGCCCAACCTGATGTTTCTCTCCGTCTTCGATATGTTCAAGGTCGGCATCGGCCCCTCCTCCTCCCATACGATGGGGCCCATGGTGGCCGCGTCCCGGTTTCTGGAGCTGATGCGCGCCTCGCCCTTCGCCTTTCACGGGCTGCGCGCCTCGCTGCACGGCTCGCTGGCCTTCACCGGTGTCGGCCATGCCACCGACCGCGCCACCATTCTGGGGCTGGCCGGGTTCACGCCGGATACTTATGACGCGGATAAGGCCGAAAAGACGCTGGCCGACATCAAGGCAACCGGGCTGATCCACCCAAGCGATCTGCCCGCGCTGAAATTTGATCCCGGCCAGGATTTGCTGTTTGATTTCGACACGCTTTTGAGCGGCCACGCCAATGGCATGATCCTGATGGCCACGGACGGCCAGGGCGATGTGACACTGCGCGAAACCTACTACTCTGTGGGCGGGGGGTTCGTGCTGACCGAGGCCGAATTGGCGCAAGGGAAGGACACCGATGACGGCCCGCCCGTTCCGTTCCCTTTCAAATCTGCAACACAAATGCTCGAGATGTCGGAGATTTCAGGCCGATCAATTGCAGAAATGAAACGTTCCAACGAATACGCACGCGGCGGTGAGGATCACCTTAAATCCGGCACGAAACGGCTCTGGCAGGTAATGAATGACTGTATCAATCGCGGGCTGGAGGCCGAAGGGATCCTGCCCGGTGGCCTCTCGGTCAAGCGGCGCGCCCATGGCATCCACCAGAAACTGCTGGCCGAACGCGGCATGAATCTCACGCCGCCTCATACGATCAACGACTGGATGAGCGTCTATGCAATGGCGGTCAATGAGGAAAACGCCGCCGGCGGGCAGGTCGTCACCGCCCCCACAAATGGTGCGGCGGGCGTGCTCCCGGCAACGCTGCGCTACTACCTTGATCACGTGCCCGGTGCCTCAGAATCCCATATCGAGGATTTCCTGCTGACGGCGGCGGCCATCGGCGGTCTGGTCAAATATAACGCCTCGATATCCGGCGCTGAAGCGGGCTGTCAGGCGGAGGTCGGATCCGCTGCCGCCATGGCCGCAGCGGGCCTGTGCGCCGTCATGGGCGGCACCCCGCAACAGGTGGAAAACGCCGCCGAAATCGCGCTGGAACATCATCTCGGCATGACCTGCGATCCCGTCAAGGGGCTGGTGCAGGTGCCCTGCATCGAGCGCAACGGCCTCGGCGCGATCAAGGCCGTTTCCGCCGCGTCCCTGTCGCTGCGCGGGGATGGCACACATCTTGTGCCGCTGGATGCCTGCATCGAGACCATGCGCCAGACCGGCTTGGACATGTCCGAGAAATACAAGGAAACCTCGCTGGGCGGTCTGGCCGTGAATGTGCCGAACTGCTGAAACTTGCGTTAATCACTCAGGTATTCTTGCCTTGATCCGGTGGCCCCTCTAGGCTCCGCAAATGACCGTGGATCGCCCCCTTCTTGGAATCATGCTCATGCTTGGATTTTGTGTCCTGGCACCGATTGGTGACGCCATCGCCAAGATTCTGGGGCAGACCGTCCCTGTGGGGCAACTGGTGCTGGTGCGTTTCGCCGTGCAGGCGCTGGTGCTGATCCCGATTGTCTGGGCGAGCGGGCGCATCTGGAAGATGCGGGGCCGACTTCTGCGGCTGACCTTCCTGCGCACGCTGCTGCATATCATCGGGATCGGTGCGATGGTCACGGCGCTGAAATACCTGCCGCTGGCGGATGCCATCGCCATCGCTTTCGTGATGCCCTTCATCATGCTGCTGCTGGGGCGTTACGCGCTCAAGGAGGAGGTCGGGCCGCGCCGTCTGATCGCCTGTCTGGTCGGGTTTCTGGGAACGCTGCTGGTGGTGCAGCCCAGCTTTTCACAAGTTGGCTGGCCCGCCCTGCTGCCCCTCGCCGTGGCGGTGAATTTTTCGCTCTTCATGCTGGTCACGCGCCAGATCGCCAAGGAAACCGACCCCATCGGCCTTCAGGCCGTCAGCGGGGTGATGGCGGTGGTCGTTATGCTGCCGGTGCTGTGGCTGTTTCAGGGCTCAGATTTCACGCAATTGCAGGTCATCGCCGTCACCCGCATCGATTGGCTGCTGCTGCTGGGCATCGGCCTGGTGGGCACTGCGGCGCATCTGCTGATGACCTGGTCGCTGCGCTATGCGCCCTCGGCCACGCTCGCCCCCATGCAATATCTCGAAATTCCCTTTGCAACGCTCATCGGCTTTGCTGTCTTTGGCGACTGGCCCAATCCGATGGCCTCGGCCGGTATCCTGATCACGATTGCGGCGGGTCTTTATATTGTTCTGCGCGAGCGGGCCAGCGCGCAGGCGCTGGCATCCCAGCAAGCCGTTCCGTAACCGCTCCCAGAAACCGGCGCGGCAGAATACACAGCATAAAGGGGTCATCCATCTCAAGGTGCAGATCGCCCGTGGCGCGATTGGAGGTCCCGGACGCGCCCCAGGGTGCGAATTCGAGCCCCTCTATCGGCCACTCCAACCCCTGCGAGCGCCCCATGACCGCGCCCAGCGGAAACAACGACACGCGGGTTCCCGGCTCCAGCGGCAGCGTAAACATCCGCGGGCACAGAAAAATGATGTCATCGGCCCCCAGAATGATACAGGCCGCCTCCGGGCGCATCACCAGCGTGTGCAGCACGCCCAGTTGATGATCAACACGCTTACCTGAAAACCCCACACCAATGATGCAGGGGGCCGCGATATTGCGCAGCGCCTTGTCGAAATCCGTGCTCATCTGTTCAGGGATTTTGTGAAACTTGGAATCAGGAATTTGCGCACGGGTCGCGGGTGCGATGGAATCCATGTCTCCGATGACGGCCGCCAGATCAATCCCCGCCTGCACGGCGACATCCGCGCCGCTGTCGGCTGCAACACAGATCGGCGCAAGCGCGAGGGCGTCATACAGGTCCTGCGCGCCCACGGCACCCCCACCAATGAGCGTCACTGGCCCGGTTTCGTTTATAATTTTATTAATCACCCTTGGTTAATGTCGTTTTTACAAACAGAACGCAATATTGCCATAAATTCGTGTAAAGAACGCAGTGGGATCGCGCCGCTTTGATACGGCGCCGTAGGGTCAAACTGTTGGCTGGGACACGGGAGAGGATGCGCAGGCGATGACGGATCACAACAAGGTTCGAAGGCCCTTACCACAGGATCACCCCCGTGAATTCGAAGTGTTCGACAATCCCGTTGATGCGGTCAAGGCGGTTGCCGCATATTTGACGGCTCAAATGCGCGGGTCCCGTTTTGGACATGGGACGCAGCGCCCGGATACAGACACCCCGCGTCCGCACCACCAGGACCCAGCCGCGCAGACGATCGCGGCGCAGATGGGTGCCAGTCCTGATCTGACACCCGCCAAAAAAGCCGCGCCGCCTTCAGCAAGGTTTGAGACAGATGCGCCCGCCCGGCCCGAAAATATTTTCCGCGGGGCATTCGCCGACCTTAGGTCGCGACCAAAAGACGTTGATCCCAACAAAAGCGCGACAAGGCCAGTGCAGCAGGGAAGCACAACCGCTGTGATGGACCGCGTAACCAAAGCGGATCGCGCTGAATTGAAGATCGCGCAGGAGGCTGCGCTGAAAGGGGGCGAAATGGATGACGCGGCAACGATACCGGAGCCTGCGGTAGACGCGCGGCCTTCATCAGTACCGGATGTTTCTGCGCGCGCAGCCAAAGACCAAAATACCGCCGCCACGCATGGCAAGGCATCTGGTATCGCCGGTCCGTCGCAGGAGGATTTTTCGCGCATAATGGCACAGGTCGACCAGCATTTGCGCGAGCCCGAAGCGGCCATCCGGCGCAACGCCTTTTCTCATCTGCGCGCTGCGGCCGCCGCGCGCTCTGCCGATCATACCATCGGGGAGACGCGCGATGAGGGTGAAACGACCAAGCCCTATCGCGGCGACCTCGCCGAAGCCATCCCGCCTCTGCATCGTGCCGCGCGCACGTGCAAATCGACCGCGCAGGCCCGCGCCCCTGTGTTGAAACTAAACGCAGAGCAGCGCGTGGATATGCCACCGGACGCCGCGCCCACTGCGCGCGTTGATTATTTCGACGGGACCCCAGCACCCAGTTTTGCAGATTTCGCAAAGCATCTGGGGTGCTGCGAATTGCCCGATTTCATTGAAGCTGCCGCCGCATATCTGTCGTTTGTCGAAGGGCACGCACATTTTTCGCGCTCACAGCTGATGACCCAGGTCGAACAAGCCCGTGTCCGCGATTTCAGCCGTGAAGAAGGGCTACGGGCTTTCGGTACACTCTTGCGGACGCGAAAAATCGACAAGCTCAGCGCGGGGCAGTTCACCGCCGTCGACACAACCGATTTTCACCCCGCGCGATACGTCAGCCACGCGCACACCATGCCCTGATGGGCCGGGAACCACACCTGATCTGCGTGCGGGTTTAGTCGTCCGGTTTATCCGGATCCGCCTGCCCGATACCTTTGAAAATAAACTTGAACGGCAACATCCAAACGATACCAAGGCCGACGTAAATTAAAAGCTCCACCCATATTGACGGGCGCTCTATCAAGTTCACAATTGTCACCGCCGCAATGATATAGGCCGGCAACCCGACCAGCAGGATCAACAAGGACAATCGGCGGCGGGCTTTGTAACTCAGGGACATGGCGCTTTCTCAATCGGCAAAGGGGTCCGTCACAAGAATGGTGTCTTCCCGCTCCGGCGAGGTAGAGAGTAGCGCGACCGGGCATTGGATCAACTCTTCCACACGGCGCACATATTTGATCGCATTGGCGGGCAGATCGGCCCAGCTGCGCGCACCCTCCGTCGAATCGTGCCAGCCCGGCATTTCCTCATAGATCGGCGTGCACCGCGCCTGATGATCCGCCGCCGTGGGCAGGTAATCCATCCGCACCCCGTCCAGCTCATAGCCGACGCAAATCTTCAGCGTGTCAAACCCGTCCAGCACGTCCAATTTGGTCAACGCAATGCCGGTCACGCCCGATGTCGCACAGGTCTGGCGCACCAACACGGCATCAAACCACCCACACCGCCGCTTGCGCCCCGTGACCGTGCCGAACTCACGACCCCGCTCGCCCAACCGCTGACCATCACCGTCATCCAATTCCGTCGGAAACGGCCCTTCGCCCACACGCGTGGTATAGGCCTTGACGATGCCAAGCACATAATCGATTGCCCCCGGCCCGACGCCCACACCGGTCGCGGCCTGCCCGGCAATCACATTGGAGGATGTCACAAACGGATATGTACCAAAATCAATGTCCAAAAGTGCGCCCTGCGCCCCCTCAAACAAGATCCGTTTGCCCGCTTTTCGCTTTTCATTCAGCACCTTCCAGACGGGTGCGGCATATTGCAGAACCGCCGGTGCCACGGCGCGCAGCTGCGCCAGCAGCGCGTCGCGGTCTATGGGCTCGATGCCCAGACCGCGACGCAACGGGTCATGGTGTTGCAACGCCCGATCCACACGCGACTCCAACGTCGCAAGATCGGCCAAATCCGCTACCCGCACAGAGCGCCGCCCGACCTTATCCTCATAGGCCGGACCAATGCCGCGCCCGGTCGTGCCGATCTTTGTGCCCTTGCTCGCGGCCTCTTCGCGCGCGCGATCCAACTCGCCGTGGATTGGCAGGATCAGCGGCGTATTCTCCGCGATCATCAGGGTTTCAGGTGTGATTTCAACACCTTGCTTGCGGATCGTCTCGATCTCTTTCAACAGATGCCAAGGATCCAGCACAACGCCATTGCCGATCACTGACAATTTACCGCCCCGCACGACCCCCGAGGGCAGCGCGTTCAACTTGAACACCTCGCCGTCGATCACCAGCGTGTGCCCGGCGTTATGCCCACCTTGAAACCGCGCAATCACATCGGCGCGCTCGGACAGCCAATCGACAATCTTGCCTTTTCCCTCATCGCCCCATTGAGCGCCGACGACGACCACATTTGCCATGGCTGGTCCTTTTTGATGTGTTTCAAACCCATCCCGGTATAGCCGCGCGTGGCGGGGGGCGAAAGGTGAAAACAACCAACTTCAAAGGCTAAATTCCACCGCCCCGCCCCATGGACAAACCCGCCGCGGCGCGCGTATGGAGCGATCCCACATGGGTTACAAGTTTGGAGCAGACCATCATGGGATTTCTGACACGGTGGTTTTTCGCCTTCGCACTTGTCGCGGCGACCTTTAACCCGACACCCTATAATTACGTCACATGGGTGCGCGCTTACGGCGACATGAACCTCTCAATCGCGGTGCTGCTCGGCCTGGTTTTGAGCGTCGGCTACATCATTTATCTGCGCGCCACGCTGCGCTCGATCGGCGCCGGGGGTATGGTGTTGGTCTTGGCGATCCTTGCCGCATTAATTTGGGTTTTGCATGATCTGGGCGTGCTGAAACTGAACAGCGCAAGCTTCAAGATTTGGTTGGGGCTCGGGGCGCTGTCCTTCGTTCTGGGCATCGGGCTCAGCTGGAGCCATGTGCGGCGCGCCCTTTCGGGCCAGTCGGACATGGATGACGTGGACGAATAAGCCGTTCGCGCCCGGCATACTACTCTTGCAACGCCACCGGCGCACCATGCGGCGTGCTCAGATAAGCCTCTTCCCAAGCCTCTTTGAGCCTCAAAACATCCTCGGCCTGTGCCAGCCCCATACTGGCCAGAAAATGCTCCAGCGTTTCTAGCCAGGCGGCGAAATAATCATCGCCCCCATCTAATTCTCGCTCCAGCCCGTGGCGTTTCAGCGTCGCGCCAAAGCGCGTGGTCCAATCGGGCCAATCAAAATGACCCGCCTCATTCAGCACGACCGTCAAGGCAAAGACCTCCGCGTGCCAAGGTTGCGAAAAAACAGGCTCCGGTGCGTCGCTCATGCCGGTGCCAGATAGCTCTGCCACAGGTCTAGCACCACCTCATCGCGCGGGTGTTCCGGATGCGCCCAAAGCTCGGACGCCGCAAAAGCCACGCCGTAAAGCGGCTCTGCGCCCTCCCCCAGACCATGCGCAGACCTGTCCGGCAGAACATGCGTGCCATGAAACCGCACCACGCGCCCCACCGCGCCCGCGGCATATCGCGGCAAGCGCGTATGCCCGCCATCCACCAGCGTATTGGCCGCAATCCGGCGCGTGCGCACCGCATCGCCCGTTTTGAACGTTGCGGCAATGTCACTTGGCCGATCCGCCGGTCCGCCTTTGGCCAGGACCGCCGAAACGTCACGCGCCTGCAACGTTGCGCGCGCGCGGGGAGTGGCATCGGCGTCCCCGCGCGACAGCTCCCGCGCGCTTACCAAATCGATGGCCACCAGCAAATCCGCAAGCGCGGCAATCCATTTTTCGTAATAGGAAAACCGCGCGTAATCCATCGGGGCCAGGCATTCACGCGCGTGGCGCGACACATCAATGTTCCATTTGCCATGCGCGCCTGCCGCGAGCGTCACGGCCAGCGCGCGCGCATGCCAATCCGCGTGAAACACCTTGCCTTCGGCTTCCGGGATCACCGGACCGTCGCCGTATCGCCCGCCCATATCATGCGGTCGGCTCACGACGCATCCTTCGGGGCCAAAGCCAATCCGGTCCCAATCATGCTGTCGCGGGTCACAAGGTTCATCAATGCCGCCTCCTCCAGTCCCTCGCTGCCAGCCGGGCGCTGCGGGATCACCAGATAGCGCACCTCAGCCGTCGAATCCCAGACCCGCACCGCCGTCTCCTGCGGCAAATTCACCCCAAAATCAGCCAGAACCGCGCGCGCTTCACGCACCGTGCGCGCGCGGTAGGCATCGGATTTATACCAGGTCGGCGGGATGCCCAGAAGTGGCCACGGATAACAGCTGCACAGGGTGCAAACGACCATATTATGTGTCACATCGGTGTTCTCCACGGCCACCATATGCTCGCCTTGGCGCCCGTAATACCCCAGTTCGGACACCACGGCGGTGGCGTCTTCCAAAAGCCGCACCTTGAAGGCCGGATCGCTCCAGGCGCGCGCCACCACATGCGCGCCGTTGCGCGGACCAATCTTGTTTTCATAGGTGTCGATGATCGCGTCCAGCGCAGCCGGATCAATCAATCCCTTGCGGGTCAAGATCGTCTCCAGCGCCTTGACGCGCAGTGCTGGATCAGGTGGCAACAGGCTATGCGGGTGATCGGGGTCATCATGGGGCATGGGCACATCTTTGCGACGCTAGGTGCCATTGTCCAGCCAGACTTATCCACAGCCTGCATTTTACAGAGGATTTCCCGCGTAAATTGTGGTAGGGTAATCGCACAAGCCGAGTCCGCAGCGCCTCAATTCCAGGATATTCCTCTTAACCTGCGCGCCTGACAGATCAGCTTTGACAGACCGCCGCCCGGATCAAACCGCTGGTGGCGGTCTCGCTGTGAACGCACCCCGCTCAATTAGCCGCTTTCCTCCCTTGCGAGCCGGGGCAAACTTGCCTAGATACCCCCAACGCATACAAAACCCGCAGGTCCTTAATGGAAAACGTCGTCCTGATCGTCCACCTTATTCTGGCGCTGAGCCTGATCGCTGTCGTCCTGCTACAGCGCTCGGAGGGTGGCGGCCTTGGCATGGGTGGTGGTGGCGGCGGTGCCATGTCGGGTCGTTCGGCGGCAACGGCTCTGGGGAAACTGACCTGGCTGCTGGCGATCTGCTTCATCTGCACCTCGATCACGCTGACGATCTTTGCGGCGGAAAACGCGTCCGGCTCTTCCGTGGTGGACCGCCTGGGCGTCACCCCGCCCGCGCTGAATCAGCCTGCGAGCTCTGATGCGACGGATGGTGGTGTATTGCTGCCGCCCGGTCTGGACGGTGACGCACCTCTGGTGCCGCTAGCGGAATAAGCCCTGACAACAACACCTTGCGGGGTCGCGATGAAATGCAACAGCATATTGCGCCGCTCCTTGCGCCTTACACCCGAATCCTGTTAGGCTTAAGTCCCGTGGAGTTGCGAAATTCGCACCCCATTTGAGCGGCCTTTCACATACCGCCAATCTGCACGGGAGCATATCAAACCATGGCACGTTACATCTTCATCACCGGCGGCGTGGTCTCCTCTCTGGGCAAGGGTCTGGCCTCCGCCGCCCTCGGCGCATTGCTGCAAGCGCGCGGTTTTTCGGTGCGGCTGCGCAAGCTTGATCCCTATCTCAACGTCGATCCCGGCACGATGTCGCCCTTCGAGCACGGGGAGGTTTTCGTGACCGATGATGGTGCGGAAACCGATCTGGATCTCGGGCATTACGAACGTTTCACCGGCGTGGCCGCGCGCAATACTGATTCCGTCTCCTCGGGCCGGGTCTATTCCACCGTGCTCGAAAAAGAGCGGCGCGGCGATTATCTGGGTAAAACGATCCAGGTGATCCCGCATGTGACCAATGAAATCAAAGCCTTCCTCGATGTGGGCAGCGATGAGGTGGATTTCATGCTCTGCGAGATCGGCGGCACCGTGGGCGATATCGAAGGCTTGCCGTTCTTTGAGGCCATCCGCCAATTCAGCCATGATAAACCGCGCGGGCAATGTATTTTCATGCATCTGACCTTGCTGCCTTATCTGGCCGCGTCGGGTGAATTGAAAACCAAACCGACGCAACACTCGGTCAAGGAACTGCAATCCATCGGCATCGCGCCCGACATCCTGGTCTGCCGTTCTGAGCACCATATCCCCGAAAAGGAACGCGAGAAAATCGCGCTGTTTTGCAATGTGCGCAAGGAGGCGGTGGTTGCCGCCTATGACCTCAAAACCATCTATGACGCGCCGCTGGCTTATCACGAACAGGGGCTGGATCAGGCGGTTCTGGATGCCTTTGACATTTCCCCAGCCCCGCGCCCCGACCTGACCGTCTGGCGCGATGTGTCTGACCGGGTGCACAACCCCGAGGGTGAGGTCAAGATCGCCATCGTCGGCAAATATACCCAGCTTGAAGACGCCTATAAGTCCATCGCCGAGGCGCTGACCCATGGCGGCATGGCCAACCGGGTGAAGGTGCGCGTGGAATGGGTCGATGCAGAGGTCTTCGATCAAGCCGAAGATGTGGCACCGCATCTGGAGGGGTACCACGCCATTCTGGTGCCCGGCGGTTTTGGGGAGCGTGGCACCGAAGGCAAGATCAAGGCCGCCGAGTTCGCGCGCACCCGCAAGGTGCCTTATCTCGGCATCTGTCTGGGCATGCAGATGGCGGTCATCGAGGCCGCGCGCAATGTGGCCAATATCACATCGGCAGGGTCTGAAGAATTTGACCATGAGGCCGGTAAAAAGCGTTTTGAACCCGTCGTTTACCATCTCAAGGAATGGGTGCAGGGCAACGCCAAAGTCTCGCGCAAGGTTGGCGATGACAAAGGCGGCACTATGCGTCTGGGTTCCTATGACGCGGTGCTTACGCCGGGTTCGCGTGTGGCCGATGTTTATGGCACCACCGCGATTGATGAACGCCACCGCCACCGCTATGAGGTCGACATCAAATACCGCGAGCAGCTTGAAAAGGCAGGGCTTTGTTTCTCAGGCATGTCGCCTGACGGCAAACTCCCCGAAATCGTGGAATGGTCGGATCACCCGTGGTTCATCGGCGTACAATTCCACCCCGAACTCAAATCCAAACCCTTCGATCCGCACCCCCTGTTCAAGGATTTCGTGCGCGCCGCCAAGGAAATCTCGCGACTTGTCTAAGCGCTGTTCAAGGCACGTGATGCATAGGAAATGGGCGGTACAAAACGCCTTGGATAACGCCCTATAAAACCTCGCACGTGCATGCCCTAGGGATCAGTCATTCTGCTTGCCTTGCGTTAATGAATACGGCATGTTTTTCGCCATTGAAAAAGGGAAGGGATACTCAATGAAAACACTTTTTACAGCAATAGCGTTTGCCGCATTCGCAGGTACCGCGCAGGCCGCGACCATCATTTCCGAAACCACCGACTTCACGAACCAAGACCTATACGCAGGGCCGCTTTTCATCACGTCGAATGATGATTTTTCAACACCAGCGTCATACTCGATCTCTGGCAGCCTCGCGCAGCTTGATCAAACCGATACATTTTCCGCCGTACTGGGGCCGGATCGGATCCTTGAAAACATCATCATCAGCTTTTCAAACCTAGGGGGTCAATTTAGTGGTACGGCTCTTGCGCCCACGGATGTGTCGACCAGTACGGCGCTGACGGTGTATTTTCCAGGCGCAACCCCGACAGCCCCGCCGCAGTTTGGGTTTTCCATAAACGCAGGTACAGGCAATTCAACCACGGATTTCTCGAACGCAATTAATAGCTTAGGAGACGAGCAAACCTGGGTTTTTGGGTTGGGGATTGCGCCGAACTCGATATTAGCATCCGCGGGAAGCATCAGCGGAGATTGGAACGTCACTTTTGATGTCGTTGATACATCGGTTTCTGCTGTGCCATTGCCAGCCTCATCCCTGCTGCTGATCGGTGCGTTGGCGGGGCTTGGTCTTGCACGCCGTAAATCTGCGCAAAGCTGACCCCTTCCACGCATTTGCCTGCCAGTTGTCGTAAAATCCCGATAGGCTGGCAGGTTTACACCTTTTTCCTGCGCGAAGGAACGTTGCCACACGCCCCGCTTTGAAAGCCATCATTTCGAGGTGAAAACCATCCGCTTTTTAGCGTAGATTTCCGAATTTATTTGCATTGGATCGGCACATTCAAAGGACCAGCGCCCTTGAGATGTACCGGTTCGTTTGGCTCCGAGCCGCGCGCCAAGTCGCATAATGGGGTGGGCCATGCGACATCCTCCTTTTAACACATTCTTAACAAACCCCACCGACCGCACTGTTAACCAGCAAAGCCACGTACACTAGGTGCACCGCCTGTGCACAGGAGGATGTGTACGGGCTGTGCTCCCTCGTTTTGCCACAAAAGAAGGGCGTTAACCCCGGCTTTCGCACCATCGTGGAAAACGCCGCTGTTAACCGTTGCGCGCGCGCCCCATTCGGGATTAGGAAAGGCGATGCTCAGCTATCAACATATCTATCACGCCGGGAACCTCGCGGATGTACACAAGCATGGGCTTCTGGCCTGGGTGCTGGAATACCTGACGCGCAAGGACAAGCCGCTGAGTTATATCGAGACCCATGCGGGGCGCGCGCTTTATGATCTCGCGGACCCCAGCGCGCTCAAGACTGGCGAGGCCGCACAGGGCATCGAGCGGGTGGCGCAGTGGTTCACCGCCGATCATCCCTACGCGCGGGTTCTGGCAGCGACATGCGCGGCACATGGCGCGTGCAGCTACCCCGGCTCGCCCAGCATTGCCGCGCAATTGCTGCGCCCTGCCGACAACCTTCATCTCGCCGAATTGCACCCGCAGGAACACGCAGCACTTGATTTCGCGATGTCGGCATATGGCGCGAAATGCTACCAGCGCGACGGGTTTGAACTGGCCCATTCGCTCTGCCCCCCGACCCCGCGCAGGGGTGTGATGCTGATCGATCCGAGCTATGAAATCAAAAGCGATTACAATGATATCCCCCGGCATATTGCGCGTATTTCACGTGCCTGGAACGTCGGTGTGATCTGTTTGTGGTATCCGATCTTAACCTCGCGCGCGCATGATGGCATGATCCGCACTCTGCGCGCCCAGCACCCTGCGGCGCTCGCCCATGAGGTTTCCTTTCCGCCTGCGCGCGCGGGGCATGGCATGATCGGATCGGGATTTTTCGTGATCAATCCGCCTTATGGGCTGGCCGCGCAGGCGCAGAGCCTGGCGACCCGTTTCAAAACGCTGGCAGTTTGAGGTGCAGGGCATTGGGCCGCGCCCTTGAAGGCCACATTGGCGGATAGGACGCTGCAAGTGCTGTATCTGCGCGTAAGATTAACATATTGTCTTTGAAACACGACGACCGGGCGGGGCGTCTCGCGGCACCATCTGCACCGCGAGACGCCCCGGCAAAGCACATCTTGAGACCAACCAACGCAAGGGTTTTAGCCAACATACCATGTTTGAAAAACTTTTCCCCCGCAGATCGCCAAAACCGCTGCCGCAACCTGATGCGCAGCTGGCCCTCGGAGCCTTACTGGTCCGGATCGCTTTTGCCGATCGCAGCTATCTGGCCTCTGAAATCGGACAGATCGACAGGATTCTTGCGGCCACGTTCAACCTCAAACCGGTAGAAGCTGCCAAATTGCGCGCCACCTGCGAGGCCCTTGAACGACAGGCCCCCGGCACGCCGGAATTCGCGCAGATCCTCAGGCAGGAGGTGGACTATGCTGATCGAAAAGCCCTTGCGGGCGCCATGTGGTCCGTGGCTTTGGCAGATGGGCATCAGGATGAGGATGAGGAAATACAATTACTTGCCATCGAAACCGCACTTGGTTTGACCGATGAGGATATTGCCGTAGCCCGCGAAAACGCGCTTGGCGGTAAATAATATTGGCACCCGGCTGAAACCCGATTATATCCCTGTTCATGTTTGCTGATTTCATAAAGCGGTTGACCCAACCGGATCCAGAGATGCTGCCCGACGGCGATGCGCGTCTTGCTCTCACTGCCTTGCTGGTCCGCATCGCGCGCTCGGATAACGACTATAGCCCACAAGAAAAAGATCGCATCGACCAGATCACGGCGCGACGCTACGGGCTTGGGCCTGGTGCTACCTCTGCGCTGCGTCAAGAGGCCGAAAACCTTGAGGCTGAGGCCCCCGACACCGTGCGTTTCACGCGGGCCATCAAGGATGCGATCCCTTATGAGGAACGCCGCGCCGTCGTCCAGGCGCTTTGGCAGGTGGTGCTGGCGGATGGCGCACGCGCGGATGAAGAGGACGCGCTTGTACGCATGGTGACGAACTTCCTTGGCATCAGTGATCGCGACTCCGCCCTTGCACGACAGGCCGTTGACACCAGCGCATGATACCGCAACGACGCGGGGCATATTTGATCGGCTCTGAACCCCGTTGAAGCGAAACACACCAACGACAATGGTCTGAGTGCCTTGATCTCGACACGGCCCACGCCGGGGATTGCCTTGATCGCATCGCAAGGCGCAGATCCGCACCGTCTGTTTGAAGCCTTAAGCCATCCCCTCCAGCGCTTGAGTGCGCAGGATAAGACCGCGTACCCCTCAAGGGCCTTGTTGCGATTCTGCCAGCCGGCTATCACGCGGAACCGCTGCCACCTGCGCGAAAGCTGCGCAGAACACCGCAAAAACAGCCATGTTCCCCTGTGGAAACAGCAATGAAGTGCATTCAGCGTTGCAAAAGCCCGTATTTTAACACTTTATAAAGCCCTGAAACCATGAAGAGACCGCAGCCCTTGCCAATTCAACCACCGGTTATCGAAATCAGCAATTTGCACAAGGCCTATGGGGCGCTTGAGGTCTTGAAAGGTGTCAGTATTTCCGCACCGCGAGGCCATGTGATTTCCCTGATCGGCTCGTCTGGATCCGGCAAATCGACCTTGTTGCGCTGTTGTAACCTGCTCGAACACAGTCAACAGGGCGAGATCAAATTCAAGGGCGAGCCGTTGCGTTGGAAAGGCACAGGCCACAACCGTCGCCCTGCCGATCCAGAGCAGGTCCTGCGCATCCGCACCAATCTGTCGATGGTGTTTCAGCAGTTCAACCTCTGGGCGCATATGACGATCCTGCAAAACGTCATGGAGGCCCCGCTGACCGTGCTGAAACGCGAACGCGACGAGGTCGAACAGGCCGCGCGCAGCTATCTCGACAAGGTCGGTATCGGCGATAAATGCGATGTCTATCCGGCACAGCTTTCGGGCGGCCAGCAGCAACGCGCGGCCATCGCCCGCGGGCTTTGCATGGAGCCCGAAGCTCTTTTGTTTGATGAACCGACCTCCGCCCTTGACCCTGAATTGGAACAAGAAGTGGTCCGGGTGATCAAGGACCTCGCCTCTGAGGGGCGCACAATGATGATCGTGACCCATGACATGAAACTGGCCGCGGATGTCTCCGAGCATGTGGTCTTTCTTCATCAGGGGCTGATCGAAGAACAGGGGGCGCCAGACACGCTTTTCGGCGCGCCCAAATCCGAACGATTGCGTGGGTTTCTTTCCGCGACCCACGCGGCGTAACCTAAAATAAAAAACGGGAGTACTACCATGAAAACACTTATCCTTGCCTCTGCGGCGCTGGCGATGACAGCGGGCATGGCATTGGCCGATGGCCACGGAAAAACCGTGCGTATGGGCACTGAGGGGGCCTACCCCCCCTATAATTTCATCAATGACGCAGGCGAAGTGGACGGCTTTGAGCGCGAATTGGGTGATGAGCTATGCGCGCGCGCGAAACTGACCTGCGAGTGGGTCACAAACGAGTGGGACAGCATCATCCCCAACCTCGTATCAGGCAATTATGACGTCATCATCGCGGGCATGTCCGTCACGGATGAGCGCGACGAGGTCATCGATTTTTCCGAAGCCTATACGCTGCCGGACCCTTCGGGCTATCTCGCGGCCTCGGCGGATGCCGACATTGAGGGCGGTGTGATCGCAGCCCAGGCCAACACGATCCAGGCGAGCTACATCGCCTCCACAGAGGCCACGCTGGTGGAGTTTGCAACGCCTGAGGAAACCGTCGCGGCGGTGAAAAACGGCGAAGCGGATGCGGTGCTGGCCGACAAGGCCTTCCTGTCCGAACTCGCCAATGCAGATGCCGATTTGCAGATGCTGGAGCAGGATGTTTTGATCGGTGGTGGCATCGGTCTGGGCATCCGCGAGAGCGATACCGAGTTGAAAGAGAAGTTCAACGTGGCCATCCGCTCCATGAAGGACGATGGCTCCTTGAACGTGCTGATCGGGAAATGGTTGCCCGATCTGGAGCAGTTCTGATCTGATCACCGGGGGCTGCATTCTGCGGCCCCCGATATTTTTGAGAGGCGATTATCTTTAGTTTTTGCACGGATCCGAGCACCCTGCCCGATTGGCAGTGGATGGCATGCTACCTGACAACGGGCAAGCATATGTCGATCTATTATTCCGTGTTTACCGTGCTGTTGCTGCTCGCCATTACCGCCCCCACGGCGCTGGCGTTTGGATTTGGCGGCGCGTCCGCGGCACGCTCGGACATCGCGCCGCTGCGCTGGTTTGGCAAATCCTATATCGCGCTTGTGCGCGGCGTGCCCGACATCGCGATTTTCCTCTTCTTCGTGATCGCGCTGGATCAGGGGATCGAATATCTGCGCCACAAACTGCTCTGTCCAGACTGGTCTGAACCGATCCGGCAAGGCAATGATTTCGTGGTCTGTCAGGCCGCCAAAATGCCCCTTGGAAATGCCCCGCAATGGGTGCATGAAAGCTATGGTTTTGCCGTTGCGGTGCTGACGTTCTCCATCGTTTTCGGCGCTTTTGCCGGAAATGTCCTGTTCGGTGCCATGCGCGCCGTACCGCGTGCGCAACTGGAGACCGCCGAGGCTTACGGCATGTCCCGCCGCCAGACCTTCTGGCGGGTATTGGTGCCGCAGATGTGGGTTTATGCGCTGCCCGGCCTTAGCAACCTGTGGATGGTCCTGATCAAATCCACGCCGCTTTTGTTCCTGCTGGGTGTCGAAGATATCGTCTATTGGGCCCGCGAATTGGGCGGCACCAAAACGCCGCGTTTTACCGATTACCCGCATGGGGATTGGCGCATGTGGTATTTTCTGGCGCTTCTGGTCTTCTACCTGGCTTTCACGCGGGTGTCTGAGGTGGTTTTGGCGCGCGTCATGGCCCGGCTCACGCGGGGACAGGCAACCGCTGGCGGTGAAGCCCAACGCAAGGCCACCGCATGAGCTGCCTGCAAACAATTCAGGACTATGGGTTGCGCGCTGTGGGCATTGGCGAGCGTCTGTTGCCGCGCGACAATTTCACCCTCTGCGAGCAGTTCACCCTGATCGGATCCGGGATGATCTGGAACATTTATTTCGGCCTCTTTGCGCTGTGCATGGGCTTTTTCCTTGCGACCGCACTGGCGCTTGGCAAGGCCTCGCCCCGCGCGCTTTTGCGCATACCGGCGGAATGGTTTATCTTCCTGTTTCGCGGCTCGCCGCTTTTTATCCAGTTCTTTTTTGGGTATTTTCTATTCCTGAACCTCAAATCCGTATCGCCGTTTTTCGACCCTTTCACCGCAGCCTGGCTGGGTGCCTTGGTCGTGTTGTTCTGCAACACCGCCGCCTATTCCGCCGAAATTTTCTACGGAGCGCTTCTGTCTATTCCAAAAGGCGACATCGAGGCCGCAGACGCCTACGGCATGTCCGGATGGGGGCGGTTCAAGCGGGTGATCTGGCCCACCATGCTGCGCCTGGCCTGGCCCGCTTACACCAATGAGGCGATCTTCCTGTTTCACGCCACGGCGCTGGTGTTTTTCTCCGGCTTCCCGGCCTGGCAGCAACGCGGGGATGCGCTCTATTATGCCAACTATTTCGCGGATAAGACCTTCAATCCCTTCGTGCCCTACCCGATCCTGGCGCTCTATTTCATTTTGCTGACCCTCGCCGTGGTCGGTGTTTTCGGGTTGGTCAACGCGCGATTGAACCGTCACCTGCCCCAAGACAAACGCCGTAAAATCAGGTTGCGCCCGAACCTCATCCGGTAGTATCCATAATTTGATCAAATTATCCGTGGCGCTGGCTTTGGATCGGGTTTTGACCCCTTTTGCCAGCCCACCGCTATGGTGAAATATGAAGAACTGGCTCCGAAAAAATCCCCAAGTCCGCACCATCCGCGTCGCCGCCTCCGATCTGAATGGTCAGGCACGCGGCAAGCGGATTCCATCGCGATACGCCGACAAGGCCGTGGAGGATGGCACGCGGTTTCCCATGTCCGTTCTCAGCCTCGACATCTGGGGCGAGGATATCGACAACAGCCCGCTGGTCTTTGAGAGCGGCGACAAGGACGGCGTGTTGAAACCGACCGAGCGTGGCTTCATGCCGATGCCCTGGCTTGATGCGCCCACGGCCCTTTTGCCCATCTGGATGTTTCACGAGGACGGGCGCCCTTATGGTGGCGATCCGCGTCACGCGTTACGCGCGGTTCTGGATCGCTACAAGGCGCGCGGGCTGACGCCGGTTTGCGCGGTCGAGCTGGAGTTCTTTTTGATCGACGATTCCGGCCGCAATCTCCAGGTCCCGCCCTCCCCGCGCACCGGCAAACGCCGCGTCGCGGGGGAGATCCTGTCCCTGCGCGCGCTGGACCAGTTTGATACGTTTTTCACCGACCTCTATGATGCCTGCGAAGAGATGGACATTCCTGCGGATACGGCGATTTCCGAGGCGGGCCTGGGGCAGTTCGAGATTAACCTGATGCATTGTGATGATGCGCTGCGCGCCGCGGATGACGCGTGGTTGTTCAAGATGCTGGTGAAGGGTCTGGCCCGCCGCCACGGGTTTGCCGCCAGCTTCATGGCCAAACCCTATGAGGATTATGCGGGATCAGGGCTGCATATGCATTTTTCGGTGCTGGACAGCGAGGGCAATAATGTCTTTGACAACGGCGGTGAAGAGGGCACGGATATCCTGCGCCATGCGGTTGCCGGGTGCCTGAATGCGATGCCCGGATCGGCGTTAATCTTTGCTCCCCACGCCAATAGTTTTGATCGGATGGTGCCGGGCTCACACGCCCCCACCGGGGTCAGTTGGGCCTATGAGAACCGCACCTCCGCCATCCGCATTCCTTCGGGCAATCCGGGTGCGCGGCGCATTGAGCATCGCGTCGCAGGGGGTGATGTGAACCCCTATCTGTTGATCGCGGCCGTGCTGGGCGCGGCCATCAACGGGATCGAGGACGGTGCTGAGCCGCCCGAACCGATTACCGGCAATGCCTATGCCGCTGATCTGCCGCAAATCCCGAGCGATTGGATGTCTGCGATCAACGCCTTTGAAAAAGACCCGGACGTCGCCCGCATCTTTGCGCCGGAACTGATCCGCAACCTTGTGTTAACCAAGCGACAGGAGTTCCATTATATGCAGGAACTGACCCCGTCCGAACAGGTTACAATCTATCTCGATACAGTGTGAGGCACCCATGAAGATCGGTATTCTGATGACCGGCCACCCGCCCGATACAATGATGGACGGCGGGCTTTATGACCAGTATTTTGCGCGGTTGCTCGAGGGCTATGGGTTCACCTTTAAGGGCTGGGCCGTCGTGGACGGTGTTTTTCCCGACAGCGTGCAGGAGGCGGATGGATGGCTGATCACCGGCTCCAAACACGGTGCATATGAAGATCACGCGTGGATACCGCCGCTGGAGGATTTCATCCGCGCGGCCTTTGACGCCAAACGCCCGATGATCGGCATATGCTTTGGACATCAGATCATCGCCCAGGCCATGGGCGGGCGGGTCGAGAAATTCGGCGATGGTTGGGCGATCGGACGCACCGAATATGACATGGATGGGACCACCTGCGCCATAAACGCCTGGCATCAGGATCAGGTGGTTGAAAAACCGGACATGGCCGTGGTGAGTGCAAGCAACGCTTTTTGCGCGCATGCAGGACTGCTGTACGGCGATGTGATGTGGACGCTGCAACCGCATCCCGAATACGGGTCGGATTTCATTCAGGGGCTGATCGATACGCGCGGCAAAGGCGTGGTCCCTGACGCGCTGCTCGAACAGGCCCGTGCTCAGTTGGAGCGCCCGACGGATCGACTTGCCGTGGCCAAGGCCATGGCCGCGTTTTTCAAGAAAGAGAGGGCCTGATGGCCGACTGGACACAGAACCTGCCACCCGCCGCCAAGGCCTATCTTGATGGGCGCCGCCTGGATGAGGTGGAATGCATCATTTCCGACCTGCCCGGCATTGCACGCGGCAAGGCCGTGCCTGCGTCCAAATTCGCCCGTCAGGAGTATTTTCACCTGCCCGACAGTATCTTTTATCAAACCATTACAGGCGATTGGGGCGAAGCTGCGGGTGAGGATGGTTTCATCGAAAGGGACATGATCCTTAAGCCCGATATGAGCACGGCGACGGCGGCACCCTGGACCGGCGACTGGACGCTTCAGGTGATCCATGATGCCTATGACCGCAACGGCACCATTGTCCCCTTCAGCCCGCGCAACGTCCTCAAACGGGTGTGCCAGCTTTATCACGACAAGGGCTGGAAACCAGTGGTTGCTCCGGAGATGGAGTTCTTTTTGGTCGCGCGCAACCTCGATCCGGCGCATGATATCAAACCGATGATGGGCCGCTCGGGGCGCCCTGCCGCAGCGCGCCAGGCGTATTCGATGACGGCCGTGGATGAGTTCGGCCCGGTGATCGATGATATTTATGACTTCGCCGAAGCGCAGGGGTTCGAGATCGACGGGATTACGCAGGAAGGCGGCGCGGGCCAGTTGGAGATCAACCTGCGTCATGGCGATCCGGTGAAGCTTGCCGATGAGGTGTTTTATTTCAAGCGCCTGATCCGCGAAGCCGCGCTGCGCCATGATTGCTACGCGACCTTCATGGCCAAGCCGATTGCCGATGAACCGGGCTCCTCCATGCACATCCACCACTCCTTGTTGGATGTGAAGACAGGGCAAAACATCTTCTCGGCGGGTGACACCTCCGAAACGGATGCGTTTTTTCATTTTATCGCGGGGCTGCAACACCACATGGCGGATGCGCTGGCGGTGATGGCCCCCTATGTGAACAGCTATCGGCGCTATGTGAAGGACACGGCGGCGCCAATCAACCTTGAGTGGGGGCGTGACAACCGGACCACCGGTATCCGCGTGCCTCTGGCAAACCCGAGCGGGCGGCGCATCGAAAACCGGCTGGCGGGGATGGATTGCAACCCTTACCTGGCGATCGCCGCGAGCCTTGCTTGCGGTTATCTCGGGCTGACTGAGGCGCGCTTGCCCAAGGATGAGTTCAAGGGCGATGCCTATGAGGGCGAGGGCGATATACCGCAGGTGCTCGGGTCTGCGCTGGACCTCTTTGAACAGGCGACGGCCCTGCACGGCGTGCTTGGCCCCGAGTTCGCGCGCGTCTATTCCATCGTGAAACGCGCGGAATATGACGAGTTCCTACAGGTGATCTCGCCCTGGGAACGCGAACATCTTCTATTGAACGTCTGATTTTCCATTGATGCGGAAAGAACCCGGATCAACCGGTCGGTGGCAATAGGAGCCCATCCGTGAACCTGCTATACGCAAATGATGCGCCCGGCCAATACCCGCCCAGTTGGTACGCCGACAGCACCCCAGCCCTCGCGCCCTTTGACAGCCTCAAGGGCGAGGTCAAAGCGGATGTCTGCGTGATTGGTGCCGGTTATACGGGGCTGTCAGCGGCGCTGCATCTGGCCAAAGCCGGACGGCGCGTCGTGGTTCTGGAGGCGCATCGTGTCGGGTTTGGGGCCTCTGGACGCAATGGCGGACAATTGGGCAGCGGCCAGCGTGTGGATCAGGACGCTTTGGAAAAGATGGTCGGCAAGGTCAGCGCGAAAGCGCTCTGGGACATGGGGGAGGATGCGAAAAACCTCGTGAAATCCTTGATTCACGACCATAAAATCGACTGTCACCTGAAACCGGGCGTCGCCTGGACGGCCTCCTCGCGATCCGATGTGGCCCATCTGCATGACTATGCCGAAGGGCTCAACACGCGCTATGGTTATGGCGATATCGAAACGCTTGACGCGGCGCAATGCCATGCGATCTGCCCCTCGCCGGACTACAAGGGCGGGGTTCTCGATATGGGGGCGGCGCATCTGCATCCGCTGGCTTTTGCGCTGGGTCTGGCGCGTGCCGCAAAAGAGGCCGGGGTGCAGATTTTCGAGCGATCCCATGTACAGAGTCTGGAGTATGCAACGCCCGCAACGGTGCGCACGCAAACAGGGCAGGTCATTGCGGATCATGTCATTCTGGCCTGCAACGGATATTTATCCGGCCTGGCCCCATCCGTGTCCGCCCGTGTGATGCCAATCAACAATTTTATCGTCGCAACCGAACCTTTGGGGGAGCGCGTGAGCGCGGTTTTAAACCGGGACATTGCGGTGGCTGACAGCCGCTTTGTGGTGAATTATTTCCGACTGAGCCATGACGGGCGGTTGCTTTTTGGCGGAGGGGAAAGTTACGGCTATCGCTTCCCAAAGGATATCGCGGCTACCGTGCGAAAGCCGTTGCAGATCGTCTTTCCGCACCTAAAAGACGTGAAAATCGACTATGCTTGGGGCGGCACCCTCGGGATCACGATGAAGCGGTTTCCCTACCTTACGCGGGTTGCGCCCAACGTCCTGTCCGCTTCGGGATACTCGGGCCACGGCGTCGGCACTGCAACCCATGCGGGTAGAATCATGGCGCAGGCCATTCAGGGGCAAAGCGATGGGTTCGATACGATGGGAGCCATTGCCACACCCTCCTTCCCCGGTGGCAGCGCGATGCGGACGCCTCTGCTTATTCTTGCGATGACATGGTATGCCCTTCGGGATCGGCTGGGTCTGTAATCCGAAACGCACCAACACGGGCATTGGCATTCTTATAGATCGCGCGATGCGGCCCAAGCACTTGCAAGTTTATCTGTTAACGGATGCTGGTTTTTTCGGAATTTAACGTTCCGGTTATGTCTTTGTGTTTAAAGCAAAGAGGGTTTACGTGCTGGGGAAAAAGAATGTCAAACACTGATAAATGCGTATCTGCGTCTACGAAGTTTGAGATGGCAGATATTCTGGTTTCCCGAACAGATAAGCGCGGGGTCATACAGACCGCAAACGCATTATTTCAGAGCGTGAGCGGTCACCCCTGGGAGAAACTGCGCCATGCGCCACATAAGGTCATCCGGCACCAAGATATGCCTAAAGGGGTTTTCTGGTTGTTTTGGACGATGTTGCAGCAGGGCGACCCCATTGGCGCATTTGTTAAGAACAAGTCTGAAAATGGCGAGCATTACTGGGTTTTTGCAATCGCGACGCCTCTTGATGATGGCTATATGTCGGTTCGACTGAAGCCGCAGGGTCCACTCTTTGAGACGATCGTAAAATCCTACGAAAAGCTCTTGGCCGCGGAGCAGTCCAAAGAAGTCACGCCCGAGGAGAGTGCAGCTATGCTCGTCGAGCATATCAAGGATTTGGGGTTTCGTGATTACAAAGCCTTTATGACCAAAGCGGTCACAGAACAAATAGGGATGCGTGATCAAGAATTGGGCAATCCAACAAATGTCATGATCGCCCATATGGCTAAGGCGATGGAAGCATGGGAAAAGGTTTCAGTCGAGATACACAAGACAATCGAAGCATTCGCGAAATTTGAAAGATTGCCTGTAAATATGCGCATTCAGGCGACCCACCTGTCGGATGCAGGAAACGCCTTTGGCGTCATCGCTGGAAATTTCACCACATTGACTGGCCAGATCAAAGGTTTGATATCCAGCTTGTTAAAAAGCGGAACAGCGTTAGAATCTGCACTGCTTGAAGGTCTTTTTCTGACTTGTGTCACACAACTTCAAACCGAAGTCGTCGATGTGTTTCGGCACGAAGTCCACCAGATGGATGGCGTCGACAAAGACACGGAAGTGTCGATCATGCAGGCACAAAACCAGCGCTATAACGCCAAATCTACAGAAGGCCTGAAGGTCAGCGCCAGCCAACTTGACGGTTTCAACAGCATTTTCGCATCCATCAAAACACTGCATTCGGGCATATCCGTGATGCGGGTCACAGCCGATATCGAAATCAGTCAGATTCAAAACCTCCAAACGGCCAGTTTGTCGGCGATTGTCGAAGAACTGGAAAAATTCTTGCAAACTGAAGGAGACCGCCTGACCCTTATGGTCGACGGTGCAAGCCTTGTTCAACACGAGATCAAATGTGCTCTTGAGGTCAATGCCAAGAACAACAAATCACTGGATGCTTACTCTGGAGGCCTCTTGAAGGCTTCGTGAGTTTAGCAGCAGACATGTGCAGAGCCAGGTTAATCGTCAAAATTTGGCCGTATAGCTTAGATTGGAATGGAAAAAACGTCGGGACGTCGGGCTGGGTAACGGCCCGTAACAAATATCGTTGAAACCCTCACCTTTAGAGCACCTTTTCAGCCAGAAAGATTGGGCGCGCCACGGTTTGAGACGCGCCAACCATTTCGGATCGAGAGGCTCTTACAGACCGATGGAAAGCTCTTTGACGCCGACATCAAGCAGCCCGGAGACATGCGGGAAAAAGGACCGCCAAACCTCTAAACGGAATGCGTCATCTGCGTCCCGGATCAGCACCACCTGCGCGTAATCAAAGACGGTGCGCTTGACGCCACCCACAGCCATACCGGATAAATCGAGCGGGCAAGCCAGCGACAGCAGCTCCATCGCTGCGGGTCCGGTGATCGCAATTGTGACCTCACGATCTGATATCACCGTCAGACTGTGTGGCGTTTTTGCGCGCACAGTATCAAAAACCGCGACAAGGGCCGCCTGATCGGTCTCGGCTGCGTGAAGGAGCCATTCATCTGGCCCGACGCAATAGGCCGCTCGCCCCTCTTTGCGCGCGCCCTGCCCAATTTTGCCAGGCAATTTAAGCCCGAAGGCTTTGGAAGCCGCGTCCAAATCGGCTGGTGCAATACGCAGATTGAAACGTGCAACGGGTGGCAAAACAGTAACTGACACAGCGTCAACAGACTTTACGGGAGCGTTCATCTCATCCTCCTCATTCGATCTTCAGGCGATCGCCTGCGGGATCATAAAACATGGTTCCGGACACTTTGGCAGCAACCGCTTCGCCGTTTTCTGTCGGGATATGAAGCGTGTCATCCATGCGATCAAAACCACCCTCTACCAAGGCCATTGCAATGGAACGGCCCAGCGTTTGCGACCAGTAGGATGACGTCACATGGCCAATCATCTTCATCGGTTTGGCCTGTTTGGGGTCCGCCACGATCTGCGCACCCTCAACCAGAACGGTTTTGGGATCATCGGTCAAAAGGCCCACCAGCTGTTTGCGCCCTGGGGCGATAATATCAGGCCGATCCAGCGAACGTTTACCGACGAAATCCGGCTTCATCTTACCAATGGCCCAACCGATGCCCGCATCCTGCGGGGTGACCGTGCCGTCAGTGTCCTGTCCGACGATGATGAAGCCCTTTTCGGCGCGAAGAACATGCATGGTTTCCGTACCATAGGTGCAAATATCGTACTGCTGACCCGCTTCATACAGCGTTTCCCAAAGCGCGCGACCATGGCGGGCGGGGACGTTGATCTCAAAACCCAACTCGCCGGTAAAGCTCACACGGAACAGTCGCGACGGGAAGCCGGCGACGGTGCATTCCACCAGCGCCATATGGGGCATCGCATCCGCAGAAATATCCGCTCCCTCGACAAACGGCTGTAGCAGTTTGCGCGCGTTCGGCCCGTTCAGGGCAATCGTGGCCCATTCCTCAGTGGTGGAGGTCAACCAGACCTTGAGCTCGGGCCATTCGGTCTGAAGGTAATCCTCCATCATGTTCAGCACCCGCGCGGCGCCACCCGTGGTGGTGGTCACATGAAACAGATCATCGCGCATCCGCCCGATGACACCGTCATCGCGGATAAAGCCGTCCTCGCCCAAAAGCAGCCCATAGCGGCAGCGCCCGACCCCGAGCTTGGTCCAGGGATTTGTGTACATGCGGTTCATGAATTCCACGACATCCGGGCCGGAGACCTCGATCTTGCCCAATGTGGAAGCGTCAAACATGCCCAGGCTTTCACGCGTCTGCTTGCATTCGCGCGCCACCGCTTTGTGCATATCCTCGCCCGCTTGCGGGAAATACCACGCGCGCCGCCACAACGCGACCGGCTCGAATTCTGCGCCGTTTTCTTCGGCCCAACCGTCGATGGGCGTCTTGCGGGTCACCTCGAAATGCGCACCCTTGTGATAGCCCGCGAATGCGCCGAATGTCGTTGGCGTATAGGGCGGGCGGAAGGTCGTCAGACCCACTTGCGGGGCCTCCTTGCCCAAGGCGTCGGCGGCAATCGTCAGCCCGTTCATGTTTGATAATTTGCCCTGATCCGTCGCCATGCCGTTGGTGGTGTAGCGTTTGACATGTTCGATGGATTTCATGCCCTCGCGCACGGCAAGGCGGATGTCCTTGGCGGTCACGTCATTCTGGAAATCGACAAATGCTTTGGCTTTGCCCGCACTGCGATCACTTGGCAGTTCTTTTTGAGTGATGCCGGTCCCGGTCCGGTCGTCCGCCACGTTATAGGATATCGCAGCCGTAGTTTGACCCAGAGCCCGAACCGCGTCGGTGCCCGCCTTGGCGCCATCCTCAAGCGCGCGGGCGATCCCCCAAAGGCCACGACCCGCACCTGCAATATGCACGTCTTCGGTTTTATGGCCTGGCAAATAGGCCTTCGCCTCAGCGTCCCAATCCAGCGAGCCTTTGGTGTGGGAGAAAAGATGCAGCGACGGTGTCCAGCCCCCGCAGACCAGAACGGCATCACAGGACAGCATCCGCGCAAAACCAACACGGCCACTTTTGACCGGATTGACGCGCAACCCTTTGACCCGCAGGCGACCCTTTGTGGCAGTGGCGGTATAGCCCACCAGTGTTTCGATCCCGCGTTTCATCGCCTGTTGCAAAAGCGTCGGTGCAATCTCGGAGCGTGTATCGACAATTGCCACGACTGTTGCACCGGCATCGGCCATGTCAAAGGCGCTGTACCAAGCGCTATCATGGCTTGTGATCACCGCGGGCCGCTTGCCGACCAAAACGCCAAAACGGTTCAGGAACGTCTGCGCCGCCCCGGCCATCATCACACCGGGGCAATCATTGCCGTCAAACACCATGGGTCGTTCGATCGCACCCTGGGCCAGCACTACCTCTTTTGCGCGCAAGCGCCACATCCGTTCGCGCGGGGCACCTTCGGGCACATCGGCCATGTGGTCTGTCAATTTCTGGACCAGACCGATCATATTCTGGTGGTAATACCCAATCGCCGTGGTGCGCGTCATGCGCGCTACGTTGGGCATCCGGTCAAGCTCTGCCACCGCGCCAGCAAGCCAATCCCAGGCGGCTTGATCGTCGATAGATACAGAAGGTTCCGACAGCAGCGTGCCGCCCATTTCAGGGTTTTCATCGACCAAAACCACCTTGGACCCTGCACGCCCAGCGGTCAGCGCGGCAGCAATCCCGGAAGGCCCGGCACCAACAATCAAGACGTCACAATGCAGGTAACGGCTGGCATAATTGTCGGGGTCTGGCTCTGTCGGGGCTTTTCCCAAACCTGCAGCCCTGCGGATCAGCGGCTCATAGACGGAGTCCCAGAAGCTGCGCGGCCACATGAAGGTCTTGTAATAGAACCCAGCCGAAAACAGCATATAAAGGCGGTCATTAATCGCGCCAAGGTCGAATTTGAGCGTTGGCCATTTGTTTTGGCTTTCGGTCTCCAGACCTTGGTAGATTTCCTGAATCGTGGCGCGGGTGTTCGGCTCGAACCGACCCTTGCCGCGCGTTGTGCCGATCAGCGCATTGGGCTCTTCGGAGCCTGCGGTGACCACGCCGCGGGGACGATGATATTTGAAGCTGCGCCCCATCAGGTGAACGCCATTGGCCAGCAAAGCAGATGCGACGGTATCGCCCTCAAACCCTTTGAAACTCTCGCCGTCAAATGTGAAGTTTACCGGCTTGTCTCTGTTGAGGCGACCCCGGTCTTTTACGCGAAAATCACTCATTTCATGGCCTCCAGGGCGGACGCGTCAGGGCGGGCCTCTCCGGCCTTATAGGTGGTCACGAAACGGTCACTGACTGTGTCGCGCAGCGCGTTGAAAAACCGCCCGCACCCGTTGATGTGACGCCAGCGTTCCGCGTGCACCCCCTTGACGTTGGTGCGGATGAACAGAAAATCGCGCCATGCCTCGTCGCTCAGTTTGGAGGGGTCTTGCGGGCGCGCGATATGGGCCTCACCGGCATAGGCGAATTCCAGTTCGGGCAGGGCTTCGTCGCAATAGGGGCAATGTATCAATAGCATTTTGTATCTCCTCAATGCGCAACGGCGGCGGCGGCGGCTTCGTCAATCAGACGGCCGGTGGTGAAACGCTCCAGCGTAAAAGGCGCGTTAATGGGGTGCGGTTCATCCTTGGCAACCGTCCAGGCCAGCGTATGCGCGGCCCCCGGTGTTGCCTTGAAACCGCCCGTGCCCCAGCCGCAATTGACATAGAGCCCCTTGACAGGCGTCTTGCCGAGGATGGCCGAACGGTCAGGTGTCACATCAACGATCCCGCCCCATTTGCGCAGCATGCGCATGCGGTTGAAGATCGGGAAGACCTCGCAAATCGCCGCAACCGTGTGCTCGATCAACGGCAGCCCCCCGCGCTGTGAATAGCTGGTATATTGATCGGTGCCCGAGCCGATGACCAATTCGCCCTTGTCGGACTGGCTGATATAGGCGTGCACGGTATTGGACATCACGACGCAGGGGAACACGGGCTTGATCGGTTCGGACACAAGCGCTTGCAACGGATAGCTTTCCAGCGGCATGCGCACGCCAGCGCTATCCATCACGACAGAGGTGTGACCGGCGGCGGACACGGCGATCTTTTTGGCTTTGATGAACCCGCGCGCGGTTTCGACCCCTTCGACCGCGCCGTCCGCACCGCGCCGGATCGAAATGACCGGGCAGTTCTGGATGATATCAACGCCGCGCTTGGCCGCCGCGCGGGCATAACCCCAGGCGACCGCATCGTGGCGCGCGGTGCCCGCACGTTGTTGCAGCGCCGCTCCCATCACCGGATACCGCGCATCTGGCGAAATGTTGAGAGGCGGGCAAAACGCCTTGGCTTCTTTTGCCGAAAGCCACCGATTGTCCACGCCGTTCAGACGGTTGGCATGAATATGACGCTGAAAGCTCTGAACGTCATGGACATTATGAGCCAGCATCATGACGCCGCGTTTGGAATACATGACGTTGTAATTCAATTCAGTGCTCAAATTATCCCATAAATCAAGGGCATGATCGAACAGTCGCGCACTTTCGTCATAGAGATAATTCGATCGGATAATCGTGGTGTTGCGCCCGGTATTCCCGCCGCCCAGCCATCCTTTTTCGATCACCGCAACATTGGTGATGCCATGCTCTTTGGCAAGGTAATAAGCAGCACCCAGACCATGCCCCCCCGCGCCGACAATGATCACATCGTATTCTTTTTTAGGCTGCGAAGCGGGCCATTGCTCGGGCCATTGCTTATGCCCGGACAGAGCATTCCTGAGGAGCGAGATCCCGGAAAAATGGGTCATGGAGCAGCCTTCCTGAGCAGATAACATTGACGCGGAGCTACTGTTGCATTTTTCCAGCAGCAAGGGCTGTATAATCACGTCATATCCGCGTTATAATAACGCCATGAAGCAATCAAAAGCAGACCCTTACCCTGGTCGCGCGCGCCTGAGAATAGGGTTTATCCTGACGCAGCGCTTCACGATCTGTGCTTTCGCCAATTTTGTGGACGTGTTGCGTCTGGCCTCTGATGAAGGCGACCGGTCGCGTGCGATCCTGTGCAACTGGCGCGTCCTGTCATCAGACTTGAACCCCGTGACCTCATCAAGCGGCATCGCAGTGCACCCCGACGAGCGTCTTGGCGATCCCAAACGCTTTGATTACATCGTGGTGATCGGCGGTCTGATGAGCGAGTTGGAGCAGCTCGAACCCGAATACACGGCCTTTCTGCACCGCGCATCACAAGCACGCGTCCCTTTGATTGGGGTTTGCACCGGATCATTTGTACTTCATAGGGCGGGGCTTCTAGAGGGGTATCGGTGTTGTGTAAGCTGGTTCCATCACAACGACTTTCTGGAACAATTTGACGGGTTGGAGCCGGTGTCCGATCAGATTTTTGTCGTCGACCGGGATCGGCTGACCTGTTCGGGGGGGACCAGTTCTGCCCATTTGGCGGCGTTTTTGGTGGACCGCCATATCAGTAAAGCCGCAGCACGCAAGAGCCTGTCGATCATGATGATTGACGAAGCCATGGAGGCAGACCGCCCGCAACCGGGGCTCCCCCTGGATCTGACAACAAACGATCCCATTGTCCGCCGTGCCTTACTCTTGTTGCAACAAGGATTGGACGCACCACCCACAGTTTCGGCCCTGGCCGCGCGATTGAAAGTAAGCCCCAGGACGCTGGAACGGCGCTTTGATAGCGCGCTCAAAGTGACCCCGTTTGAGGCGGGCAAGAGAATACGTTTGGCTCATGCGGAACGCCTTTTACACCGCACGAAACGCTCCGTGACCCAAATTGCGCAAGATACCGGATTCTCCGATGTGTCGCACTTCATTCGAATTTTCAAAGCCGCCTATAACACCACGCCGGAAAACTGGCGCATCAGCCGTGCACCAACGTTCTAGTCGCAACAGGTTGTTTGGACTCAGGACTGATCGGGGAATGCTGTTTCCGCTGAAAAAGCCATTCGGTTTTGCGCTTTGAAGTTAGGGACGGCCCATATTTTGTCGGGCGATCTATGGCGGCACCGGCGAGGCCATTAGCGCTGCAAGGGAGGCTTGGTCTTCACGGGTTTCGGCGAGGGATCGCAAGAAATCCGCCAACTATGTCGCATTTCTGGGCCACCCGGACAGATCTCGCGGTCGTTCTGAGCATCGCATGTGACGTCGGATCGTGAGAACGTCCTGTCCTTGTTCCTCTCGCCAAAATGCTTGGCAATCGCCTGCCGAGCGGTGAAAAATGGGGATAAAGAAGCGTAATGGCCGCCTCAGCGCGCGTCATGCCAGAGTATCCGCAGACCCCCAATCCGGCTTGAGCCCAATGCGCTTTTCTCTGCGCGCGCGTCTTTGGCGCATGGCCCCTCCTGCGACGTGCCGGAGTTCTCTTTCCGGCCATAGACGCTGATCAAGCGGGCGGCCCCGGCAAACCGTTCCTTTAGGTATCGCGCAACCGTCATCCCGAACCCATGGCGCAGCAGGCCAATGCCGTAGAAGCGCCGGCCATAGATGCCGCAAGGATCATGAAAAAACACTTCATGGCATGATCGTAACGGCAACCACGCAGCTTGCCGACCCCTATCAGCTCAAGGTTTCCATCGCGGCCCAGCCCTGCTCAACCGAGGACATATCCGCCGCAAACCGGAACCAATGCCCGCCGCCGGTCTGGTCCCAACGTCGCGAAATCGGATGCCCCGCCAGGTGACAATAAAGCAGCGTGCCGACACCCCCGTGGCCGGTAAAAATCAGCGGGATGTCGGGATGTTCGAGCACGGCGGCGCGCACTTCCTGCACGATGCGCATCTGTGCGGCACGCGCGCTCTCCCAGCCCTGCACCGACACATCGGGCTGTGCAAAAAACGCATCCGCCAAAGCCTCAAAAGCGGCGCGCGGCTGATACCCCGTCGCGCTGCGGTCGTTTTCATGCATATCCGCGCGGATGATCAAGGGCTTTCCGGTCAGAGCCGCAAGCGGCTCGCCGGTCTCTATCGCTTTTTGTTCGCCGCTGGACACCACGCTCCAGCCGGACAAATCCCCAAGCCGCGCGGCCAGGGCCGCCGTGCGCGCCCTGCCAACTCCCGATAAACCCCACTCGGGAACCGGCGTATTGGGATCAATCTCAACCTCCGGGTGTGACAGATATATCGCCTGGGCGATCACACAGGCACCAGCGCCCAATAGTCCAGATCAAGCAGCACATCCGGCAGGTATTTACCGTCCGCCCCGCGCAACTCAAAAGGCGCGCCGCCCTTCGTCGCGACCAGTCGCAGACGCAAAGCCCCGACCCCCGGCGCGCTGGTTTCGGCCTTGTCCAAAACCTCAGACCACGCCCGGATCGTGTCACCCGAAAGGCAGGGGTTCGCATGTGCGCCCCCATTCAGCCCCACGACCATCTGCGCATTTGCCAGCCCGTTGAACGACAGTGCGCGCGCCATGGAAATCACATGCCCCCCATAGATCAACCGCGTGCCATCGGGCCGGGCAGAGGTATCAAAATGCACCTTGGACGTATTCTGCCACAGGCGTGTGGCCATCATGTGCTCGGCTTCCTCAACTGTGACGCCGTCCACATGATCGATCTGCTCACCGACGCCGTAATCCCCCCAACGGTGCGGCTCCCCAGCCAGCGTGAAATCATAATTGCTGAAATCGAGGCCCTTGGGGATCACCAGATCGCTGGCGGCCACCGCCTCGGGCAAATCAGGCACAACCGTTTCAGGGGCCGCCGCATCCACATCGCGTTTGCGCACCATGACCCAACGGACGAATTCCAGCACGATCTCATCATGTTGGTTCAGCCCGCGCGTGCGCACCCAGACCACACCCGTTTTGCCGTTGGAGTTCTGTTTCACCCCGATCACCTCAGAGACCGAGCGCAACGTATCACCCGGCCAGACCGGCGTGATCCAACGCCCCTGCGCATAGCCCAGGTTCGCGACCGCATTCAGCGACACATCCGGCACGGTTTTGCCGAACACCACATGAAAAGCGATCATATCATCGAGCGGGCTGAACGGCAGACCGCAGCCCTGTGCGAATTGATCCGAGGAATAGAGCGCATGCCGCGCCGGGTAGAGCATGTGATAGAGCGCGCGCTCGCCCATCTTTACCGTACGCGGCACCGCGTGGTGGATCACCTGCCCGACACTATAATCCTCAAAAAAGCGGCCCGCGTTGGTTTTCGTACCCATCACTGCGCCCCCAGTTTGGTGTCAGGCGTATAGGTGCCGCTCACTTCTTTTACCACCGCTTGACCACAGCGCATGAGACCCGCCGCGTGATCAAAGGTCTGGGTCGGGGAGCCGTATAACTCCCAGCCCTTGTTGAGCGCTTCCGTCACCTTATGGCAAAAGGTCGAGGTGTCCTCTTCGGAAAGAAATCGATAGAGTTTCATCTGGGTCCCCGCAAAAAATTCAGCCGCCAAAGGGCAAGACGCCCAGCCAGACATGCACCGCCGCGATCAGCACATAGAGCACAAGCGTGATGACAACCAACCTGATGTAGGTGACCTTGCCCGCAGGTGCGGGCGGTGTCCAATCGGGCTCAGCGCGGTTGATCAGGATCACCGAGCCCACGGCCCAGGCCAGCAATCCGCCAAAGAGAATGATCGAGGCCAGATCCCCATTCACCAGCAAATGCGCGAAAGCCCAGAGCTTGAAGCCCAGCAGTTGCGGATGGCGGGTTTTATAAGCGGGCCAGGCCTTTGCACCCTTTGCCGCACTCGATCCATAGACCCAGAGCGCAACGAGCATCAGCGTATTATTCACATGCGTGAGGAAGCCGGGCGGGTTCCAGACCGTGATAAAATCCGCTGCCCGGTATCCGATGATCATCAGGATCAGGCCCGCAACGATGCCGATCGTGGTCACGATCCGGCCCGTATTGCCCATACCGGCGCGTTGCGCGGGGGCGAGGCGTTTGAAATAATGTGTCCCGACCCAAAGGATCAGTCCGACGATTAAAAGAGCCATGGGTTTACTCCGTGCCTAAGCTGTCTATCGCGTTCATCTTTGCCAGTGTTTTACGGGCGATGGCAACATGAAGGTTCTCAACGATCTGCCCATCGACCACGGCGACGGCCTGACCTTCGGCCAAGGCGTCCTCATAGGCTGCGATCTGACGATGCGCGAGATCGATCCCCTCGGGAGACGGTGAAAACACCGCATTTGCCACATCCAATTGGGCCGGGTGGATCAATGTCTTGCCGTCAAAGCCCATGTCACACCCCTGCTCGCATTCCCGCGCCAGCCCTTCCGCATCGCGAAACGCGTTGTACACGCCGTCGATAATCGCGATATCTTCGGCCTTCGCCGCCAGAACGCATAGTCCCAGCGCCGGTATCAGCGGCAATCGATCCGCGCGAAACCGCGTCCCCATCTCCTTGGCCAGATCATTTGTGCCCATCACCATGCCCTGACACAGCGGGTGCGCGGCAATTTCCGCTGCGGCCAACATGCCCCTTGGGGTTTCCATCATGGCCCAGATCGGCAAAACACCCGTGATCTGCGCCAGCGCATCCAAATCCCCTGCGCCGCCCACCTTGGGCAGCAAAACCGCATCAACGCCCATTTCAAGGACCGCCGCGGCATCGTCGGCACCCCATTCGGTAGACAACGCGTTAATGCGGACGATTCGCATCCGCGCACCGTAGCCGCCGGCATTTATTTCCTGCCCCAGCAACGCGCGTGCAGCGGCTTTTTCGTCCGGTGCGACGGCATCTTCCAGATCAAAAATAATCGCGTCCGCCGCCAGTTGGCGTGCTTTTTCCAGAGCGCGCGCCTTGGAGGCAGGGATATATAGAAGCGAGCGCAGCGGGCGGGTAGTCGAATCCATCAGTCATTTTCCACTAAGTTTGAACGAGTTACAAAGTTGCGCGAACTGGGCCATTTTTTTGCACAAAATTCAAGCTGCATAATGCCGCAATGCAGCAAATATCAAATGCAAACTATATCCGCACGCAGGATTAACCATTATTTCAACCCTAGAACGGATGCTGAGCAGGTCGAATATCTTGGCATCAGGTTGCTTCAGCAAGGCCGTTGAAGGCGTAATACCCTCGATATTGCGGACGTTTATATTGAACCGGGGCCGCCCGGTCATCGCCGGGAAACCGGCCCGGCCAGATGACAGCGGGTGCCGCCTTTGACATGAAGGCAGATACATTATGACACGCATATCCAAAATGCTGCATTTGGGCGCGCTCAGCGCTGCAGCCGCGCTTTACATCGCGTCCACCACCGACGTTGCCGCACAAAACGCACGCAATTGCGCACCGCGCGAGGCTGTCGTTGACCGGCTGGCGGATGGCTACGGCGAAACACGCCAATCCATGGGGCTTGGTGCAAATAACGCGGTGATTGAGGTTTTCGCTTCCGATGAAACGGGATCCTGGACAATCACGGTGACAACGCCGAACGGACTCACATGCCTTGTGGCGTCGGGTCAATCTTTCGAAAAACTGGCCGAAGCCTTGCCTGCAAAGGGCAATGACGCCTGATTTGTGATCCTGCGACCTTTTGGTCTTCTGCCTGACCGCCCATTATTCCGGGCTGCGGGCCACTTTCAAGTCAGCCCGTCCCAGATGAGTTTCACACCAGTGATGCTCAGCAAAACATAGGTCAGGGCAAAGAAAACACGCTCCGGCACCGCCCGATGCGCGCGTACGCCGAGCCACGCACCCAGCAGTGCAAAGGGTGCCAGCATCAGATTGGCCGCACCCGTCTGCATCGTAAACATCCCCAGTGCTGCATAGGGAACAGCCTTAGCGATATTGACGATCCAGAACACCAGTACCGTTGTCGCCTGATATTCGGTTTTGCTTAAGCCTTTCGAGAGCAGATACACCGCCGCCGGGGGGCCGCCTGCATGGCTGACGAAACTGGTAAACCCTGCGACACCACCGGCCAGCGCTCCAGCCCAGCCGGGCAGCTGCGCGTCCGAACCGGTTTTCAGCAAGCGCCCCTTGGCCATCTGCCAGATCACAAAACCGATCGAAATCGTTCCGATCAGCACCCGGAAAACATCTGGTTCCGCAATCTTATAGAGGGCCGCGCCAAGGGCCACGCCCGGCATCGCACCTAAAATCAGCAGTAGCGCCGCCTTGCCATTCCATTTTCCCCAATAGGGGCCCAACGTCGCCACATCGATCAACATCAAGAGCGGCAGCATCACTCCCAGCGCCAAACCCGGTTCGATCACAAGCGCCAGAATGCTCGCGGAGGCGAAGGCCGCACCAGATCCGAACCCGCCTTTGGAAATCCCCGCGAAAATGACCGCTGGCCCTGCGATGGCAAAAAACATCCAATCCAGCGTCACCGACAACAGCTCCCAAAAACACGCGAATTTCCTGCGGACATCGTCAGCACAGGCAGCGGTCACACGCAGACCCCGATACGATTCGCTGAGGCCACGTCACGATAACCGGGCGGTAAACACAACCATGCTAACGAACTTGCGCAACCGTGATCTATTGGATAGCACAGGTTCAATCTCAACCGAACCCGGAGAATAATCCATGGCCAGACCCAAAATCGCGCTGATCGGCGCAGGTCAGATCGGCGGCACGCTCGCACATCTGGCAGCGCTAAAGGAACTCGGCGATGTCGTCCTGTTCGACATTGCCGAAGGCACGCCGGAGGGCAAGGCTCTCGATATCGCGGAAAGCGGCCCCTCTGCCAAATTCGATGCGACCATGTCAGGCACGCAATCTTATACCGATATCGCTGGCGCGGACGTCTGCATCGTCACTGCCGGTGTCGCCCGCAAGCCGGGCATGAGCCGGGATGACCTTCTGGGCATCAATCTCAAGGTTATGAAATCCGTGGGCGAGGGCATCGCCGCTCATGCGCCGGATGCTTTCGTCATCTGCATCACCAACCCGCTGGATGCGATGGTCTGGGCGTTGCGTGAATTTTCTGGTCTGCCACATGAAAAGGTCTGCGGGATGGCCGGCGTTCTGGACTCCGCGCGCTTCCGTCATTTCCTGGCCAGCGAATTCAACGTCTCGATGAAAGACGTCACCGCCTTCGTGCTGGGCGGTCATGGCGATACGATGGTGCCGCTGGTGCGTTACTCCACGGTCGCGGGCATTCCGCTTCCCGATCTGGTAAAAATGGGCTGGACCACGCAGGACAAACTCGACGCCATCGTGCAACGCACACGGGATGGCGGTGCGGAAATCGTCGGGCTGCTGAAAACCGGTTCCGCGTTTTATGCACCGGCGACATCGGCGATTGAAATGGCCGAAAGCTATCTCAAAGATCAAAAACGCGTCCTGCCTTGTGCGGCATTTGTTGATGGTGCCTACGGTCTGAACGGTTTTTATGTCGGGGTGCCGACCGTGATTGGTGCAGGTGGCATTGAGCGTGTCGTGGAGATTTCGATGAACAAGGACGAACAGGCGATGTTCGACAGCTCAGTTGACGCGGTCAAAGGCCTGGTGAAAGCCTGTAAGGAAATCGACGCAAGCCTCGCATAATTTCTTTTAGCGATCAGCCATAAAAAAAAGCCCCGGAATTTCCGGGGCTTTTTCTTTGTTATACGAAAGCTTCTGATCGCTCAGGCTGCTTTGCGCTGACGACGACGCATCAGACCAAGACCACCAAGACCAGCCAAGAGCAGTGGCAGAGCCGCTGGCACCGGGACGGCCGATACTGTTGTTGCACCATCGATCGTAAAGCCATCGTTTACTTTGTTGTTGAACATTGACACTGTGGCGCTGCTGAAATCACCGCCCAGATCGATCACAACCAGACGACCTTCATTATTTTCTCCAGCTGTAATAGTGGTCGCTTCCGTCACGCCACCATTTTTTGCCTCGATTGTAAACACCGTACCGCCTATGTCGGCGGCGTCACGTACGGCAAATACAATCTTGCTAAAGAGTGAGTTGCCTGCGTTGAAAACGTCCCAAAAGATACCATTGGTATCGTTCGAAGACAGCGCCTTCTTTCCATTCAACGGTACTAGATTGCCTTGTCCGCTGTCTGCACCCTCCTGAATGAACAGCGCCTTACAGTTACCACCGCTAACGTTATTGTTGCAGACCGAACCATTACCCGTACCGCCCGTGGAAGTAAACTTTCCGACATTTGTGATCGTCATCGGATCCCACACGCCAGAATATCCTTCGAAATCCTGCACAATACCGCCTGCTGTTTCAGTATTGAAATTGCTTATGTCAAAAGTGGACAGGGTAATCGTCGTCGCGTTCGCACTCGCTCCGACCAAGCTCGCAAGCGCCACGCCTGCTGCTAAAATTGTATTTTTCATAATTTCGCTCCTATTTGGGCTACTGGTTAAATCCTAAAAGACCATTCTCAATGATCTCCTGCGCGGAAGTTTTGGCATAATTTCGCCTAAAGCAAAACATAAATCGTAAAGAAATGTTAATATTCGCGTTAGAGTAGAGCGAATCATCTATGTGCGCGTCGGCCCCTCAATCTATTGGCGAAATTTGTACGCTCTTTGCCAGCTTTGATTGCGTCACAATCGAATCAGGTTTCTTTCTCACGCCGATAAATGGAATGCGGTTTGTGATCACAGCAAATTTTTGTGTGATCACAAATCCTGATTTTCCACGAAATATTAGGATTTAAGCCGCTATACGGTTGTTTTTGTGCCTTTGAGCGCCTTTAACGGAAGGTGGCCAACGCAATCAACCACACAGGACCCAATCCATGAATATTCACGAATATCAGGCGAAAGCATTGCTGCGCAGCTACGGCGCTCCGGTATCTGACGGGCGCGTTGTCCTGCGGGCCGAAGAGGCGAAGACGGCAGCAGGGGCGCTTGATGGTCCCATGTGGGTGATTAAGGCGCAGATCCACGCGGGCGGACGCGGCAAGGGGACGTTCAAGGAGGCCGATGCCGGTGAAAAAGGCGGCGTGCGCATCACCAAATCGGTTCAGGAGGCGTCCGAAGAGGCCAAGAAAATGCTGGGCCGCACCTTGGTCACGCATCAAACCGGCCCGGCGGGCAAACAGGTCAATCGGATTTATATCGAGGACGGCTCCGGCATCACGACCGAAATGTATCTCGCCCTTTTGGTGGATCGCCAGACCAGCCGTGTCAGTTTCGTGTGTTCCACCGAGGGCGGCATGGACATCGAAGAGGTCGCCGCGGCCACGCCCGAAAAGATTCTGTCGTTCTCCGTTGATCCCGCCTCTGGGTATCAGGCGTTTCACGGGCGTCGCATCGCATTCGCGCTGGGTCTGGAAGGCAAGCAGGTCAAGCAATGTGTTTCCCTGATGGGTCTGCTCTATCAGGCATTCATGGAAAAAGATATGGAGATGCTGGAGATCAACCCGCTGATCACCACCGATGAAGGCGATCTCAAGGTGCTCGATGCCAAGGTCAGCTTTGACGGCAACGCCATGTATCGCCACCCCGATATTGCTGAGCTGCGCGATACCACCGAGGAGGACAGCAAGGAGCTGGAAGCCTCGAAATATGATCTCAACTACATCGCGCTGGATGGTGAAATCGGGTGCATGGTGAACGGTGCGGGTCTGGCGATGGCGACGATGGATATCATCAAGCTCTACGGGGCCGAGCCTGCCAACTTCCTCGATGTGGGCGGTGGTGCGACCAAGGAGAAGGTCACCGAGGCCTTCAAGATCATCACGTCTGATCCGCAGGTCAAAGGCATTCTCGTGAACATCTTTGGCGGCATCATGCGCTGTGATGTGATCGCAGAGGGCGTTGTGGCTGCCGTGAAAGAGGTTGGCCTGAAAGTGCCGCTGGTGGTGCGCCTTGAGGGGACCAACGTGCAGGAAGGCAAGGACATCATCAACAATTCCGGTCTGGACGTCATCGCGGCGGACAACCTTAAGGATGGCGCGCAAAAGATCGTGAAGGCTGTGAAAGGATAAGACGCGATAGAGATCAGCCGATGATACGTCATATTACCACTCAACTCCGAATGGGCCGGGTCTTGGAGATCAAACATCTGATGCCATTGCCAAGACATTTTTTATCAGCAAGTCTGCTCTTGAGCGCGGCCTTCTTGGCTGCGTGCGAGACGTCTGGTCCGAGCACTTCTCGATTAGGTGGCCCGGTACCTTTTACAGAGGCCGCTGGCGTATTCGACTTCATCTGCGGGGAAAAACACCCTGAAAGCCGGCTGATCTACCCGTTTCGTTTGGTGGATACTGAATCCAAGACGTACCGACATGTCGGCGGCTTCGACATGGCTTTTCGAGTGGATCGTGGCTGTAGCATGCGGGTGCGTGTTGACGAGGTACGGAGCAAAAACGACGATCTGGAAACAGCTGTTCTCAAGGCGTCTACTTTCACTTTTCCCGAAAGAATGGCGTCCTCAATGCCAAAAGCGATTGTTAGAGATGACGGCGATGGGTACTTCCTAGTTGCGCTGCCATAAAAGGCTCTTTGTACGTTCATGATACAAGTGAAACATATCGCGATGATCAAGCCCTTCGAATACGGGCCACGCGGGGTCGTCGCATGTATGGAGGTTGTGCACTGCCGCGGCGGCCAAACACTTGGCAGCCTGCGCGCCTTACGCTTTAACACAACGCATTTTGGAGTGCGGCAAAGTGGGCCGTCGGGAAGACCAAATGTCTGCAAGAGCCAAGCGGGTGACGCGCAATTCGGGAAGTTAACGAGAGTAAAAATCACGTGAAACGTCTCGTTGCATATCTCTTCGGTGCGCTTGCTCTGGTGTCTTGCGGACCATCCGGAATAAGCCCTGCCGACACCGCAGAATTGCGCAACATGTGGCGCGCCAATATGGTGCCCAAGAGTACCCCCTATGAGTTGGTACGGGCATTTGATCGCTTTTGCACCAATGGTCCGCGGGATGCCGATGCCGCCGAGACCAAACTGCGCGATGCCGGATACGTCCCGCTGCCGCGCAAGGCGCGCGGCGTGACGGCCTATGTCATCGACAACAGAAATCCCGCCGTCGCAGTCTCGACCGATACCTGCCTGATACAGGCGGACTCCCGCAGCGGACAGACCCGGGACTTTCAGAACTACGTGGCCAAAACCTACCCTAAGGCACGCGCTATTGACCCCAAGCCACTGGGCAAGAACATTGAGCAAGCCTGGTCCGTTCTATCCAATCCACCTGCCATCATCGCCACCGAACGCACCGAAAGCTTCGGCTGGTATCGTTACGCGCTGATCCTCTATCACCCCGGTGCCACATGATCCGCGCCGCCCTCATCTCCGCCGTAATGGCTCTGCCCGCCGCCGCGCAAACCGCGCCGGAAACCGCCATCGGAACCTTCAACGCCGTCTGTTTCAAGGCCGGTCAAACCGCCACGCTTGCCCGCACCCGCATGGAGACACGCGCCGGGTCGCCGCTGCCCTTTGATCTGACTTTCTGGGACATCACGCTGGAACCTGCGAACAGCGCACCGGCGCAAATCGAACGCCGTTGTGAAGTCGCCTTTGCGGGCGATCACACCGCGCCTGCCATCGCCGCGCTGCGCGTCCAAATGGCGATGCCGCCGGTTTTTGGCCATGCCATCCCCCTTCCGGCAACCCATCGCCCGCAAGCCGGCACCGCCCTGATCGAAGCGCGCGCACTCCTGCGGGGGCGTATCGCGGTGGTGCATATCGGGACGCGCAGCGATCAGACCTTTATGGCGGTCGACCGCCTGCCCGCTGATTGGGAGGACCGCTAGGATGCTGGACACCACGCACCGTCCCTGCCCCTGCTGTTCGGCCACGCAGACGGTACCCTGGCCGCAATATTCGCCCGATGCGTGGAACATCGTGCGCTGCACCACCTGCGACATGACCTATCTGCAAAACCCGGTCCCTTACGAGGCGCTGGAGGAGGATTTCGCCTGGGAAAAGACCTATGAGGTCAAGAAGGAGGCCTCCAAAGGCTCCACCTCGCTCAGCCCCGCGATCCGCACCCTGCGCCAGAAGCTGGGCCTGACGCATCGCGACAAGCATGACAAATACCGCGCCTGGTTCAAGGACGGACATGTGCTGGACATCGGTTGCGGGCTGGGACGTCGAATTCATCCCCCGATGACACCCTATGGCATTGAACTCTCAACGCAATTACACGCACAGGCGGATGCATTCATGCGCGCACATGGCGGCTATTGCCAACACGGGGCCGGGGCCGAGGCCATTTGGGAATTCCCAGAGCAGCAGTTCGACGGCATCGTCATGAACTCTTATCTGGAGCATGAAAGCGACGCCATGGCCGTGCTCAAGGGCGCCCATCGCGCGCTCAAGGACAGCGGCGCGGTCTATATTCGCGTGCCGAATTTCGGATCGCTTAACCGTCGGATCATCGGGGCAAAATGGTGCGGGTTCCGCTATCCCGATCACGTCAATTATTTCACGCTGGCGACGCTCACCGACATCTGCGCCCGTGCGGGGTTTACCATAGAACTGGTCAATCGGATCGCGCTGCCGGTGGATGACAATATCACCGTGCTGTTGCATAAGGATGGTGCAGCATGAGTCGGTCCGGTTTCAAACTACCCTCTAGGATGCGGCGCGCGAGCTACATTCCGCTGGCCCTCGTTGCGCTCTCGACCCTGCCCGCAAAGGGACAGAGTTTTGATGACGCCGTGAGAGCAAATACGCAGCTTGCCACGGCCCTTTGCTTGCAGGTCATGATCGACCGCACTATAGCGCAAACGACTTTCGGGGCCTCAGGTTTCGCCTACCGGGCCATCGACCGCGGCACCAACGAACATGGGATCGCACTGGGGCTCGATCACTTTTTTGACGCCCCTGCCGATACGGTCAAAGCCGAGGTCGATTTTCCGGATCGCAACGCCGGTATCTGCATGGTCTACACCACGCATCTGGCGGAACCCGCATTTGCCGATATCGTCGCAGCCACCATCTTTCAGCGTTTTCCCGGCGCTCAGGTGCGCGGCCCGACAGAGTGGTTCATCTCCACCCCGTCCGGGCTCCCCCTGATCGTCTCGACCAGTACAATCAACCGTCACCGCTACGAAGCCCCTGGAACCGTCATGGTTTCCATGGGCTACCCAGGATAAAACAAGCAAGGAAACAATATGGCCGTCCTCATCGACGAAAACACCAAAGTCATCTGTCAGGGGCTCACCGGCTCACAAGGCACCTTCCACACGGAGCAGGCGATTGCTTACGGCACCAAAATGGTCGGCGGTGTGACCCCGGGCAAGGGCGGGCAAACCCATCTGGACCTGCCGGTATTCAACTCCGTGCATGAAGCGCGCCATGTCACCGGGGCCAACGCCTCCGTGATCTATGTGCCGCCACCCTTTGCCGCGGATTCGATCCTGGAGGCCATTGACGCGGAAATGGAACTGATCGTCTGCATTACTGAGGGCATCCCGGTGCTCGACATGATGAAGGTCCAGCGCGCGCTTGAGGGGTCTAAATCCCGCCTGATCGGGCCAAATTGCCCCGGTGTGATCACGCCAGATGCCTGCAAGATCGGCATCATGCCCGGTCACATCCACAAACGCGGCTCCTGCGGTGTGGTCTCGCGCTCCGGCACGCTGACCTATGAGGCGGTGAAACAGACGACTGATCTGGGCTATGGCCAATCGACCGCCGTGGGCATTGGCGGGGATCCGATCAAAGGCACTGAGCATATTGACGTTCTGGAAATGTTTTTGGCCGATGATGAGACGCAAAGCATTATCATGATTGGTGAAATCGGCGGCTCCGCCGAGGAAGACGCGGCACAGTTCTTGGCAGATGAGAAGAAAAAGGGCCGCTGGAAGCCGACCGCTGGTTTCATCGCCGGTCGCACGGCCCCTCCCGGCCGTCGCATGGGCCATGCGGGGGCGATTGTTGCCGGTGGTAAAGGCGGTGCCGAGGATAAGATCGACGCCATGCGCGCCGCTGGGATTGTCGTCGCCGACAGCCCCGCAACACTGGGCGAAGCGGTTCAGGAAGCAATTGCAAAAGGCTGATGACGTCGATGAGCCATCATATTAGACACCTGCCTGCTGCGGCGGTTTTGATCGCGGCAGGCGCGGGCGCAACGCACATTACGGCGAGTGACCAATTAGATCTTGCATCCGCAACGCAATCTGTCTGCACGGCCCATGCGACCATTACCATTGATCTACGTATGGAACTTGCGGAGTTGGGATGGGTTCACCCTCAACCGGAAAACATGATTTCTGTTTTGAGGCTTTGGGCCGATGGTGTTCTTGCCGTAGGGCGTGAGTTGCGAGCGCCGGTCGACTGGACTACCGCTCCGGCGCAGGCGGAGAGCACTGCCATACAAGTCTTTGGCGGAGAAGAACGCGACAATGTCATACGCCTTACTATCGGGCCGAACACCGCTGCCCTTGCAGTGATCCAATCAAGTGGAGAAGAAACACAATCCCTTCGCTGCATCTACGCCGGTCCGGGCGATGACAACCTGCGAGACCTACTAAACACGCTCGAAAGTCTTGACGAACGCGCTGGAATTAAACGGGCCGACCCGCACGTCCAGACCTTCCAGTCCCGCACCCAAGGGGAGGAGGACGGCAAACCCTACCTCGTCGATTTACAAGTAGCACGGTTTGAAGAAAGCGCAGCAAGTTCTCTGGGTCGCGAGCCGCACGTTGAACTGGGCTTCTCCACTATCTTTACATCAATCCCATGAGGTAATCCCATGACCGACCATCCCGCCAACGACCAATTCCACGCCTCCAGCTTCATGCAGGGGCACAACGCGGAATATCTCGAACAGATGTATGCGCGCTATGCCAATGACCCCCATGCGGTCGATGACGCGTGGCAAGCGTTCTTTAAGGCGATGGGCGATGATGAGGTGTCGGTCAAACGCGAGGCCGCCGGGCCAAGCTGGGCGCGCACCGACTGGCCGCCCCAGCCCGCCGATGAAATGACCCAAGCCCTCACGGGCGAATGGGCGCCAGACGCCGAGGTCAAAGGGGCGGGCGACAAGATCAAAGCCAAGGCCACCGCCGCAGGCGTCGAGGTCTCCAACGATCAGATCAAGCGCGCCGTGCTGGATTCCATCCGCGCGCTGATGATCATCCGCGCCTACCGCATCCGAGGCCACCTTGTGGCCGACCTTGACCCGCTGGGCATGCGCGAGATGACACCGCACCCGGAGCTTGACCCGAAATCATACGGTTTCACCGAAGCCGACATGGACCGGCCCATTTTCATCGACAAGGTGCTGGGCCTTGAAACCGCCTCCATGCGTGAAATCATCGCCATCGTGCAACGCACCTATTGCGGCACTTTTGCGCTGCAATACATGCATATTTCCAACCCTGAAGAGGCCGGGTGGCTCAAGGAGCGCATTGAAGGCCTCGGCAAGGAAATCCAGTTCAGCCGCGAGGGTCGCAAGGCGATCCTGTCCAAGCTGGTGGAGGCTGAGGGCTTTGAGAAGTTCCTGCACGTCAAATACATGGGCACCAAACGCTTTGGCCTTGATGGCGGCGAAAGCCTCGTGCCGGCGATGGAGCAGATCATCAAGCGCGGCGGCGCTCTGGGCGTGCGTGACATCGTGATCGGCATGCCGCACCGCGGGCGTTTGTCGGTATTGGCGAATGTCATGATGAAACCCTACAAGGCGATTTTCAACGAATTTCAGGGCGGTTCCTTCAAACCCGAGGACGTGGATGGATCAGGCGATGTAAAATACCACCTCGGGGCCTCCAGTGACCGCGAATTTGACGGTAATTCCGTACACCTCAGCCTCACGGCCAACCCCAGCCATCTCGAGGCGGTCAACCCCGTGGTCATCGGCAAGGTCCGCGCCAAGCAGGATCAGAGCAACGATCCCGATCGGACCAGCGCCCTGCCGATCCTGCTGCATGGGGATGCGGCCTTTGCCGGACAGGGCGTTGTGGCGGAATGCTTCGCGCTTTCCGGTTTGCGCGGTCACAAAGCGGGCGGGACCATGCATATCGTGGTCAACAACCAGATCGGCTTCACCACCGCGCCGCATTTCTCACGCTCCTCACCCTATCCCACCGACAATGCGCTGGTGGTCGAAGCGCCGATTTTCCACGTCAACGGCGATGATCCGGAGGCGGTTGTGCATGCGGCCAAGGTCGCCACGGAGTTCCGCCAGAAGTTCCACAAGGATGTGGTGCTCGATATCTTCTGTTATCGCCGGTTCGGGCATAATGAGGGCGACGAGCCGATGTTCACCAACCCGGTGATGTATAAAAAAATCAAGGGTCAGAAAACCACGCTCAGCCTTTATACCGAACGCCTGGTGCGCGACGGTCTGATCCCCGAGGGCGAGATCGAGGACATGAAAGCCGCGTTTCAAGTGCATCTGAGTGAAGAATTCGAGGCCGGTAAGGAATATCGTCCCAACAAAGCCGATTGGCTGGACGGCAAGTGGTCGCATCTGGACAAGCAGAACAAGAAATATCAGCGGGGCAAGACCGCAATCGCCAAGGGTACGTTCACCGAGGTCGGCGCGGCGCTGTCCAAAGCACCAGAAGGCTTCCCGCTGCATAAAACAGTCGGGCGTCTGCTGGAGACCAAAAAAGCGATGTTTGACAGCGGGGAAGGCATTGATTGGGCAACGGCCGAGGCGATTGCCTTTGGCTCTCTGCTGACCGAAGGCTTCCCGGTGCGGCTGGCGGGGCAGGATTCCACACGCGGGACGTTCAGCCAGCGCCACTCCGGTCTGGTCAACCAGGAGACGGAGGAGCGCTATTACCCGCTCAACAACATCAAACCCGGTCAGGCGCAATATGAAGTCATCGATTCGATGCTCTCTGAGTATGCGGTGCTGGGTTTTGAATATGGCTATAGCCTTGCCGAACCCAATGCGCTGACCCTCTGGGAGGCGCAGTTTGGGGATTTCGCCAATGGCGCGCAGATCATGTTCGACCAGTTCATCAGTTCGGGTGAAAGCAAATGGCTGCGCATGTCGGGTCTTGTGTGCCTGTTGCCCCACGGGTTTGAGGGGCAAGGCCCGGAGCACTCCTCCGCGCGGCTCGAACGGTTCTTACAGATGTGTGGCCAGGACAATTGGATCGTGGCCAATTGCACGACCCCGGCAAATTATTTCCACATCCTGCGCCGCCAGATCCACCGCTCTTTCCGCAAGCCGCTGATCCTGATGACGCCGAAATCGCTGCTGCGCCACAAGCTCGCGGTCAGCAAGGCCGAGGAATTCGTCACCGGATCGTCGTTCCACCGTCTGATGTGGGATGACGCGCAACACGGCAATTCGGACACCAAACTGGTGAGCGATGCCAAGATCAAACGCGTGGTGATGTGTTCGGGCAAGGTTTATTATGACCTGCTGGAAGAACGCGATGCGCGGGGCATCAACGATGTCTATCTGCTTCGCGTGGAACAATTTTATCCCTTCCCGGCGCAATCGGCGGTCAAGGAATTGGAGCGGTTCAAACAGGCCGAAGTCGTCTGGTGTCAGGAGGAGCCGAAAAATCAGGGGGCCTGGACATTCATTGAGCCCAACATCGAATGGGTTCTGGGCCGGATCAATTCCGACCACCCGCGCCCCGTTTATGTGGGCCGCGCCACTTCGGCCTCGCCCGCGACGGGTCTGGCCAGCCAGCACAAAGCACAACAAGCAGCGCTCGTGAATGACGCGCTGACGATCACATAAAACCGGCGAAGGAATAGACAAATGACCACCGAAGTGCGCGTGCCCACCCTGGGCGAATCCGTAACAGAAGCCACCGTCGCCACATGGTTTAAGAAGCCCGGCGATGCGGTTGCTGTCGATGAAATGCTGTGCGAGCTGGAGACCGACAAGGTGACCGTTGAGGTCCCGAGCCCGGTCGCCGGAACCTTAAACGAAATCGTGGCCGCTGAGGGCGACACCGTGGGCGTTGATGCTTTGCTCGCCAATATCGCCGAGGGCAGCACGGCCAATGCAACCCCGGCTGCTCCGGCACCCAAAGCGGCCCCGGCTTCGAGCGGCGGATCCGTCGATGTCATGGTGCCCACATTGGGCGAGAGCGTCACAGAGGCCACGGTCAGCACCTGGTTCAAGAAGGTCGGCGACAGCGTCGCGCAGGATGAAATGCTCTGTGAGCTTGAAACCGACAAGGTCAGTGTCGAGGTGCCCGCGCCCGCCGCTGGAACCATCACAGAAATCCTCGCGCCCGAAGGCAGCACCGTAGATGCGGGCGGGAAACTCGCCGTGATGAGCGCGGGTGCTGGTGCCGCTGCGCCTGCCCCGACACCTGACGCGCCACAACCTACTGTGGCCAAGACCGGTGCGGATGTTGAGGATGCCCCTTCCGCCAAAAAAGCCATGGCCGAGGCCGGGATCAGCCGGGATCAAGTCACCGGTACAGGCCGCGACGGGCGCGCCATGAAAGAAGACGTCGCCAGCGCCATTGCTGCCGCTGCTGCACCCCCTGCCCCAACCGCCGCCACCCCGCGCGCGCCGGTTGCTGCGGATGACGCCAGCCGCGAGGAGCGGGTCAAGATGACCCGTCTGCGCCAGACCATCGCCCGCCGTCTCAAGGACAGCCAGAACACCGCCGCCATGCTGACCACCTATAACGAGGTCGATATGGGCGCGGTTATGGAATTGCGTAATGAATACAAAGACCTGTTCCTCAAGAAGCATGGCGTGAAACTGGGTTTCATGTCGTTTTTCACCAAGGCCTGCGTGCATGCGCTGCGCGAGGTGCCAGAGGTCAATGCGGAGATCGATGGCACTGATATCGTCTATAAAAACTTCGTGCATATGGGAATCGCCGCCGGAACTCCCACCGGCCTCGTGGTGCCGGTCATTCGCGACGCGGATGCGATGGGTTTTGCCGATATCGAAAAGGCGATTGCCGAAAAAGGCGCGCGCGCGCGGGATGGCAAACTCTCCATGGCAGAAATGCAGGGCGGGACCTTTACGATCTCCAACGGCGGGGTTTATGGCTCGCTGATGTCCTCGCCGATCCTGAACCCGCCGCAATCGGGTATCCTGGGCATGCATAAAATCCAGGATCGCCCGATGGCGATCAAGGGTCAGGTTGTGATCCGCCCGATGATGTATCTGGCGCTCTCCTATGACCACCGGATCGTGGACGGCAAGGGAGCCGTGACCTTCCTCGTGCGCATCAAGGAAGCACTGGAGGATCCCCGCCGGTTGCTGATGGATTTGTGATCCGTAGCGCCTCGCGTAATATCGGGCGGCGCCCGAGCGTGGGGGCAGGCCGTCTTGCAAAAGGTCCGGGGAACCTTTTGAGGCCGAAGCGATCAAAGACCGGAAACACGAAGTGCGCCCTCCTGGTGTGAGGGTTGGACGCTACACAGGACGATGTCCTAGGCTAGAGATAGATGGACCAGAAAATAAGGAATAGGGAATGAATGTCGTCGAAGGATTAACTGCTGCAAGTCTTGCATTAGGCCTAGTAAAAGACTTGCGCGACATTGACCGTTCTGTTGACGAAGCCGAATACAAACTAAAGATCGCAGAAATCATTAAAGCGCTTGCTGACGCGAAAATTGCATTGTCTGATGCAAAAATGAAGATTTCAAATTTGGAAAATACGCTCGCAGGAAAGTCACATGGAGATATTTGTCCTATTTGCAAAAGTGGTAGGCTGTTGGTTCTGAATGTCGAAAGACATGAGATTTACCCTGGAATAGAGTTTCATATCAGCAAATGTAGCGATGAAACTTGTATGTACTCGAACGAAAGAACGTTTGACGCCAACATCGGCGAATACAAAGGGCAAGGGTAACATGACTGAAACCACCATCCACACCCTCTAAGACCTACGCGTCATAGAAACCTTGGTCCTGCAGGCCACCGGCGCGCTCACGCAACTCGGCATGGGCTATCTGCTCGGCACGCGCGATGAGAGTCGCAGCGTCAAAAAATGGTGCACTCGAACTCGCAAAAAATTGTTTCCTAGCCACAGCCCCGTTGGTCGTGCAAACTATTCGTTAAAACGCCCCTATTTCCAACCGGACCCGCCCCATGTCCCAACTCCTCGAATCGATCCCAAAGGAATGGCCCCGGGTTTTCTCGGTGGTCTCCATCGGGTTCATCGGGATCTATGCGGGCATTGAGGTCGCGGGCGATCTCAACAACCGTGACAGTTTTTCGATCACCGGCTGGGCGCAGGAAGTTGTCGATCCGCTACCCACTGTTTCGGCCGGTATCATCTTGTTTCTGTCGGTATTTGCGGCCTATGCGGTCGGCGAACTCATCACCACCATCGCGCCCGTCTACGTGACCCAAAACCAAAAACAACGCCGCCTGCAAATGCTCATCGCCGCGCGCGATGATGAGACGGGATTCGTGCGTGAGGTGCTGCGCAAGACTGACAATAAGGTCGAGTTTTTCTGTGGTCTTTTCACCATCACGATGCTCTCCTGGGTCGCAAAAATGGTGGTGCTGACGTGGTTGGGAGCTTACTGGGGCGCGCTTTATCAACTACCCGGCATTGCGCTCAGCCTGGTATTCTTCCACTACTCAAGGGAGATGGCCGTGCGTGACATCAGGTTGCTCATCACCGCGCAACACCACCCTGCCGCAGCCCCCCTGAATGCCGGCCCCAAAGGAACAGCTCATGAGTGAAATCCAAATCCTTGCGCTTTATGGCTTGCTGGTCATCGCGACCCTCATTCTGCAAGCGACCGGCACCATGACGCAGCTTGGTCTGGGCTATCTGCTGGGAAGCCGTGACGAAAGCCGCAGCATCTCTGGCATCACCGCCCGGCTGGAACGCGCGCTGAACAATTCGATCACGGCAATGGTGCTTTTTGCCCCCGCAGTTCTGCTGCTCGTTGTCTCTGAAAATACATCCAACCAAAGCATACTGGCCGCGCAGGCCTTTCTGATCGCACGCATCATATATGTCCCCGCCTATGCCTTCGGTGTTGTCGGCGTCCGCAGTCTGGCCTGGACCATCGGCATCTTTGCCACCATCGCCCTTTATCTTCTCGCCCTATGAGCCCGGAACTCACCGCCCTGACGCTCGCGGCCCTGTTACAGGTCGTGCAATTTGCCCTGATGGCGATCCCGGCCAATCTTGAACTGGGTACGGCCAAAACCCTTGGTCCGCGCGATCCCAAACGGCTGGGCGGCGGCCTGCAAGACCTCGTCTCACCGCGCACAGGGCGTTTGATCCGCGCGATGAACAATCATTTTGAGGCGCTGATCTTGTTCACCATCGCGGTGCTCGTGGTGACGCTTTCGGATCAATCCACCCCTGTTACAGCGACCTGCGCGTGGGTCTATCTGGGCGCGCGCCTGGCTTATATTCCGGCCTATGCATTTGGTTGGAGCCCGTGGCGGTCTTTGATCTGGGGCGCAGGCTTTGGGGCCACGGTTTTAATGTTGCTTGCGGCGCTGGTCTAAGCAGGTGAGGATACAGAGAATTCAGAGAAGATGCACCATTTGGGTGTATAGGTGATGGATGCGCGGTGCACAGATTGTGTATACTACGAAAAGACCAAATGACGACCAAGGAGAGTCCCATGGCAAACTATGACGTGATCATCATCGGCTCCGGCCCCGGCGGCTATGTCTGCGCCATTCGCTGCGCGCAACTGGGGCTGAAGGTCGCCTGCGTCGAGGGGCGCGAAACGCTGGGGGGCACCTGTCTCAATGTGGGCTGCATCCCGTCCAAGGCCCTGTTGCACGCCAGCCATATGCTGCATGAGGCAGAGCATAATTTCGCGGCCATGGGGCTGATGGGAAAAAGCCCGTCGGTCGATTGGAAACAGATGCTTTCATACAAACAATCGACCATCGAGCAAAATACCAAGGGTATCGAATTTCTGTTCAAGAAGAATAAGATAGACTGGCTCAAAGGCTGGGGGTCCATCCCGGAAGCGGGCAAGGTCAAGGTTGGCGACGAAGTCCATAGCGCCAAGAAGATCATCATCGCATCGGGCTCTGAGCCCGCCTCTTTGCCGGGGGTGGAGGTCGATGAGAAAGTCGTAGTGACCTCCACCGGCGCGTTGGAGTTGGGCAAGATCCCCAAGAAACTGGTGGTCATCGGCGCGGGTGTGATCGGGCTGGAGCTTGGCTCCGTCTATGCGCGCCTCGGCTCGGAGGTCACAGTGGTCGAGTTTCTGGACGCCATCACGCCCGGTATGGATGCAGAAGTGCAGAAGACATTCCAAAGAATATTGAAGAAACAAGGGCTTGGGTTCATCATGGGCGCTGCGGTGCAAAAAACCGAAGCAACCAAGAGCAAGGCGAAAGTGACCTATAAACTGCGCAAGGATGATAGCGAACACACTTTGGACGCGGATGTGGTCCTGCTGGCGACGGGGCGCAAACCTTATGCGGACGGGCTTGGGCTCGACGCATTGGGCGTGGCGATGACCAAACGAGGTCAGATTGCGGTCAATGCGACGTGGGAAACCAATGTACCCGGCATCTACGCCATTGGCGACGCGATCGAAGGTCCGATGCTGGCGCATAAGGCTGAAGACGAAGGCATGGCCGCCGCCGAACAGGTTGCGGGGAGGCACGGTCACGTCAATTATGGTGTCATTCCGGGCGTAATTTATACGCATCCCGAGGTTGCGAATGTCGGGCTTACAGAACAGGCGCTAAAGGAGGAAGGACGTGCCTATAAGGTCGGCAAGTTTAGCTTCATGGGCAACGGTCGCGCCAAGGCCAATTTTGCCGGTGATGGGTTTGTGAAAATCCTTGCTGACAAGGAGACAGACCGCATTTTGGGCGCACATATCATTGGCCCCGCCGCGGGTGATCTCATCCACGAGATCTGTGTGGCGATGGAATTCGGAGCCTCTGCCGAAGATCTCGCGATGACCTGCCATGCCCATCCGACCTACTCCGAAGCGGTCCGCGAAGCCGCTCTGGCCTGCGGCGACGGAGCGATCCATATGTAGTCAAAAGGTGGCCTTAAAGCCCACCTTACGGTGTCTGGTAAATAAATGATGCGCAAGACGTAAGGTGGGCTTTCAGGCCACCTTCGCTTCACCACATTGTCTTTTGCGCGCGTCCCAGCCAAGCGTTATCATAGGAGATGCCCCCCTCATCGCCAGCACTTGCTTGCTCCAGGATCTCTCCCGCAGTCGGCAAGCCCGCAGGTGGCTTTGCATCCTCCCAAGTGCCCGCGCGCATTAGAGCACGTGCGCATTGGGTGTAAATCTCTTGGATCTCAATCATGACCACGGTCGCGGGCAGCCTGTCCTTTTTCGCAAATCTCTGCCGTATTTCACGGCTTGCCGACAGCCAAGCGCTGCGGTTGATCCGAACAACATTATTCGAGCCCGGCACTAGGAATAGTAGTGAAACCCGACCGTCTTCAACGATATTACGAAGCGAATCCAGCCGGTTATTGCCGCACCAATCCGGCATCATAAGTGTTTCAGCATTCAACTCCTGTACGACGGGGCCGTCATCCCCGCGCGGGCTTGCGTCGGTACCTAAGGGCCCAACAGTGCTCAGAATACAGAGCTTCGAGGTCATGATCCACTACCGGTATAATGGCGTCAGGCGAGGCACCACCTTGCGCAGCGACGCAGCACCGGGCGTTCCATAAAGCTTGAGAAGTGCTTCAAGCGTGTCGACACGATCAGTCATTGCGCAGCCCGTCAAAGCCCGCCTCAGCCATCAACGCATCAGAAGTTTGCTCCACAGACGCCTCTAATTGGGTCATGAAATCATCGCGCTCCAGGCCGGGCTCAATGGCAGGCAGGAATGAAACAACCGCAACGCCAGGTTTGCGCAACAGACCCCGCTTAGGCCACAGCACACCCACGTTCGTTGCAACCGGCACGCATGGTTGAGCGAGTTGCTCGTAAAGCACGGCTGTACCCTTCTTGTAGGGCATCCTCACGCCTGGCGCCACGCGCGTGCCTTGCGAATAGATAATCAATTGCCCCGGCTCCGCACGCCCGGCCTCGACGTCGGCCACCATCTTCTCGATCGCCGCACCACGCTTGCCGCGATCCACTGCAACGCAGCCCAGACGCTTTGCATATTGGCCGATGATCGGGGTCATCAGGATCTCTTTTTTCATGATGAATTTGGCGGCGGGCAGCGCGGTAAAGATCATCATGATATCGAGGAATGACTGATGTTTGGCCGCGATCAGCGCCTCGCCCGCAGGCGGCGTGCCGCGCACCTCGCATCGGATCCCGACCATCCATCTGGCTGTCCAGAACACATAGCGCGAATAGGTTTTGCAGGCGGCGTAGGCCCCTTTGCGACTGAACATCGCCCAGGGTGCGAACCCCAGACCGATGATCGGCATTGCAATATACATCTGCACGATGAAGAGAACGGAACGCATATATTGAAACATCAAGCCAACCTCTTGAGAGTACGGTTCGCGGCGGCACCGGTGGCAAAAAAAGCAACAGCGCCAGCCAAAAGCGGAACCAGCATCGGCAAGAACCAGTGCCAGCCCTGAAACCCAAGACCGGTCAGAAACCCGCCCGCGTCCGATGCCGCAGGCAAGGCCAGAACGGCGAGCATACCCAAGAGCGTGCCTACCAGCCCGCCCCCCAATGCGCGCAGGGTAAAACGACGGATAAAGGCCTGTGCAATGAAGCGATCCGTTGCACCAACCAGGCGCAACACGGCAATCACCTGCGCATTTGCCGACAGCGCCGCATTCGCCGCCAGCGTGACCATCGCCGCCGTGCTCACGCCAAGAAGGAGAGCGCAGACCCAGCCCAACATCCGCAGCCGGTTGGCCGCCTGCACCAGTGGCGCACGCCATTGCGTATGATCATCCAGCACCGCTCCGGGCACTTCTGCGGCCAGACGCAGGCGCAAACCTGCGGCATCAAAGCCGCTGTCTTCTTCGATGACTTCAATCAATTGCGGCACCGGCAGCGTGTTCAGATCAAGGTCCGCGCCAAACCACGGGGCCAACAACGCCTGTTGTTCTGCACGATCAAGCGCGCGCGCGAAGGCGACGCCACCCGTGGTTTCCAAAATGCGCAAGGCGGCCTCTGTTTGGGCGGCTTTCTGGTCTTGCGGCGCAACGATCCGAATGGTTGAACTGCGGGCCAACTCATCCCCCCAACGTGCAGCCAAGCGGCCCGATGCCAGCGACAAGGCCATCGCAAAGATTGCCAAAAACGCCATCGCCCCCGCCGTGAAAAGGGTCAGCTGTGCGGTAAACCCCGACGGCGGCACCACACGATCACTCTGCGGATCCCCCAGCGCAATTTGCAAAAGAGCGCGCAATCGCCGTCTCACAGATCCGCACCCGCCAATTGCACGCGCCCCCCCGCAATTCTGAGCACACGGGCCTGAATTTGGGTTTTGGCCGCGCGGATCAGGCTCAAATCATGGGTCGCGATCAGAACTGTCTTACCCATCTTGTTCAACTCCACCAGCAGGCGCAGCAGCCGTTGGGACATTTCCCAATCCACATTGCCCGTGGGCTCATCCGCGAGCACCACGTCCGGCGACATGATCACCGCCCGCGCCAGGGCCGCGCGTTGGCGTTCCCCGCCCGAAAGCTCCGGAGGCAAGGCATCAGCTCTCTGCGTCAATCCAACCCATGCCATCAATTCGTTCAAATCCTCTCCGGCGGCCTCTGCGGGACGGCCCGACGCGCTGAGTGGCAGGGCGATGTTTTCAACGACCGACAGGTGATCCAGAAACCGACAATCCTGATGGACCATGCCCATACGGCGCCTGAGCATCGCAATATCGTCGCGCTCCAAACTGCGCACATCATCGCCAAACAGCGTAATCTTGCCTGAACTCGGCAATAAGGCACCATAGCACAGCCGCAGCAGGGTCGTCTTGCCCGCACCAGAGGGACCGGTCAGAAAATGAAACGATCCGGGCGCGAGTTTCAACGAAATATCAGACAGAAGCGCGCCATCCCCATAGCTGTAGGCGACATTTTCCAGCTCGATCACAACGGCCCCCGAATTCATGGTTGCGCCGTTGTGCCTCAGCGCTGGTCTGGTTTCAATGCATCACTTGGCAGCTTTATGCGTAGTTAAGACTTTTAGTGAGAAGGTGTTGGCAATAAGGTCCACACAATTGGCCATATATGTTGGGTTGGCTATGGAGCACCGTGTAGAATGCGATTGATTTGCCCAAACTGCGATGCGCAATACGAAATTCCGGATGACACATTGTTGCCGGACGGACGTGACGTGCAATGTTCCAATTGCGAACATACGTGGTTTCAAGAACACCCCGATGCGCAGGCGGCACCGACACCGCCCGCAACCAAGCTGCCTGGACGTCCCGTGACAGAGCCTGACAAAAAGGCAGAAGCGGTTTCGGATGTGGGCCATGCGGGCGATCCCCCCATGCCGGGCAGAAAACCGCTGGATGCCGCCGTGGCAAACGTGCTGCGAGAAGAGGCGCAGCTTGAAGCGCAGGCGCGCCAGAAAGAGGCCTCCGTTCCGGTCGAAACACAGCCCGACCTGGGCCTCAAGGATACCCAAGGTGATACCTCCAGGGAGGCGGCACCGGGACGCGAGGTGCCCGCGCCCTCCCCTGACAAAACCGCGCTGGCCGCAGTCGGGTCAGGCGGCGCGCCCTTGCCCGATGTCAACCAGATCAATTCGACCATGCGATCCAACAGCGATCGCTCGCCCAAGGAAGATGCAGGCCAAACCGCCCAGATCGAAACGCGCGCACGCCGCAGTTTCGGGCGGGGTTTCACCATGATGGTCGTCTTGGCCGCTGGGCTTGTTCTGCTTTACGCGATGGCGCCGCAGGTGGCGAACGCCATTCCGGAGACCGCGCCCTGGATTGACGCCTATATCGCCACCGTCGATCAGGCGCGCCTGTGGCTGGACGCGCGCATCGCGGGGTTTCTGATGTGGCTTGATACTGTGACTGCCGCCTGATCAGAAGCGGTCCAGCAGGCGATTGAGGTAATCACGCTCCACATCCGGGCGCTCGGTCTCACCGGACCGGCGGCGGATTTCATCCAGCAATTCGCGCGCGCGGCCATACGCATCATCATTCAGCGCCAGCGGGCTGTTGTCGCCATCCACGCCCGAGTTACCGGATTCGCGACCCAGCGGATCGCGGTTTTCCGCACGTTGATCAGAGGGTTGCGTGCCCTGTCCAGGCTGTTGATTGGCCTGCTGCTCCGCCATCATTTCGCCAAGCGCGCGCATCCCTTCGCGCAGAGCCTCCATGGCCTGCCCCTGATTGTCGATGGCTTCCGCCAGATCGTCCTGGCGCAAGGCCTCCTCGGCCCCATCCATCGCACGTCCGGCCCGGTCCAACGCATCGCGCGCCGCGTCACCCTCAGGCGTTCCGGCTCCCGGCAGGCTGCCCTGCTGGCGTTGCAGTTCATCCCGCAGCGCCTGCTGGCGATCCGCGATGGAGCCTTGCGCACCGCCACCGGATTCACCACCCTGCTGTTGTTCGCCATTGCCCTGACCCTGCTGGCCCTCATGGCTCTGACCACGGCCCTGACCGCCGTTGCGCCCCTCGTTGCCCTGACTCTCACCCGCCTGCGCGCCGGGATTGAACTGCTCTTGCAAGTCACGAAACGCCTGATCGGACAGGCCCTGTTGCTCGCGCAGCGTCTCTGACAGGCCTTCCATGGCCTGCTCCCCAGGGCTTTGTCCGCCCTGACCCTGCTGGCCTTGGGTCACGCGCATGTTTTCCATCATTTCCTGAAGCTCTTGCAGGGCTTGCTGCGCTTCGGCCATGCGGCCCTGCTCCATCAACTCCTGGATACGATCCATCATACGTTGCAGATCGTCCTGCGTCATTTGCATGGCGTTCTCGTCACCGCCCTGCTGAGGCTCGCCGTTTTCCTGCTGCTGGCGCTGCGCCTGACGGGACAGCTGTTGCAAATAATCCTCTGTCGCACGGCGCAATTCCTGCATCAATTCGGCGATTTCCTCATCCGAAGCCCCGTTCTTGATGGCCTCGTTAAGGCGTTCCTGCGCACGGCGCATCCGCTCGGCAGCATCGGCCAGATCGCCTTCCTCAAGGATGATCGCGAGGTCCCACATTTCATCGCTCAGGTCCTCCTGCATCTCATCGCTCAGCCCGTGTTTGGCAAAGGTTTCAAGCTGACGTATGACCTTGCGCAGGCGCAGCGCATCGGTCTGACTGCGAAACAGATCCTCCGGGAGATAGGCCGTTGCGCGTAAAATCTGGCTGATCCGGCGGTTATTCTCACGCGACCACAAAAGATCACGCCGCTGTTCGATTACGGCGGCGGCGACCGGATCAAAGAAACGTCGCCCCGGCAACAGCATCTCGCGCGAAGTGGTCTCAAATTCCTGCTCGGCACCGTCAAGCGCGGAAAGACGTACCAGAACCGGCAGGTTCGCCCAGGGGTGTTCAGAAAAATCCTCGATCAGGTTTTCCTCAAATGCCTGACGATTCCCTGCAATCGGGGTCGGCAAAGGCACCACCAGATCAGGCCGGTTTTCCGGATCGATCGTCAACCCATGCCGCCGCTCGACCGAGGCAAGATCGAGACTGAAGCGGGCTTCACCCGCCTCAACACCGTAATCATCGCTGGCCTCAAACGGCAGCGTCGTTTCCCCCATCGCAGAGGCGGAGGGATCATCAAGCACGGCAATCTGCGGCGGTGCATCGGGGATCACGTCGATCTGCCAGGTGCGTCCGCCGGGGCCGCTGATCTCGATGGTGCCCTCCTGCAGGACGGTAAAATCCTGCGCCGGATCAGAGGCGGGCGGCACCTCGGTACGCCCCGACACCGTTTCAGACAGGGTCAACGCGCCCACCTCACCATAAAGGCGCAGGGTGATCAGGCTGCCTTTTGGCACGCTCAGAACCCCTTCGGGGATGTCGTTGAGGTAAATCGTCGGCCTACCCGTATAGCGCGGGCTTTCGGCCCAGCCCTCCCAGACCGGCCCCGATGCCAGACCGCCATCACCGGGCGTCATGTCCGACACCGATCCCACGCGCCAGATCGACCCGAAAAGCAACGCGATGCCAAAAACCAAGATCGCCAGATACCGCAGCGCATAAGGGTCCCGCCGAGACACATTCAGATCCGCAGGCACCGGTCCGGCCGCAGCGGCCCGCTTTGCCATACGCGCCTGATGCGCCCGCCAGACGGCGCTCGAGGCCTCATCCGTCGCCCCGATGGTCTGCGTATCGCTGAGCGCCTGAAGGGGTCTGCCCGGCAGGCTCGCATCAAGCCGGGCCAGCGCTTGCGCGCGTGTCGGCAGGCGGAACTTGAGGAAGGCATAACCTAGCGTGACCACCCCGCCCACGGCGGCCACCACCGCAATGGCCCAGACGGCCTCGACCGCCACCATGTCCTGCACGCCCAGCATCAAAGCCGCCAGAACAAACAGACAAACGCTCAACAATGGCCAGAGGCTTTGCACCAGAGCTTCCGCCAGCATGCCCAGATAGGTCAGCCGTAAGGGCCAGCGCACCGCATGGAGGGTCCGTTTCGCGTCATGCCGGGAAAATGAGGCCATCGTTTTGCTCCGCTCGTCTTTGCGCACGGGGATACGTGCTCAAAGCCATTCAGGGAGTGTATCTCGATTTATCATTTCGTCAAAGGTCGGACGTCGGCGAATAACCGCGAATTGATCCTTATTCACCAAAACTTCGGGAATAAGCGGGCGCGAATTATACTCACTGCTCATAACCGCGCCATATGCGCCAGCCGAGCGGAAGGCCACCAGCTCGCCAGGCCCTACGGGGGGCATGACGCGCTGTTTGGCAAAGGTATCCCCGGATTCGCATACCGGCCCGACAACATCGAATTTGACCTGCTCGGTGCCCGGCGCAGGTTCGCGCACGGGAATGATGTCGTGATAGGCGTCATACATTGCGGGACGAATCAGGTCATTCATTGCCCCATCGATGATCAGGAAATCGCGGTCCTCACCGGATTTCACATAGATCACTTCGCTGACCATGATGCCCGCGTTGCCCGCAATGAGGCGACCCGGTTCGATTTCGATCTCACAGCCAAGATGTCCAAGCGTGCGTTTGACCAAGGCACCGTAATCGGACGGCAAAGGGGGGGCCTGATTGTCGCGCGCATAGGGGATGCCGAGGCCCCCGCCCAGATCGAGCCGCGTGATCGTGTGGCCGTCCGCGCGCAGTTGCTCGGTCAGTTCCGCGACCTTCTGATACGCCAGCTCATAGGGCGCGAGGTCGGTCAACTGGCTGCCGATATGCACGTCAATGCCGATGACATCCAAGCCCGGCAGCGTTGCCGCCAGCGCATAAACCTCGCGCGCCCGCGAAATCGGAATGCCGAACTTATTCTCCGACTTGCCGGTGGCGATTTTGGCGTGGGTTTTTGCATCCACATCCGGATTGACGCGAATGGTGATCGGCGCGCTCACGCCCATGGCCAGCGCCGTGGCGTTCAGCACTTCCATCTCTGGCTCGGATTCCACGTTGAACTGGCGGATACCGCCTTCCAGCGCCAGCCTGATTTCAGCCGCCGTCTTGCCGACCCCGGAAAACACGATCCGCTCGCCCGGCACACCGGCGGCTTTGGCGCGCATGTACTCCCCGCCCGAGACCACATCCATCCCCGCACCCGCCTGTGCGAGGGTCTTGAGGATTGCCTGATTGCTGGCGGCTTTCATGGCGTAACAAACGAGGTGGTCCAGCCCGTCAAGGGCTTCGTCAAACAGGCGAAAATGGCGCAAAAGCGTTGCGGCAGAATAGATGTAGCACGGTGTGCCGACCGCCGCTGCGATTGTCGCAACTGATACGTCCTCGGCAAAAAGCGCGCCGTCGCGATAAAGAAAATGATCCATGCTGGCCCTTGCCCAATTGTATTCCCGGCGTGTGTATCCAGAACGTCCAGCCTGTTCAAATTGGAATTCGACGGGGATATGCGCGCGGCACAGTTCCAGAACGAAAAAACAGCGCCCCAAGCCGACCTGAATTTACATCCATTTCCTATCAGGGGCTGTGACCGATGAAAGGATGCAATCTCCGGTTCGAAAATCGTGTTCCCTCTTATGTCCAAAAAGTGGCTTAACTAGAATTTGAGTTTACTTCGATCTCAAGTAAAGAAAAAGCGGCAAGCCACAGCTCACACCGATCATAAAGGTCGCCGGAATCGCGATCAGGTATTGCCATTTCTTCTGGTTCAATGCGTCGACAATGACCCAGAGCGTCAGTGCAACGGCGGCAATTGTCAGATCCCAGACCAAACCGCTGGTCGCGGCATTGACGTGCCAGGCATCGACCATGGCCATCAAATCATACCCATTGGCGTTAAACCACTGGAGGAAATAACTCATCGGATGGATCGCCCCCCAAATGGCGAGTACCAGCCAGACCAGACGCAAGTGATTCATCTTATTGGCCTTTCACGTAACCGATGATGGCGGAGCCTGACACGCTGACGCCGCTTGCTTGTTCGGGTCTTACGCCATCATCGCGCGGTATCTGACCGTCGGGACCGGTGCAGCCGACCAGGACCAACAAAACCACGCCGGACCAGAACCACCGCATCACAGGCCCAAGCGAATGGACAAAGGCCCACGCCCCAGACCAACAGAGGCGCTCGGATAAATGCCGTTTTGATTGATGCTCACACCACCATTCAGGGTTGGCGTGACCGGCTCACCGTCCACGCCACAAGCGGCCAGACCCGCACAGAACATCAGAACAACAAATGGTTTCATCCAACAATTTCCTTCCATCGCGCAACCTGCGCGCGCACCTGATCGGGCGCGGTTCCCCCATATGAGGTACGGCTGTTTACCGAATTTTCCACCCCCAGCACCGCAAATACATCCGATGTGATGCCCGGATGCGCCGATGTCATATCCGCCAGCGTCAGGTCCGGCAGATCGCACCCGCGGCTTTCGGCCAGCGCGACAAGGCTGCCGGTGATGTGATGGGCGTCGCGAAACGGCAAACCCAAAACGCGGACCAGCCAATCGGCCAGATCGGTCGCGGTGGAAAAACCGGACCCCGCAGCCGCCGCCAATTGATCACGATTGGCCGTCATATCCGCCACCATCCCCGACATCGCGGCCAGCGCCAGCATCAGGTTGTCGGCGGCGTCAAACACCTGTTCTTTGTCTTCCTGCATGTCCTTGGAATAGGTCAGCGGCAGGCCCTTCATCACCATCATCAGCGCCGTATTGGCCCCGAAAATCCGACCCACCTTGGCACGGATCAATTCGGCGGCATCGGGGTTTTTCTTCTGCGGCATGATCGAGGAGCCGGTGGAAAACCGATCGCTCAGCGTCACAAACCGGAACTGCGCGGAGGACCAGATCACCAGCTCTTCGGCAAACCGGCTCAGGTGCATCGCGCAAATGCTGGCCGCTCCGAGAAATTCCAGCGCGAAATCCCGGTCGCTCACCGCATCGAGCGAATTGGCCGCCGGGACGTCAAACCCAAGCGCCTCTGCCGTCATATGCCGGTCGATGGGAAAGGACGTCCCCGCCAAGGCCGCCGCGCCCAGAGGCGAGGTGTTCATCCGCGCCCGCGCATCGCGCATCCGGGACAGATCGCGCCCGAACATTTCCACATAGGCCATCATGTGGTGGCCCCAGGTGACCGGCTGCGCAGTTTGAAGGTGGGTGAACCCAGGCATGACCCAACCCGCGCCCGCCTCGGCCTGATCAAGCAAAGCACGGATCAACATGAGCAAACCGCCCTCCGCCGCGTCCAGCTGGTCGCGCACCCACAGCTTGAAATCGGTTGCGACCTGATCATTGCGGCTGCGCCCGGTGTGCAAACGACCCGCAGGTTCGCCAATGATCTCCTTCAGGCGTGCCTCCACGTTCATGTGAATATCTTCAAGCGCGGTGGAAAACTCAAACGTCCCGGCGTCTATTTCTGACAAGACCGTGAGCAGCCCTTCCCGAATGGCCTCAACATCGCTAGCTTCCAGAATGCCGGTTGCGCCAAGCATCTCGGCATGCGCGCGCGATCCTGCAATGTCCTGCGCTGCCATCCGTCTGTCGAACCCGATCGAGGCATTGATCGCCTCCATGATCGCGTCAGGCCCGGCAGCAAAGCGACCGCCCCACATCTGATTGGAGGCAGGGCCGGATTTGGGGTCGGGCGTATCGGTCATGGTTTTGAACCCTTCGGAGGGGAAATGAAAAGAATATTTGCTGCGCTCGTTTATACGGCCCTTGGCGCGGGCGCAATCATGGCTCCCGGTGTCGCGGCTGCGGATTTGGCTCAGGCCGCCCTGCTCCGTGAGGGCGATATGAAAAAACTGGTGTTTCATGACGTGCCCGAAGCGGTCTCAAACGCCCAATACAACCTCGCTGACGGCGCGGGCCAGCAGTCGCTGGAGGCCTACCGAGGCAAATACGTGCTTCTGAATTTCTGGGCAACGTGGTGCGCGCCCTGCCGCAAGGAAATGCCGCAACTTTCCGAACTTCAGGCCGAGCTTGGCGGCGACAGTTTCGAGGTCGTGACCATCGCGACGGGGCGCAATTCACCCGAAGGCATCAAGAAGTTCTTTACCGAAATCGGTGTCGACAACCTGCCCCGTCATCAGGATCCAAAACAGGCGCTGGCCAGCCAGATGGGGATTTTCGGACTGCCCATTACCGTGTTGATTGACCCGCAAGGGCGCGAAGTGGCGCGGCTGCGCGGCGATGCGGATTGGGCCAGCGACAACGCCAAGGCGATCATCAAGACGGTGATTGCGCCGTAAGCCGCGCGCCCTCCACGTCGGTTCGGGCGATGCAGCTCGGGCTGTCACCCCTTTGCGAACTGGATTTTCAGACTGCTTTTGGGGCCTTGTCCCTCAAATACCGCGGCGATTTCCTCGAGCCGCATTTTATGAGACACGATCCGGGAAATATCGGGGCCGTAAGCCCGCAAACCCGCCAACGCCTGTGGCATATTGTGGTTAAGGGAATGTGACCCGGCCAATGTAATCTGGCGGCGGAAAAGTTCGAAAGGGGCGATCTCGATACGCTCATCCGCGGCGCAGACCCCAAAAAACAGACCGACGCCGCCATTGGCGATGTAATCGGTCAATCCGCCCGCCACGGAAACGACCCCGGTCGCATCCGCCACCAGGTCCATACCATGGCGCATGGTCTCCAACTGGCCACTGCCCGAAGCGATGGGTTTGAACCCGAAACTCTCCGCGAGGCTCAACCGGGTCGCGTCGATGTCGACCAGGGTAATATCCTTCACACCCGACACTTGCATCCCAATGGCCATCAAGAGACCAATCGGCCCTGCTCCAAAAATCAAGGCATTCTGCGCGCGTTGCGCCTGACCGGCGTCCAGACCATTCAATACGCACCCGAAGGGTTCGGCGAGCGCGGCGATATCATAAGGCATATCGCCAATCAAATGAACGCGAGATGATTTCACCACGCTAAGTTGCGCAAACCCACCGTCTTGCGTCACACCATAGGCCCCCAAATGCGCGCAAAGATGCGCCCACCCCCGCTGACAGGCCGGGCAATTGCCACACTCCAGATTTGGATCAACGACAACGCGGTCCCCCGGCCGGACGGTCGTCACATCGCCCCCCACCTCCAGCACCTTTCCGGCATATTCATGGCCCGGAACGAGCGGGAAGGCAGACGTGCCGTAATTTGCTCGCAGAACCTCGAAGTCGGTGTGACAAATACCGCTTGCGTGCACCTCTATCAAAACCTCGCCTGCCTCCGGGCGAGGGTCGGGTTTGGATGTCAGGGACAGCTTGTTTCGACCTTCAAAAACGATGGACTTCATTCACACTTCCTCATTGAGGTATGTTTTGATGGTATTTTCTGTGCCTTTTGTGTGGATCATTTTGAGGTATTTATGGAAGGCTTTGGCGAATGTTTTGTTTTGCCCCAGGGACCCGTAGCATTGGGTTTGGGCGATCCAGGTTTGGGGGGTTTGGCGGGCGGCGTTTGCGGCGGTGGTGAGGGTGTGCCAGGCGGGGTCGTTGGGGGCGATGGGGGTGGCGTCTTCGCGACTGCCACAGCACATGCGCGCCCAGAGCGCCTCGATCAGCGCCAGCCCTTCGATGGGTGCATCGCCGGCCAGCGCGTCACGGATAATGGGGTGCAAAAAGCCTGCATGGCGCGCGGCCCCGTCAAAGGCAACGCGGCGCGTGGTATCGCGGATTTCGGGGTTGGCAAAGCGCGCCGCGATCAGATCGACGTATTCCTGCGGGGCCATGCCGGGCACGGCGGCCACATGCGGGACGATCTCCTCGCGGGCGATCTTGTGGAACAGCGCGCTGATCAGCGGATGCGCCATGGCCCCGGCGATGGTCTCCACTGACAGCAATTCCGCCGGGGTGGCGATGATCTGATGACCCGCGTTGAGCAGGCGCAGCTTCATCGCCTCATAGCTGTGCACATTGTCGGTAAAGGTCGCGCCCACAAGGTCCCAATCGGGCCGCCCGGCGCAACTTCAGCGCGGCGATGATCGCGCCAAAGGCGCTGCGCGGCGTTTCGGGATGCGCGGCGTCATGCGCCATATCGGGATGATCCGCGTCGAACCCGCCCTCGGGGGCGACGTAATAGCCGCCCTCGGTCACGGTCAGGGACACGATCCGGATCGCCGGTTCGGCCATATGCGCAATCAGGGCTGCGTTATCATCCGCCACCGGGATAAAGCCGATCATGGCCCCTGTGACCTCGGCGGATTTACCCGAGGGGTCCAGCTCGATCAGGGTGGTCAGGCAATCCTGCGCCAGCATCCGCGCGCGCTGTGCACCGTCCGCCGGGCGCACCCCCGCGCCTAAGATAGCCCAGTCCTGCGCCAATCCCTGCTGCATCAGACGGTGCAGATACCAGGCCTGATGCGCACGGTGGAAGTTTCCCAGACCAATATGGATGATGCCGGCACTGAGGTCCGCGCGCGCATAAGAGGGGCGGCGCACCTGTGGCGGCAGGTCGTCAAGAGTGTCGAGGCGCAACCGCATCAGCTCATCCAGTTCCCGCCATCCACATTCAGCGTCTGCGCGGTGATATAGCGCGCGCCGTCAGAGGCCAGGAACACCACCGGATCGGCAATATCACGCGGATCGCCCATGCGCCCCAGCGGCACGGCGTCTCCGACTTCGCGCTTTTTCTGACCCTTGGGTTTATTCTCGTACTCGGCGAACTGCGCGTCCACCAGATCCCACATCGGCGTGTCCACCACACCGGGCGCAATCGCGTTGACGCGGATGTTATCGCCCGCCAGTTCCAGCGCCAGGCTCTGCGTGATCGAGATTACCGCCGCCTTGGTCGAACAGTAAATCAGGACGTTGGCCTCGCCGCGCCGCCCGGCTTGCGAGGCGAAGTTGATGATCACACCGCCACCGCGTTTTTTCATCACAGGCACCACCGCCTGAGCCGCAAAGATCGTACCGCCCACATTCACATCATATTGGCGGCGGTAATCATCGGGTGTGATGCGATCGAGCGAGGCCATGTTGAAGATGCCCGCGTTATTAACCAGAATGTCGATGCCGCCAAGCGCGTCCTCAACCTCGCCCACACCGCGCGCGATGGCGTCAAAATCCGTCACATCCATGGCCAGCGCCATACCGTTGATCGAAACCGCAGTCGCGTGGGCCGCGTCCAGATCCAGATCACAGACCGCAACCCTGGCCCCCGCCCCCGCCAGCGCCTCGCAGATGGCGCGCCCGATCCCGCGCGCACCGCCCGTCACAAGCGCGACCTTCCCGCTCAGATCGCTCATGGCATGCGCAACCCTTGCGCGTCAAAGCGGTGGATCATCTCGGCCTGCGGCGTGAGGTAAATCGTGTCGCCGTGGCGCGCCTCGATATCACCGGTGATGCGCACGGTCATCATGTCCATCAACCCGGTTTCATGCACGTGGATGAAGGTATCAGAGCCCAGATGCTCGGCCACGCCGACGGTGCCCTGCCACAGGCCCTCAGATTTGGACACGCTCATATGTTCGGGGCGCACGCCGATGGTTTCCCCGCCGTGTTTGCGCGCCTCTTCCCCCTCGATGAGGTTCATCCTGGGCGAGCCGATGAAGCCTGCGACAAACTTGTTGCGCGGCGTGTGATAAAGCTCCAGGGGTGATCCGACCTGCTCAATCACGCCCGCCTGCAACACCACGATCTTGTCGGCCATGGTCATCGCCTCTACCTGATCATGGGTGACATAGATCATCGTGGTTTTCAGCTTTTCATGCAGCTCTGAGATCTCCAGCCGCATGCCGACCCGCAAGGCGGCATCCAGGTTTGAGAGCGGCTCGTCAAACAGGAACGCCGCCGGTTCGCGCACGATCGCGCGCCCGATGGCCACGCGCTGGCGCTGGCCACCGGATAATTGTCCGGGCTTGCGATCCAGATAATCCGTGAGGTTCAACGCCGAAGCCGCCGCCTCGATCTTGGCCTTTTGCGTGGCCTCATCCAGACCCGCCATGCGCATCGGAAAGGCGATGTTCTTGCGCACCGACATATGCGGATAAAGTGCGTAAGACTGGAACACCATCGCCAGCCCGCGCTTGGAGGGGGGCAGTTCGGTGGCGTTTTTCCCATCAATGCTGATGTCGCCGGAGGTGGTATCCTCCAGCCCCGCGATCAGGCGCAACAACGTGGATTTACCGCAGCCCGAGGGGCCGACAAAGACCACGAACTCGCCCTCGTTGATCTCCAGATCAAGCGGTGGAATGACCTGAACATCGCCAAAGCTCTTGGTGACCTGATTGAGGCTGATCTGACCCATGCTATGCGTTCTCCCGTGTTAGGCTGCCGGGATCGGACCGGCGGATGATGGTATGTGGCAGCGCGGTCCTCACTTGACCGCGCCGAAGGGGCGCGAGGTTCACTTGACTGCGCCAAAGGTAAGACCCCGCACGAGTTGTTTCTGGCTGAACCACCCCATGATGAGGATCGGCGCGATGGCCAGCATCGAGGCCGCCGAGAGCTTGGCGTAAAACAACCCCTCAGGGGCCGAGAAGCTGGCGATGAAGGCCGTGAGCGGGGCCGCGTTCACCGTGGTCAAAAGGATCGTCCAGAAGGCCTCGTTCCAGGCCAGAATGATGTTGAGCAGCACCGTGGAGGCAATCCCCGGCAGTGCCATTGGCGTCAGCACATAGAGGATTTCGGATTTCAGACCGGCCCCGTCCATACGCGCGGCTTCCAGGATATCCACCGGGATTTCGCGGAAATAGGTGTAAAGCATCCAGACGATGATCGGCAGGTTGATCAACATCAACACCACGATCAACAGGATCCGGCTGTCCATGACGTCAAAATATTTCGCCAGCAACACCAGCGGGTAAAGCACGCCCACGGCGGGCAGCATTTTGGTCGACAGCATCCAGAGCAGCACATCCTTGGTCCGTTTGCCCGGCACAAAAGCCATCGCCCAGGCCGCCGGCACCGCGATCAATATCCCCAACAAAGTCGAGCCCACCGCAATGACAATCGAGTTCATCAGCGCCTTGGGGTAATTCGAACGCTCCTGCACGGCGGCATAGTTTTCCAGCGTCCAGTCAAAGAGGAACCAGACAGGTGGATCCGAGATCGCCGTCGCCTCCGATTTGAAAGAGGTCAGAAAGGTCCACAGGATCGGGAAGAACATCGCCAGACCAAAGGCCCAGGCAAAGATCGTCCACATGATCTTTTTCTGCGTTGTAACGGCACGGGCCATGGTGGTGTCCTTCCCTTAATTATCGAGGTTCTTGCCGACGATCCGCATCAGGAAGATCGCAACAATATTGGCGAGGATGACGGCGACGATGCCCCCGGCGGAGCCCAAGCCCACGTTCTGGCTTTCCAGCACGCGCTGATAGACCAGATAGGTCAGGGTACGGGTGCCAAAGGCGCCGTTGGTGGTCACGAAGATTTCCGCAAAGATCGACAGCAAGAAGATCGTCTGGATCAGGATCACCACCGTGATGGCGCGGCTGAGGTGCGGCAGGATGATAAAGCGGAAGCGCGACAAGACCGGTGCGCCGTCCATCTCGGCGGCCTCCAGCTGTTCGCTGTCCAGCGATTGCACCGCCGTCAGCAGGATCAGCGTGGCAAAGGGCAGCCATTGCCAGGCCACAATCACCACAATCGATAAAAGCGGTGACTGGCTCAGAAAGTCATAAGGCTGCATCCCAAGCCATTTGGCCCCGTAAGAGAATAACCCGTTGTCGACATTGAAGAACATGTTCTTCCACACCAGCGCGGAGACGGTCGGCATCACAAAGAACGGCGCGATCACCAGCACCCGCACGATCCCCTGCCCGAACATCGGCTGATCCAGCAAAAGCGCCATCAAAACCCCGCCGGTGATGGTGATGAACAGGATGCTACCCACCATCCACAGCGTCGTGGTCAGCGCCTTGAGGAAGGAGCTGGAGTTAAAAAACCGCACGTAATTATCAAACCCGATCCAGGCGTCAAACACCCCGCGCATGGGCCGGTAATCGGCAAAGGAGAAGTAGAGCGTCATGCACAAAGGCACCAGCATCCACACGAGGAGCACAAAGACCGCGGGCGCGATCATCAGACGGGCTGCTGATTTGGAATGGGCGGTTGCCATGATCAAAAACTCCTGACGTGAGGGGGGCCTTCAAGGGGGCCGAAGCTTGCGGGAACGCCCCGGAGGCGGCTCGCGAAAGATCCGGTTGGCATCGGGCGTGAGGGGATCAGGCGGCGCGCGGGTGCGCCGCCTGACAGAAGAGCGGGATTAGTAGCCCGCCGCTTCCATTTCTTCGATCGTCAGCTCCTGGCTCGCCGCCAGAGCATCCGCACCCGATTGCTGACCCGCCAGAGCAGAGGAGATCTGCTGGCCGACCTGCGTGGCAATCCCGGCAAACTCGGGGATCGCAACAAACTGAACACCTGTATAAGGCACCGGATCAACCGTCGGGTTGGTCGGATCGGCCGTGCCCATCGATTCAATGGTCATCGCCGCAAAAGGGGCTGCATTCAGGTAGTTCTCGTTCTCATAAAGCGAAGTCCGCGTGCCCGGAGGCACCGCAACCCAGCCCTTGCTCTCGGCCACAAGCGCGGAATAGGCCGGACCCGTCGCCCAGTTGATGAAGGTCTTGGCGGCGTCCTGTTGCTGCGAAGACGTCGGGATCGCCAGCGACCAGGCCCAGAGCCAGTTGCCGCGTTTGCCCAGGCCCGTATCCGGTGCCAGCGCAAAACCGACCTGATCCGCCACGGTGGAATCGGAATTCACCACAAACTGACCCGCAGAGGTCGCATCAATCCAGATGCCGCATTTACCCTGTTGGAACAGCGTCAGGTTTTCGTTGAAACCGTTGTTGGCCGCCCCGGCAGGACCGGATTCTTCCATCATCCCAAGGTAAAAGTTGATCGTGTTGGCCCAAGGCTCGCTGTCAAACTGCGCGGTCCAATTCTCATCAAACCAACGCGCCCCAAAGGAGTTCGACATCGACGTCAAAAGCGCCATGTTCTCGCCCCAGCCCGCCTTGCCGCGTGCACAGATGCCGTTGATCTCATTGTCACGGTCCGTCATCGCCGCCGCCGCTTCACGGATAAAGTCCCAGGTCGGGGCCTCAGGCATTTCCAGACTGGCCTTCTCCATCAGATCCTTGCGGTACATGGTGAAGGAGGATTCGCCATAAAACGGGGCCGCATAAAGCTCCCCATCCACCGACAGACCGCCGCGGATCGCCGGGATCACATCGTCAATGTTATACTCAGACGGCAAATCATTCAGCGACACCAGCCAGCCATTGTTGCCCCAGATCGGCACCTCATAGGTCCCAATCGTCAGGATGTCATAAGCACCACCCCCCGTCGAAATATCCGTCGTCACATTCTGACGCAGAACATTCTCCTCAAGCGTCACCCACTCCACAGTAATATCAGGGTGCTTCTCGTTAAAATCCCCCATCAACCCCTGCATCGTGATCATGTCGCCGTTATTCACCGTCGCAATCGTAATCGTGCTCGCATGACCATCCGCAAACGCAACGCCCGCAGATAAACCAAAACAAACCGCCCCACCCCAAAATAATCCAGACCTAAACATCACAACTCAATCCTCCCATTTTTTTACATGGCTAATGGTCAATGATCGCTCAAAGATTGTCAATTTTTTTGCACATGCCAATATTCAGGAAAGCAACAAGAGGGATGATCAGGCGGATTCGCGAAGCTTGAGCACACCGTCACGCAGTAAAACAATCGGCTTGCCGTCTTGCCCATGTTCGATCCGCTTGAGAAGGGTTCCAACGGCGTCCCCGGCCAAGCCCGCCACCTGTTGTGCAACTGTGGTGAGGGCCGGAAAAATGTAACGGCTCAGAGGATGATCGTCATGCCCCGCGATACGCAATTGGCTGCCTACCCCGGTGCCGCGCGCAAACAAGCCATGCATATTGGCCGCGCGTATCGCACCGATTGCAATACGATCATTTGCACATAAAATCGTCGCATCCACATAACGTCCCTGTGCCAGATGAGCATCCATGACCTCAAAACCATAGCGTTCAAATTGCCAGGATGACGCATCACCTGGAACATCCATAATCTGCTCCGGCAGGCCGCGTTGATGCATCTGCTGGACATAGGCCTCCCGACGTTCCAGCGCGTTTGAATTCAGGAGCGGCATGGCCAAAAACACCGGGGGAGGACCCGTTCTGCACAGGTAATCAACCATAATTCCAATGCTTTGGGTGTTCCGCGTGCCAATAAAATCCGATCCGGACAATGGCTGTGGAGGGCGCGCGTCGACAAACACAATCGGGAAATCTGCGCCCGCTGCCAGAAATATCTCGTGGTGTCCCTGGGCTGCCAGTGGGGCCACGATCGCACCGTCCACACTCATGGAACGCAATTTGCGCATTGCCTGCTCTTGAGAGAAGGGATCACCGTGCGAGCTTTGCGTGATCATCGTAAAACCAGCAGCACTGGCCGCCGCTTCGATTGATTCCAGAAGGCTCGCGTAAAACAGATCCTCAAAATGTGGAACAACCACGCCGATAAGCCCGGTTGATTTGCGATTTTGACGGGTCGCTAGAAAGTTGTAGACATAATCGACCTTGGCCAGACCGTCTTTGATCTTGCGCGCCGTTGACGGCAGGACGGCTTTTTCATCCTCAAAATAGCGCGCCAGCGTCGGACGGGAGACTCCAATTGCCTTGGACAGGTCATTCATCGTGGATATCTTCGGCTTGACCATATGAAAACCCATTTCTAATAGCTCGCCATTTGCCTTGGCTTTGACATCAGTGACGATAAATTTTTGACTCGTGCAAACCGTTTAATTAGATGCGGGGGTGCAAGTACAGGAAATGACATGTCCCAACACCCCACCATCGCCGCAATCGGAGAGCTTCTGGTCGAGTTCGTGTCCCACAGCAAAAACTGCGGCCTGCGCAGGATAGGCGATTATTCCGGTCCCTATCCCAGCGGCGCGCCCGCAATTTTCCTGGATCAGGTGGCCCGCATGGGCGGGAAAACCGAAATGATCGGCGGCGTTGGCAAGGATGGTTTCGGGGACACAGTTATCGCGCGGCTCACCGCTGATGGTGTCGGCACGGGCGGCGTGACGCGCGCGGGTGCGCACAGCACGGGCGTGGCTTTTGTGTCCTACTATGAGACGGGTGCGCGCGATTTCATCTTTCACCTCAACAATACGGCGGCGGATCAATTTCATGTACCCGACACCCTGCTGGATTTGGCGAACACCCATCTGCATATCTCCGCAGCATCGCTTGGAAACCACGCCTTGCGTCACATGATCATGACGACGATGCGACAGGTAGACACGCAGGGCGGCTGGATAAGTTGCGACCCCAATGCACGGCCTGAACTGATGCGCGACACGGCGGTGCGCGAGGCGCTGGAAGAGGTCATGCAGCGCAGCCGATATCTGCTGCCCAGCACCAGCGACCTTGGTTTTCTGTTTCCCGATCTGTCCGAAGAGGCCGCAATTGACCGGCTGTTGAGCGCAAAACCCGAGGTGATCGCCCTCAAACGTGGCGCAAAAGGCGCCACAGTCGTGGGGTTCGGCGAACGGCATGATTTCGCAGCGCACACCGTCCCGGAGATCGATCCGACCGGTGCGGGGGATTGCTTTGGCGGGACGTTTATTGCGCTTGTGACCCAAGGCGCGTCCCTGCGTATCGCCGGTGAAAAAGCCAATGCAGCCGGTGCTTTAGCCGTGACCAAACGCGGACCGATGGAAGGCAATTCCAACCCGGATGACATCGACACGTTCCTGCGGGACCAAGGCCGTGGAGATTTCACATGACCATCATTTCAGATCTCACCGCGCGCAACCGGGCCGGTGAAACCATCGGCATGCCCTGTTTTTGCACAGCAAACGAGCATGTGTTGCGCGCGGTGCTGTCACATGCACAGCGCACCGGCGTGGCGACAGTGATCGAAGCGACCTGCAATCAGGTTAACCAGAACGGCGGCTATACCGGGATGACGGCGGCAGATTTCATGTCCTGGTTACGCGGGCTTGCCGCAGAAACACACGTCGCGATGGATCAGCTGATCCTGGGAGGCGATCATCTGGGCCCCAACCCCTGGCGCGCTGAGCCGGTCGAGGTTGCCATGGAGAACGCCCGTATTTTGGTCAAAAGCTATGTCCAAGCAGGGTTTCGCAAAATCCATCTGGACGCGAGTATGGCCTGCGGTGGCGAGCCACCCCCCACATTCGCCCAAATAGCAGAACGGGCTGCCGACCTCTGTGCCGTCGCCGAAAAATACGCGCCCGATCCGTCAGCGTTGATCTATGTCATCGGCACCGAGGTTCCGATCCCCGGCGGCGAAACCCACGAACCTGCCGCGCTCGACGTGACCTCCGTGCCGCGGTTCCATGACACGATGCAGACCCATCACGCGGCGTTTCACGCGCGCGGTCTTGATGACGCCTGGGCGCGGGTTGTATCCGTCGTCACCCAGCCCGGCGTTGATTTTGGGCATACATCGGTTTTTCACTTTGCCCCTGAACAGGCAGAGCCTTTGAAACAGGCCATTCTGGCGCAAAGCGGTCTGACCTTTGAAGCCCATTCAACAGATTATCAGGCCAGCGCAGCGCTGAAATCTCTTGTGCAGAAGCAATTTTTCTTTCTGAAAGTAGGCCCGGAATTGACCTTTCGCTTGCGCGAAGCGGTTTGGGCTCTGGCCAATATCGAGACGGCTCTTGATCTTGAAAACCCCTCCCGCATCCGCGACGTCATACAGCAGGAGATGGCCGATCATCCCAATCATTGGCAGGGGTATTACAGCGGCTCAGCCTCCGAGATATCGCGTCTGCAAATATACAGCTACAGCGACCGCATACGCTACTACTGGGCGCGCCCCGCGGTCAAAACGGCGCTGGCGCAGCTGCTCGCAAACCTATCCAGGACCGCGATACCTGAAACACTTGTGTCACAATTCTTCATGGGCCTGGAATTTGGAGAAATCCCGACTGAGCCCCACGCGCTGCTTGAAGGGCACATCAACAAATGCGTCGCAAGATATTTCAAAGCAGCTGGCATGTCCGGTTCGATACCTTAGGTCTCTGCCAATGCGTGGCCAGGCCCCTGGCTCCTCGCGCATCGAAGGGAGCACGCACCGCGTTTTCACATGGTTTTTCGGCGAAATGACGATGCTTTCCGACCACGCGAGCAGAAAACCGCTCCTTTGAAACGCTCCTAAAATTGGCGCTGGATAATTCCCTTTTTACGGGAATTAGTGGCGCCAACACGTCCTATTATTGGCAAACCTGCTGATTTTTGGGGCTGAAAACCCCAAGGAGACACCACATGGCCACCCAAATCACCGGCACAAAATTCAATGATATAGCACGTATTGGCAGTGGCGCGCAGGTCGTGAGCATGGGCGCGGGAAATGATCTGATCATCTCTTACGGCGACGCTGGAGAACCCGATCCGGCGCAAACCAATGGGGCCATTGGGCGCGTTTATCCACCCAACATCAAATCCGGGAATGACATTCTGACCGGGGGAGAAGGTGCCGACAGGTTTGAATTTCGCGCGCTGATCAATGCCAAGGAGTCGGTAATTGCCGCGCATACCGCGCCCTCGGGGAGTGTCAATTGGGGTGCCGTCGCGGGCGAAAACGACAACGTCCATGATCATTGGGTCGAAGGGTTTGGGCTGGATACGATCACCGATTATAGCAGATCGCAGGGCGACAAGATCGTCATCACCGGTCACACGATGACGCTGGATGCAATCACCTACGGCGCGGATGCGGGCGGTGCCTTTTCGCTGATCACGCTGTATAGCCAACAGGGCAATGGCGGTGCGGGCGGTGCGAATACGGCCACCGGCGCGCATGACGAAGACCCGCTCGGCCAGATCAAGGTTTATGGCGACCGCGTTGCGCGCAAAGATCTGAACATCCAGCGCAACAATGACGGCATCGATCGCCTCAACAACGCCGATGCCACCTATGCGCCGCTTGAGGCCGGGGTGACACAGATCGTTGCCAGCAACAGCGACAACACCAACTTTACCGGATCGCTTTTCAGACAGATGGACCGCATTACCATCGGCGAGGGATCGCAGGTTGTTCATGCAGGCGGCGGCTATGACATTATTTACAGCTTCTCCGATGGGGGAGAGCCCAACCCGGCCCAGACCAATGGGGCAAACGGTCGGGTCACCCCCCCGGTGGCACCCGCGCAGTCAAATGATGTGATCTCGGGTGGTCAGGGGCCGGACACCTTCGCCTTTCGACTTTTATTGAATGCGAAGCAGGAGGTTCTGGACGCCTATACGCGCGATGACGGGTCGGTGAACTGGCGCGGGGTCGCGGGTGAAAACGACAACGTCCATGATCATTGGGTCGAAGGGATCGGGCGCGATACGATCCTGGATTACTCCAATCAGGATGGCGACAAGATCAATATCGAGGGCCACACCGTCGAGATCGCCTCGATTACTTACGGCGCTGATGCCGGTGGCGACTTCAGCATGATTACCCTGCGCTCTCAACAAGGCAACGGCGGTGCCGGTGGCACCAATACCGCAACAGGTGCGCATGACGAAGACCCTCTTGGCCAGATCAAGGTTTATGGCGACAAGGTTGCAAATAGGGACATCGCGCTCAAGGCCAACGTCTTTTATGGCGTGGATCGGCTGGAGGACATCAAGCGTGCTGAAAGCGAAGGGTTTGCGGATAATGATGTGGCCGAACCCATTCATCCGACATGGGGCGCTGGCATGCCCTGGGCTATTCAGGCGGTGTTCACCGGCACGCTCCAGAGCGACTTCTTTCAAGCGGGCAGCGGCACGCAGATCATAAGAGCCGGTCACGGCAACGACCGTATCATCTCGTTTGGGGATGCGGGCGAGCCTGATCCGGCACAAACTTCCGGCGCGGCTGGCCGCATGACCCCTAAGCTGGGTTTTGGGGCCTCCGATGATTACCTCACGGGGGGCAAGGGCGCGGATCGTTTCGAATTCCACGCCCTTTTGAACGCGACCGCCCAGCATACTTCCGTGACGGGCAACATCAATTGGCGCGGTGTGGCAGGCGAAAACGACAATGTGCATGATCATTGGGTCGAAGGGTTTGGCCGCGATACGATCCTGGATTTCAACAAGAATGATGGCGACAAGATCGTGATCCGCGGCCACACGGTCGAGATCGCAAACATCACCTATGGCACCGATCAAAAAGGCGCGTTCTCGGAAATCAAAGTCATCAGCCAACAAGGAAACGGCGGTGCCGGTGGGGCCAATACGGCCACGGGTGCGCATGATGAAGACCCTCTTGGCATTGTCAAAGTCTATGGCGATAGGGTCCTCAAAAAGGACCTCACGGTCCAGCGCGACGGCGTATTTGACGGCGCGAACAGGTTGGCGCAAGCGGATGCGCTATTGGAGTACAATGGCGGTGCGCAGGTCTTTGAAAACACAACGCATCAGGGTTCACTCGTCACCGCCCCTGAGGATATCAAAACCGTGGATCGGATCGTCATCGGTTCCGGCGCGCAGCGGGTCGATGCGGGCGTTGGCAATGATTTCATTCGTATCTTTGCCGATGGTGGGGAACCTGATCCGGCGCAATCCGGCGGGGCGGGCCGGTTCGGCGCGGCGCAGCGCGCGGCGTTTTCGGTGGACACAATCACCGGCGGACAGGGTCGCGATACCTTTAAATTCAACTATCTGCTGGACGCCACCGATATCGTTCTGGCGCGTTACACGCGGGATGACGGGAGCATCAATTGGCGCGCGGTGGCTGGTGAGAATGACGCGGTACATGATCATTGGGTCGAAAGCGGCGGCCATGATGTCATCCTGGATTATTCCAAACAGGATAAGGACATGATCGTATTGCGTGGCCACACGGTCGAACTTGCGAAAATCGACTATGGCACGGATGCGGGGGGCGATTTTTCCCTGCTGCATGTCCGCTCGCAGCAGGGTGCGGGTGGTGGCGCGCATGATGAAGACAAGCTCGGCACGGTAAAGGTCTACGGCGATACGGTCAAAAGGGCCGACGTCAAAGTGACGGCAAAGGGCGTCTTCGACGGCATTGATATAATTGAAGAAATTAACGGACTGGCGAACCATATTGTCGGCAATCAACAGGCCAATACCTTAGCCGGGACCAGTGATGCTGACAATATCCACGCCAAGGGTGGCCGTGATGTTGTGACCGGAGGGAATGGCGGTGATTTCATTTTCGGCGGTGGTCAGAATGACAGTCTTTTTGGTGGCAACGGCAATGATTGGATCGAAGGCGGGGCCGGGAATGACGCGTTGTTCGGGGAGATGGGAGAGGACACTCTGGTGTCCGATCTGGGTCGCGATGGTATGACTGGTGGGCGCGGTGCGGATGTTTTCATGTTCACGGATTTCTCGCGTGGTGGCACGATTTTTGACTGGGAAGCGGGCGTCGACAGAATAGATGTCTCGCGGCTGGATAAAGTTCAAAAACTGGCCGATCTGGATGTTACCAAATTATCGAGCACCTCATATCGGTTGGAATTCGTGAATGACGGTGGGAAGCCCGGTGTCATTGACGTCATCAGTGCGGGGAACCTTGCCCTCACAAGTGACGATTTCCTTTTTTGAAGCCCTGCGGTGGATAAGCTCTTGAAATACCGCGGGACTCTTCGCACCGCGCAGAGTGTCACTTTGAAAAAGTGAGCATTCTGGGTTGGCGAACACCAGCGACGTGCAGTCGAGCGGATGGGGATGCAGGGTCATGCGGTGCGGCAAATCGCCGGGGTTCTGTGTAAACGTCGCCCCTCTGGGAGGCGTTTCCGCACGCTTTGTGCTGGCCATTACGTTTCGCAAAATGCGCATGATCACGTGCGGCCAGTCGGGCCAGGATAAACACGTCGCCACAGCGGGAAAGTACCGATCAGGAGCAATGAAATCCAGCCCAATGCTGCGGGCACTTCCTGAGCCGTCACACTTTGTTAGGCGGGCTTTCTCCGGCAAAGAAAGCCTTGAGGTTCGCCACGCTCATCATGCCCATATCTTCGCGCACTTCCAAAGCCGCCGTTCCGATATGGGGCAATAACACGACATTCTCCATGGCCTTGAGCGCGTCCGGCACCGTGGGCTCAAACTCATAGACATCCAGACCCGCACCGCCGATTTGGCCCGTCGACAGCGCCTCGATCAGTGCGGCTTCCTCAACCACATTGCCGCGCGCGATGTTGATCAGATGCGCATGGGCCTGCATCGCGCTCAAGACTTGCGCATTAATCAGATGATGCGTGGCATCCCCCCCCGGTACAGCGATCACCAGCACGTCAACGGATGCCGCCAAGCTTTGCAGGCTGTCCTTGCGCTGTGCTGGAAAATCCAGCGTCTTGGGGGATCGGCTGTGATAGGCGACATTCATGCCGAACCCGAAATGGCACCGGCGTGCAATGGCCTGCCCGATCCGCCCCATGCCGACGATCCCGACCGTTTTTCCGCCCAGATGCATGCCCAAAAGCTGGGTCGGGTGCCACCCTTCCCATGCCCCTGCCCGCACCAGACGTTCGCCCTCACCCGCACGCCGCGCGCTCATCAGCATCAACGTCATGGCGGTATCCGCCGTCGCATCCGTTACCGCGCCGGGCGTATTGGACACCACCACCCCGGCCGCGCTGGCCGCATCCACATCAATGTGGTTATACCCCACTCCGAAATTCGCCAAAACCTGACATCGCGGGGAGGGTTCGGCAGCGAAAATTTCAGCCGAAAACATATCGCCCAGCGTCGGAA